>NZ_JBWBYV010000059.1:0-179438 GCF_056174685.1 Janthinobacterium sp. BHSEK
CATGGGGGAGTATCACCGATATGCCGACGCTACAGTAATCGATCCCGTTCAACTGATGTCTGGCGGCGACATTATCGTGATCAATCTTGAACAGATATGGCTGTTTGACTCAGAAACGGGAACTATTTTGTCAAAAATACAACGATAAATATTTTTCTCTTCAACAAAGTCCGCGTCGAACTGCAAGACATGGCGCACGCCAGGAAATGTGCAAAACAGCAATCTGATACACAATGCATCTCATTTGTATCTGCGGTCAGGCGCGTCCAAGTCCGCCTGACCGCAAGCATTTCAGGAAATTTCATGCTGAAACACACGGCCTTATCGCTGGCGTTGGCCCTTGCCGGCGCCGCGCCATTCGCCCACGCCCTCGATGGCACAGCCGGGAGCAGCCACTCCGTCGTTTCGCGCATGCAGGCGGAAGCATCGAGCGCGGCCGACCCCGACGCCCCCGCACCGCTGCCCGTGCCCAGCGATATCTCGCTGGCCGAACTGGAGCGCCGCCTGGCGCTGGGCCAGGTGCAGGCCGCCGAAAAACACTATGCCAGCGCGCTCGACCCGGCCGTGCTGACGTCCCTGGCGCAGCAGATGGATTGCCGCGATATCGTCGGCATGCAGCCGTTCGGTTTCCCGCTGGACCAGACGCAGCCCACCGTCCTGAGCGGCGCCCACCTGCTGGCGCGCTGCCCGGACCGCGCTTACGTGACGATCACGGCAATGTCGATGGCGGGCAAGGCGGGCAAGCGCGCCTCCCTCAGCCCGCAGGCGTTCAGGCACACGGTCGATGGCAGGCCCGCGCGGCGCCTGTATTACAAGGCGCCCAACGGCCGTCAGAAGGAATCGCTGACCATTGTCGACGGCAACTATGCGTATGCGCTCGAATACTGGTCGCTCGATGACAGCCAGCACAGCGGCATGGTGGGCATGCGCCGCATGGAAACATTGACGTTGCCGCAACGAAATGGGCAGAAATAATCAGAATACTGTATATTCATACAGTTATCGACTATTTTCCTGTCCGCCATGCCTGCACACCCGCATACCGCCTTGCCGTACACCATTTCCGTCAGCGCCACGCTCGACGCGGAAGTCGAGCAAACCATCCTCGATGGCTTGAATGCCTATAACGATGCCATCACCGGCTATAGCGACAGGCAGGTATTGAGCGTGGTCGTGCGCGACCGCGACAGCCAGCGCGTGCTGGGCGGCGCCATGGGACGGACCTCGCTGGGCCTGCTGTTTCTCGATTTGTTTTATTTGCCCGCCGCCTTGCGGGGCCTGGGACTGGGCAGCCAGGTACTGGCGCAGTTCGAGGAAGAAGGACGCCGGCGCGGCTGCGCCTCGGCGGTGCTGTACACCATCAGTTTCCAGGCGCCCGAATTTTACGAGCGTCGCGGCTGGCGCCGCTTCGGCGAGATTGCCTGCAGTCCCGACGGCACGAGCCGGGTCTTCATGAGCAAGGCCCTGTAGGCTGCATACGGCAGCGGCCGGCGGCAAGATGCCGCCGGCCGCTCTCAGACACCGCTGCTTACATGCCCAGCGATTTGAGCAGGTCGGCGTTGTCGTCGTCTTCCGGTTCCGCCGCAGGGGCCGGGGCGGCATCGCGTTCGCGGTTCGCGTATTCGCTATCCATCAGCGAATCGGCGTCGACTTCGCGCGAATCGAAATCGTGCAGCTTGATGAACTCGGTACGGTCGATCGCCAATTCCAGGTAGAAAATATTGTTCTTTTCCGTGTAGAAGGTGACACGACGCATTTCCGGGCGGTCCAGCGGCGTGTCGACGCTGAGCATCACCTGCTTGTTCAGCACCAGCATCTTCGGCTGGCTCTGGGTGATGTTCGTTTGCAGCTCGCGCCGCACCTTGCCCGTGAAGTCGCCCACGATCTGGTTCATCAGCTCGCCCATGATGTTCGACACTTCGTCCGACGTGTAGAAGCTGGCCAGCTCCGACTTCGGCATACCCATGTGCAACATGTAGCGCTCGTAGATTTCCATCGCCGTATCGGCGGCGAAATTGAGCACCACCAGACCCGTGAAACCGCCATCGAACATGACGAAGCAGCCGATGTCCGGCTTCAGCCCCGTCTTGGTGATGCGCTGCACCATGCCCGAATAATTGACCTTGCTTTGCGTTGCCACGTTGAGCACCCGAACCACCGAGTTGCACAAACTCATCAACAAATCTTCTGTACCGTACACAACATCCTTTTCTGCATCCATGAGCAACCTCTCCTACTATTTTAAAGATGACAGCACCGTTCCCTGCCCGCCGCGCGCCGAAACACGACCGTTTCGCTCAGCAAGCGGACGACTTCACCTTTGCATGCCTGACCTTGCCCGGCAGCGCGCGCCGCGTTGCCGCCGGCTCGAACCGCCCTCTTAACTTTTTCTGTATAGAAATAAGTATCAGATGCGCAGAATACCCAGATGTAACATTTCCGTCCAGCCATACCTGCATTTACTTGACGATCTGTGCGGAAATACCATATCTGGCGCGGGCACGGGCGCCGGCACTGGAAATAGTAACTAAAAATCAAGTGCGCGCAAGACCACGCTGCTGACCAGCAGATCCCGGCTCAGGTAAGCGAAGGCGCGCTGGCCGATGCGCAGGCGGTGGGTATCGAAGATGCGCAGCAGATCGCCGCCCTGCCCCTGCTCCAGGCTGTGCAATGCCGTCGCGGTAATGCGGCAAGTCTTTTCCGCCCCGAAGACGGTCAGATGGAAGCGGATGGCATCGCCCGCCGGCTCAAGCGCGATACTGTCGCGCAAAATTTCATAGGGCATGGCCTGGCACCCCGCTATGCACACGCTCCGCCGGCCCCGGGCACCACCTGGCTGACGGAATGGCCGAACAGCGGCGCTCAAGCTGGGCGCGATTTTTCGCTGGGAATAAATGCATCATGGCGTTTCCGGCAATATCAATGTTCAATAACGGGCAAGCGTAGCGCGATGGCTAGTCAACTACCGTCTGTTACCGTACATATTTAACCGCGCGCCTGCCTGGCGCCGTGCTGGCCATTCCCTGTGCTATCGGCATCAGTCACCTCGCCGCGCCCACCGGACAACCGTGCGCCCCTTGTCCCATCCAGGCCCGGCCACCTAAAATAGTGCTTTATATTAAACATGATCGTGACGGCAACCGACGGCACTGTCGCGCACAAGGCAAGGAAGTCAATGAGCACACTTTTAGAACAGGCAACGACGGAAATGATGGCGGCCGTGGAGGCGTGGTTTGTCGAGCGCCTGAAGCGCACCGACCTGGAAGACGCCGTCAACCGGACCACCTTGCAGATGGGTATCTTCAATGATTTATTACTCGACTACAAACCCGGACGCACCACGGCGGACGATTTCCATCTGACCGATGCCGCCGATGTCGCAACGCGGACGCCATCGCACCTCGATGAAGCCGTCGTGCGCGACAGCATCGCGCCCCAACTCGCTGCCATGGTGCAAGCGAAGCTGGAAACACTGGCCGACACGCCCTTCGTCGATTACCGATTCAGCTTTCGCGGCAAGTTCCGGACGGCGCAGGGCACGCTGCACCTGAACCTGCTCGAGTATGTCAACGAAGGCAAGCGCACAACCTTGCTCGAGCACATACACAACTACGTCACGCAAAAACTCGAGCGCGGCAAGCGGCCGACGAAAAAGCTGGAAACCTTCTTCCTGGCGCGCCACCTGCTCGACCCCCACCTGTTCCCACAACCCGATATCGCCTGGACGATCGCCCAATTCGAGCGCATCGAGCAGCTGAACAAGTCGCGCCCGCAAGCGCTGGCCGAACACCGCAGCGATATCATCCAGGCCGTGTCGGCGTGGGCGGAAAAGCAGTTTCTGCCGCAGTTCTATGACGTGCAGCAATCAAGCTACCGCGCCACCGAATACACCTTGAAAGCGGACGCGGCGCTTGACACGCAGGCGCTGGCGCCCATCGACCTGCTGCTGTATGGCGCAGTGATGATCTTGCGCCACGAACCGAGCTACGCCAAGTCGACGGGCGTCAAATTCCTCGACATCGCGCGCGAGCTGGGCAGCGAACGGGCCGTGCGCATGCTCAAGGAAGGCAGCAGCACTTTCGCGCCCGACGCCATCCACCTGAAAAACGCGCAGCTGGAATGCCGCGCCAACGACGTGTTTGCCACCATCAGCATCGCGATTGCTAAGGAAGAGGAAGGCGCGTATGCGCAGGCGCTGGCCTTCATCACGCATTTGCTGAGCAACGGTTTTCCGAAAAGCTGCCAGATCAAGCTCAAGTCCAAGGTCAAGGCATACCTGCCGATCAAGGGACTGGCGAAATCCGATACGCACCGCTTCTTTGCCAACGCCCTCGCCTATCCCGCCCTGCAGCCGCAGCTGGAAGCGTATGCGCGCGCCGCCATCGAGCAATTCGAGTTCTATGCCGACACGGAAGGCGAAAAGAATTGCATGCCCGGCAGCTATGCCACGTTCGGTCTGGGCTTGCTCGACGCCCGTTATTTCCCGCTGGTGCAGCACTACATGGCCAACGTCGACGAGGAACACCAGTCCGTGCAGGACCAGTTCACGGCGGCCTTTGCTGAAAAGCATGGCGTGACGCGCGATTCCGCTCCCGTGCTGGCCGCGTGCCTGCGCGCCTGTACGGATAACGCCAAGGTCAAGATCCAGGCGGAACTGGAAGAAGTGGAGAAGCTGGAACTGTTCTGCCAGCAACTGCAAGGGCTGGAAGGTTATCTGGTCGAGCACATGCTGTATCCCATCTGGGGCAAGCTGGAAAAACTGGCCACCCTGGCGCGCAAGGCGGACGGACGGCGCAAGGAACTGCTGCTGGCCTTGCTGGAAGCGGCCAGCAAGGCGGACGCCTGAGGTGCGCAACCATCTGTGCGCAACGTTATGACTTTTACCATCTATAATGCGCGCGCCATAGTTGCTATAAAGCATTTTTTGGCGCCTGACATTGAATCGTGGAGAAAATACATGCACCAAACACAAGAAACATCGCGCACTGCCCTGCTGGCGGCAGCCTTGGCTACCGCCGTGGCACTGGCCCAGCCCGCCATCGCCGCGGAAACCGCCGTGGAACTGGCACCCATCGAGGTGGCCAACCTGTACATCAAGACCATCATCAACCAGGATGAAGCGAGCGTCGCCAAGCTCAACGCCTACCTGCGCCCCACCCGCCTGGCGGGCAAGCAGAGCGCCGAATACGCGTCGTACAGCGACCTGAAGGCGGCCGATGCCAAGTTTCCGACGGAAACCGGCAAGCTGATCGCCGACCTGTTCCCCGCCGCCATGCGCGCGGCCGTCACGCCTGCCGCCGAACAGCTGGCCGCGAATGTCATCGCCGCCAAGAATGGCGCCCTATGCCGGGCCACGAAGGCGGCCCCGGTGACGGTGGAAAACGGCATGCAGACGGCTGCCGTCAGCTTCGAATGCCAGGTCGTCAAGGTGCCGGTGGCATGGGCACCTGCCGCCCAGCAACTGGCGAAGAGCGGCTGCAAGGTTGAACAATGCACAGCCGGCCTGCAAAAGATCGCCGCCACCTACACGAGCTCGCCGAAGCAGGCGTGGCGCGCCGTGTTTGCCGTCAGCCGCGAAAAGAACTCGGAAGCCTGGCGCAACGATTTCGCGCGCGAAACCTTCGATGAAATCTGGGAATACCTGTAATCCTCGCCTCGTTTAGAATGGCTGGATGGACAAATTGACACCGGCACCACAGCCCGCGGGCCTGGCCTTGCTGCGCTTGATCGACCCCGAGCATGTGGAAGGCGCGGTGGTCGCGCAAGCGCTGGCGCAAGACTTGCCCGCCCTGCACGCCAGGCAATTGCTGGCGCTGCTGCGCCGGCTGCGGGCCGCGCAATCGAATCAACAGGATTATGCGGGCGCCAGCCCCGCGCAGGCCGAACAGCAGTTCGGCGCCGCCATCGCCGCCGTCAAGGCGGAGCTGGCCACGCGGCCGCACATTCCCAACAAGCAGGAAGCCAGGGCCCTGCGCCAGGCGGCGGCAAAGAAGCGCTGAACGGGCCTGCGGTGCGCGGGCGGGCACGGCCCGCCTTCTATAATCGGTGACGATACCTTGTTTCCCGCACTGAAAGGACTCCCCCATGCCCACACGTTTTTCCCGCCACACAGCCGGCTGCGCCATCGTTGCTTTCTCCGTCCTGGCCGCCATGCAGGCGGCCCATGCCCTGGAAACGGGCCCCATCGACGCGCGCGCTGTGTGGCAGGAGCGCTCGCTGTCGGCCTGCCGCAGCGAACAATCGCCCACGGCGCCCGACGTCTGCCTGCTGCGCACCATGCAGCGCTCGGGCGCCCGTCCGCAAGCCATCGCCGCCGCCAAAATGCTGGTGAAGGCGAACAAGGCGGGCTTCATCTCGGCCTGGCGCCCGCTGGGCAAGGCGGCCCTGGCCACCGTCACCTATCCTTTCCGCGCCAACACGAATGAAGGCAGTCTGCTGATCGGCAGCGATGGCGCCGCCATCGATGTCGACGAAGATGCCGTGCGCGAGGAAGACCGCGCCACGCCCGCCTGGCGCGCGTTTGCCGCCGCCCACCCGGACGCCGTGCCGTTCGCTCCCGCCGACTTCGTCGGCAGCACGGCGACCGCCGATGGCGGCCAGAGCGCACTGTTTTCCACGCCCCTGATCACCTGCCACGCCTGCGCCGAGGATGGCGCCCTGCTGGTTGCCTACACGATCGACAAGGCAGGGATCGTGCGCGAGCGCAAGCTATTGACGATCAAGTAAGCCTGCCTCAAAGATAAGATAGAATTGCTTGATGGCATGTCTATACGAGTACATGCCATCTATCCACTACTTATTACAGGAAACCATGCGCCGCTCTTGCCTTGCACTGCACCTCACCGCCGCCCTGCTGCTGTCCAGCTCCGTCCACCTCGCCACTGCCGCGCCCGCCGCTACGGCTAACGCTGCCGCCAGCGCGGCCACGCCGCTCGTCATCGGCGAAAGTTTCACGATCGACTCGCAGGCGCTGAAGGAACAGCGCCACATCAATGTGTATGTGGCACGCGCCTGGGATACGCCGCCCGACGCGCCGCTGCCCGTGCTGTACATGCCGGACGGCGGTGTGGCCGAAGACTTCTTGCACGTGGCCGGCTTGCTACAGGTGTCGGTAGCCAACGGCACCATGCGCCCGTTCATGCTGGTCGGCATGCAGAACACGCAGCGCCGGCGCGACCTGACGGGGCCGACGGACAGCGCGGCAGACCGCAAGATCGCGCCCGTCGTGGGCGGCTCGCAAGCCTACCGGGCCTTCATCCGCGATGAACTGATGCCGGAAGTCAAACGCCGCTACCGCACGACGGGCGAGACGGCCATCGTCGGCGAATCGCTGGCGGGCCTGTTCGTGGTGGAAACATACCTGCTGGAACCGCAGCTGTTCGACCACTACCTGGCCTTCGACCCCAGCCTGTGGTGGAACCAGGGCGCCCTGCCGCGCCAGGCGGCGGCCCTGCTGGCCAAGGGCAAGCCGGGCAAGCACAGCCTGTACCTGGCGTCCAGCAGCGAAGCGGGCATCGCCGTGGAAGTGGCGCGCCTGGCCGACGTGCTGGCAAAACAGGCGCCGCCCGGCTTGCAATGGCACCAAGAAAAGATGCCGGCCGAAACCCATGGCACCATCTACCATCCGGCAGCGTTAAAAGCGTTCCGCGCCGTGTTCAAGCCGGCCGCCGCGCCCCAGTAAGCAGGACGGCTACGCCACCGGCAGCGCCTGCCCCATCTGCTCGCGCAGCCAGTGCAGCAAGGTGGTGCGACGCGCATCGCCGTCGAACGGCAGCGGCGACAGCAGGAAATAGCCGCTGCCGTCGCGCCGGAAACCCAGGGGCGCGACGAGGCGCCCGCTGTCGAGGTCTTCGCGCGCCATGAAGACGGAGCCGATCGCCACACCCAGGCCGGCGCAAGCGGCTTGCAGACTCAGATAGAAATGCTCGTAAGTCTGGCTGTCGCCGTGGCCGTGGCAACTACTGCCGTCGTCCGTGCCGGCGGCGCGCCAGTGCGCCCAGGCGGCCGGGCGCGACGCCGTGTGCAGCAGGCGTTGCGCGGACAGATCCAGCTTGCCTTGCCGCAGCAGGGCCGGCGCGCACACGGGCGCGATCCATTCGTCGCACACCTTTTCCACATGCAATCCCCCATCCCACGCAAAATCGTTGCGGCGCAGCGCCACGTCCACCGCATCGCGCTGGAACGCCACCGGCCCGCCCGAGGCGAACAGGTGCAACGGCACTTCCGGATGGCGCCGGTAAAAGTCGCCGAGGCGCGGGATCAGCCATTTCATCGCGATCGTCGGCTCGCATGACACCACCAGCGGCGCCTGACGCGCCGGCTGGCGCACCGCATCGAGGGCGGCGTCGAGCCGTTCGAACGCCTGCTGGACTGCATCGCGCAACTGCGCGCCCGGCGCGGTCAGGAAGACGCCGCGGTTGCGGCGTTCGAACAGGGCCGTGCCCAGCGACGTTTCCAGCAGACGGATTTGCCGGCTGACCGCCCCGTGCGTCACGTGCAGCTCGTCCGCCGCCTGGACAAAACTGCCCAGCCTGGCCGCCGCCTCGAAGAAACGCAAGCTGCCGAGTGCTGTCTGTCTGCTCATGATCTGTTATTTTTTCTCACACATATCGGCAAGATATCATCGTTTTTCATCGGCCGCCAGTACACCGATAATGTGTCTTCCGGCCAACGGCACGCGAGCAGGAGTTTGCCCATACAGGCGATGAATACTCACCGATTGCCATGCGGCCGCCACTCCCCGAGGAAGACCTATGATTGCATTGCTTGCCGTTGCATTGATTACCCTGCTGGCCGCCATCGTGCCCGGCCCCGATTTCGCGATGGTCACGCGCAACAGCTATCTGCATGGCCGCCGTGCGGGCCTGCTGGCGGCGCTCGGCATCGCGCTGGGCGTGCAAGTGCACGTGTTCTATACGATGTTTGGCGTAGGACTGATCATCGCCAGTTCACCGGCCTTGTTTACGGTCATCAAGTTTGCCGGCGCCCTGTACCTGATCGTGATCGGCTGGAAGACCTGGGCCAACCGCGCGGGCCTCGTCATCGACCTGCAGGGCGGGGCCCGCGTGCCCCAGCATAAGATTTTGCTCAACGGCTTGCTGACGAATGCCCTGAATCCGAAAACCACCTTGTTTGTCATCAGCACCTACACCCAGGTGGTGCAGCCCGGCACGCCATTGAGTGTGCAGTTCGGCTATGGGCTGTGCATGTCCGCCATCCACCTCGCGTGGTTTGCCCTGGTGGCCATCTTTTTCTCACAAGCAAGCTTTCGTTTGCGCATGATCAGCCGCCAGCGGACCATCGACCGCCTGATCGGCACGCTGCTGATGGCCCTCGGCGTGCTGCTGGCCTGCGCCAACATGGACAAACTGTAATGGCGCGCACGGCTCGGGCACACGCTACGGCGGGTAAAATCGGCGGCCCTGCTTTTCCCGCCTGAGTGCCGTCCGCCATGAGCTTTTTGCAATTATTTATCCTTTCCATCGTCCAGGGCTTCGCCGAGCTGCTGCCCGTATCCAGCTCCGCCCACGTCATCATGGCGGAAAAACTGATGGGGCTGGACCCCACGTCGCCCGAACTGACCATGCTGCTGGTAATGTTGCACACCGGCACCATGTTCGCCGTCATCGTATATTTCTGGAAATCCTGGCGCGCCACGTATTTCAGTTCGGCCAGCGCCTTCCGCAGCAATGTGCTGCTGCTGGTGGCCGCCACGGCCCTGACGGGCATCGTCGGCTTCGGCTTGCTGAAAGGGATTACGCATGTCATGAGCAAGGATGCACCCGGCTTTGAAATCGAGCACCTGTTCGGCAACGCGAAACTGATGGCCGCCGCGCTGGCCGCCGCCGGCGTGCTGATCATCGTCTCCTCGCGCCTGCAGGCGCGCCAGCATGGCACCTTGTCCATCGGCAAGGCGATGGTGATCGGCGCCGTGCAAGGCCTGTGCCTGCCCTTCCGCGGCTTTTCCCGCTCGGGCGCCACCATTTCGGCCGGCATCGCCATGGGCGTGCCGCAGCGCCGCGCCGAAGAATTCAGCTTTGCCCTGGCCGTCGTGCTGACGCCGGCCGTGCTGGCCAAGGAAGGCTGGCGCTTCTACCAGGCCGTGGCAAATGGCAGCCTGGACCATCTTGAACACGGCAACAGCCTGCTGCACCTGCTCGGTCCCAGCCTGCTGGGCATGTTGCTCTCGTTCCTGGCCGGCTTGCTGGCCCTGCGCTGGCTGTCGCGCTGGCTGGAACAGGGCCGCTGGCATTTCTTTGGCGCCTATTGCCTGTTGACCTCGTTGGTGGTGCTGTACGTAGGGTAGAATCGCCGGGTTTCTAGTTTATACATACATCCCAGCCAGGTTTCACTGAAAGCCAACGATGAATTTCGCCGCCACCGCCGCCCTCTCCCTTGCCATGTCCACCGATGCCTTCGCGGCCGCCGTCGGCAAGGGTGCCGCCCTGCACAAGCCGCAATGGCGCGAGGCGCTGCGCACGGGGCTGATCTTTGGCGTCATCGAAGCGATCACGCCCATCATCGGCTGGGCCCTGGGCAGCGTGGCCGCGCCCTACGTGGAAGCGTGGGATCACTGGATCGCCTTCAGCCTGCTGGGCATCATCGGCTTGCTGATGATACGCAACGCCCTGTCCGACGCCGACGAGGAAGAAGCCCCAGCCCAGTCGCACTCGTTCTGGGTGCTGGCCGTCACGGGCCTGGCCACCAGCATCGACGCCATGGTCGTGGGCGCGGGCCTGGCCTTGCTGGGCGCCAACATCGTCGTCACGGCCGCCGCCATCGGCTTTTCCACCTTCGTCATGGTGACGCTGGGCGTGATGCTGGGCCGCGTGCTGGGCACCATCGCGGGCCGGCGCGCCGAACTGGTGGGCGGCATGGTGCTGATCGTCATCGGTTGCGTGATCCTGTACGAGCATATCGGCCATCCGGCCTGACGAGGGGGCGACCAACAGGCGCGCACGGCACCAGCGCCGGCGTGGGCGGCGGCGCGCTTTGTGCTACATTCCATACTCTGCATTCCTGTCTCGCAAGGTGACCATCATGGAAACTCTGGAGCTGCTTTTTGCCTCGCTGGTGCGCGAAACGGCCGAATCGATACGCGACCACCACGTCCCTTTTGCCATCAAACACGACGAGCGCGCCTATTTCGAGTGGATGGATGGGCACCCGATCGATGGCTACATCCAGGAAGCGTATCGCGAGATCGAGGAAACAGCCCAACAGATCCGCGCCATTCGCGCTGGGTGAGGACGCTTGCCGCAAGCTACTGCGCGGGGGGCTTTGCGGCTGGCGATGCTCACCGCACCAAAGTGCGGTTGCGCTTCTCAGCCACACATCCCCTCCGCTCGCTACGCTTGCAGCAAGTGTCGATACGCTAGTTGAATGCGTTCAAGGGACGTATTGATACAAATCAAACACTCTGCTGTTCGATACGCGTGGCATGGTCTGGCCCATGACAATCAGGTCTGGAGGCGGGAGACATGGATCAGGAACAAAAACATCAGATCAGGGGTTATGAGTTTCATGTGGCGGGGGCGCTGGAGAAGGATGGGCGCTACCGGGGCATGATCTTGATCAGCAAGCGCGGCGATACCCTGCAGGTGTACGCCAAGCCCGTGCTGATTGAAACGCCGAGCAGTTTCAAGTCCGTGCATGCGGCCTTGATCGAGGCATCGGCGTATGCCCAGGAACTCATCTATAACGGCGCCATCAAGGCGCTGCTGCCGGCCGACGGGCCACTGGCCGGAAAACAGGCGCCGCAGCCGCCGGACTTCGTCGGCAACTGACGCTGGCAAGCGCATCCGGCCATCCAGGGTGGCGCGTATAATGACGCGCTTTCCCGGATGGAAACTCAACACCATGGAATTTGTGAATTTACCGCTCGTCTTCCTGGTCGGCTGCGCGCTGATCGCCTTGCTGGCCAAGAAAAATGGCTACTCGTGGTACCTGTTTTTCTTCGTGATTGCCGTGCCCGCTCCCCTGTTGCTGCTGGCCTTGCCCCATGTGCTGGGCGTGAAAGCCGCGTCGCTGACCTCCGTACGGCTGGGCGCGGTGCTGCTGTTCCCGCTCGCGGGCTTGCTGCTGGCCCTGCGGGGCAAGCGCTAAGGCCGGTTCAACGCACAGGCACCCCGTCGGCCAGGCGCCAGCCTATCGACAAGGCCACTTGCTGCGCTTCTTTTTCGTTGCTGCAATCATCGTAATCGCAGGTGTCCGCATACGCGCCGCACGCCTGGTTCTGGCTGATGTACGAGCCGACCCAGCGGCCATCGCGGCGCTGGCTGGCCGTGGCGCTGATGGTAAAGCCTTTGTGGATGGTGGGGTTTTCAAAAGACATAATTCCTCCGATGCAAAAATAGCGTCAGGGATCTGACTGGATTCCACTGTGCGCCACATGCCGCCACCAGTCTGTACGTTTGATCACACTCACGAAAAGGACGCACGCGCGCTCGTGCCACATGACGATCGGGTATGATTTCAGCATGTGTGGACGATTCGATCAAAATGACACGGCGCGCGTGCTGGCGTCATCCTTCGGCTGGACGGACGCGGTGTTCGACAGCGAGGCCGAGCCGCACCTGAACGTCTCGCCCGGCACGTACCGGCCCGTGCTGCATATCCAGGATGGCGTGCAGCGGGTCGACGACGTCTTCTGGGGCTACCGCCCCGCCTGGGCCGCGCAAGCCGTGCCCGCCCCCGGCAAGAAAAAAATCCCCATCGCCATCAATGCCCGGCTGGAAAAACTCGCCGGCGCCTACTGGAAACCCTTGCTGCGCGCGGGGCGCGGCATCGTCTGCGTCGATGGCTGGTATGAATGGACGGGCGAAAAAGGCAGCAAGCAGCCGTGGCACATCCACCGCAAGGACCGCGCGCCCCTGTTCCTGCTGGCGCTGGCCCAGTTCGGGCCGTACAAATTCAACCGCGAGGAAGCGGGTTTCGTGCTGGTGACGGCCGACAGCCTGGGCGGCATGGTCGATATCCACGACCGCCGCCCCGTCGCCGTCAACCTGGAAGACGCGCACCGCTGGCTGGACCCTGCCTTGACGCCCGAGCAGGCGCTGCACCTGGCGCGCACCTGCATGCTCGACGCGGACTTGTTCGAGTGGCATGCCGTCGATAATCCCCTCGTGCCGTCGGCCAAACCCAGGGCACCGCCGCCGGCGTCGCCGCAAGGCGCCTTCGACTGGGGATCGGATTAAGGCAAGCGCGCCAGCCGGCGCCACAGCGCTTCCATCGGCCCCTGGCGGAAGTGCCGCAGCCAGTAGCGGCTGAGCAGCACCTGCCCCATCATGATGATGAGCGCCAGGCCCAGCATCTCGGCGGGACGCAGTGTCGCGCCCCAGGCCAGGCCAGGCCCCTGCAGCAGCCAGGTGCCGAGCAAGGATTGCAGCAGATAATTGCTCAGCGCCATGCGCCCCACGGGCGCCAGCCATGCGCCTAGCCAACGCAGCAGGAAGGGCCCTGCCAGCATCAGCGCCGCCACATAGCCGGCCGCCAGCACGGGACCGCCGGCGAACAGGCCCACTTCGAACAGGGCCGTATCGAACACTTGCTGATACGGATCGGCCACCTGCCACGCGACGGCTCCCGCCGCCAGCAGGTTGAACGGCAAGCCCACGCCCAGGCCCACGGCACGCACGCGCCGCCACACGCGCTGGTGACGCCGCGGCCGCGTCAGCCAGCCGAGGCGCACGGACAAGATGCCCAGCAGGAACAGCACGATGATATGCGGCAGCATGACGGCGGCGTACAGCAAGGAGACGAGGAAATCGTTGGCGCGCAGCCTGGCCACGGCCCACACACTGCCTTGCGTGTAGGTCGCGTAGCGGGTGGCGAAGTTTTGCAAGTCATGCGCCGTGTCCGGCGCGCCGCCCTGCTGGCCCACGGGAATGAGCAAACACATGAACAGCAGAAAACCGGCCGCCACCAGCCAGGCGCGGTTGCGTATGCGGCTCAGTTTGGCCGCTGCCAGCGGCAGGACCAGCATGCCGGCCACCGCATACGAGGTCAGCACGTCGCCGCTCCAGATGCAAAAACCGTGCAGCAGGCCGAACACGAGCAGCCAGCGCAAACGGCGCCGGTAGGCCGCTTGCGCCGCTTCCCAGCTGCCCAGCTGGCGTTGCAGGGAACGTGTCTGCAGGGCAAATCCGGCACCGAACAGGAACGCGAAGATGGGATAGAACTTGAACTGCGCCAGCGCCGCCACGCCGAAAATGACGAGCTGGTCGAGCACGGGCGGCTGCGCCGGCAAGGTGCCATAGCGCAAGGACAGCGTGCCCCAGGCAAAACCCCAGATATTCACCAGCAAGATGCCAAACACGGCGATGCCGCGCAGCACGTCGAGCTGCAGCAACCTGCCGGGTTTGGCGCTCACGGAGTTCAGGGGCGCGCCAGGGTCGGGTAATCGCTGACCTGCAGGCGGAAACCGGACGCATCCGATTGCAGCCGCGCCTGGCCGCCGAACGGCAAGGTGACCCGCCGGCGGATGTGGCCGAATTCGAGCCCCGTCAGCACGGGCACGGGCAGGCGCTGGCGCACGTAAGCCAGCATGGCGTCGAAATCGTAGCCCCTGTCCATGGGGCTCAATTTATAGGCGGAAAAGTCGCCGAGCACGACCGCATGCTGGCGTTCGAACACGCCCGCATGCAGCAATTGCAGCAGCATGCGCTCGACCCGGTACGGGTGCTCGTTGACGTCTTCCAGGAACAGGATGCCGCCATCGACCTGCGGGAAATACGGCGTGCCGAGCAGATGCACGAGCATGGCCAGGTTGCCGCCCCACAAGGTGCCCACTGCCTCAAGCCGCGGATTGTCCGCCGCCGTGCCCGTGACCGTGTGCGTGGGTCCGGCCAGGCACGACCACAGCTGGTCGAGCGTAAATTGCTCGGGTTCGTCGCGCGTAAAATCATCACAGACCATGGGACCGGCAAAGCTGGCGCGGCCCGTTTTCGCCAGCAAGCCCATGTGGAAGGCAGTAAAATCGCTGTAGCCGACGAACAGCTTGCGGCTGGCGGCCATGGCGGTAAAGTCGATGTCGGGCAGGATGCGGCTGATGCCGTAGCTGCCGCGCAAGGCGAGCACCACCTGCACGTCCGGGTCGGCGGCTGCCGCGTTGAGCTGCGCCAGGCGGCCCGCATCCGTGCCGCCGAAGCGCTGGAAGGTGTGTTCGGGATCGTAATAATTGTGGACGGTGGCGCCTTGCGCCTGCAGGCGGGCGATGCCGCGCGCCACGGCCGCGTCATCGGGCGCGCAACCGCCGGGCGCCACGATGGCGATGCCAATTTCAGGTGTCTTCAAAATGCCCGTGCCTTCAAAAGTGGTGGGCGCGCCTAGGCCGGCTGGGAGCGCATCTGGGGCGCCATCTTACCTTGCAGATGCACATCGATCAAGGCGAGCAGGCGCTCGATCAGCTGGGGCGGCATGTCGTGCCCCATGCCTTCGATCACTTCGAGCGTGGCGCCCGGGATCAGCGCCGCCGTATCGATGCCGCAGGCGACGGGGATCAGGGGATCGGCCGCACCATGGATCACCAGCGCCGGGCAGCTGATACTGGGCAACAAGGCCGTGCGTTCGCCCGAGGCGGCAATGGCCACCATCTGCCGCGCCACGCCTTCGGGGCAGCTGCCCCGCTCCAGCGCCGCCTCGATGCGCTGGTACAACAGTTTTTCCGACACAGGATAGGCGGGACTGCCGATGACGCGCACGGTGGCCGCCATGTGCGCCATCATTTCGGCGCGGCTGGCATTGCGTTTCGGACGTTGCAGCAAGGCATTGCGCGCGGCCCGCGTGGGACCGGGCAAGCCGCGCCGGCCGCTGCTCGACATGATGGAAGTCAAACTGAGCACTTGCTGCGGCGCGCGCGCCGCCATCACTTGCGCGATCATGCCGCCCATCGACACGCCGATCACATGCGCCTGGGCAATGCGCAAGGCCGCCAGCAAACCCAGCGCGTCGTCCGCCATGTCATTCAAGGTGTAGGAAGTTTTCAGGGGCCAGCCCAGCAGGTTTTTCACGTAGGCCAGCGGCAGATACGGTTTGCCCGCCTGCGCCATCTTGCTCGACAGGCCGCTGTCGCGGTTATCGAAGCGCAGGACGCGAAAGCCTTGCTCGACAATGCCTTCGACGAAGTCCGCCGGCCAGGCGATCAGCTGCATGCCCAGACCCATGACCAGCAGCACGCACGGATCGTTGGGGTCGCCGTGGCTTTCATAAGCTATGTTGAGGCCGTTCGCCATGATGGTTGCCATGATTGCCTCTCTTCAGGAACCAGCACGCAGACACGATCGCTGCGGCCTTGCAATCAGCATACCACTATTGTGCTTCAGACATGAGACCGGCACGCGGCACCCACACTGAAGTGTTGCCGCACCGGTACGGCGCGCGGCAACTCTGCTGCTACCTACTTAGCCTTAGGCAAGGAATCAGCCAGGTCCACCCAGCTTTGCGGCTGCGGTTTGCCCCGCTCGCGCACGCCGAAGAAGGAGACCACTTGCGTGCCGTCGTTGTCGAAGAATTCGACGGACGTGACGCCGCCGCGCTTGACGACCCAGCCGCTGCGCAGGGCCGTGTCGCGGATGTGCAGGTTGAAGTCCGGGTCCAGCACATTGAAGAAGCCGCCTGCCGCCATGGTTTTCTCGATCTTGCCGCTGTAGATCTGCGTCAAGCCGTCATTGCCCAGGAAGACCATGATGGCAACCTTGTCCCTGGCCGCGTTTTCCAGCAGGGTGCGCAGCGCTTGCGGCGTCACGCGCTCGACCACGCCGGCCGGCGCCAGGCGCAGCGCCTGCTCGCGTGTCAGGTGGAATTCGCGCATGATTTGCGCAAACTGGTGCACGTCCGTCATGTCTTTCCAGGCCAGCTGGAATTCCTTGACGTCGATCTCGCTGTCCGGCTTTTCCGCCGCCTTCGGCGCCACGGCCAGCACGTTCAGTTCGGCGCTTTGCTGGGGCGCGCGGAAGGTCGCCACCAATTTATCGTAGACGGCCACGCCCGGCTCGTTGCGCAGGTAGATTTTGTGCACGGCCGTACCGTTGGCGTCAAAGAATTGCAGGCTGCGCGTCGGCTTGCCGTCGCGGCCAGGCTGTTCCACGGCAAATGCGTATTTCCAGTTTTCAAAGTGGAAACGCAAGTCGATCTGGCCGCCCAGGTAGCCGCCCGCGATATTGCGCTGGCGCGCTTCCGTTTCCGGATCCTGTTTCGCGTCGGCCTGTTCCGACTTGTCGCCCGCCTGCTTGAACTTGCTGGCCACGCCCGTCGTTTCGATGACGCCGTTTTCATTGCGCGTGATGGCTTGCACCAGGCCCAGGTCCAGCGCGGCGCGCATGATTTCGCGCGGCTGATTACCGTCCGCCTGCAGGCGCGTCACGCCCTTGCCGATGTTGGTTGCCAGCAATTGTGCTTCGGACACACCCAGCGCGCGCGCCGCGTCGCGGATCTGCAGCTTCGGCTGTTCCGTGCGCAGGGTGGACCAGCGTTCCGCCAGGGTGGCTGGGGCCGCGTATGCGTTTGCAATCAGCAGGCTGCCTAGCAGGGATAGAACGAGTTTGGATAACTTCATAGAGAGACCATTCAATCAAACATGGAAAAAAAGAGGGGCAGGCGCCCCTCCCCGGTAAAAATTTAGAAGTTCACGCTGAGGCTGGCGGCGACGTTGCGGCCCGGCTTGGCGTAGCGCTCGATCTCGGCGCGGCTGGCGGCCGTGGTGCCGGCGGCCAGGCTGCGCGAGGCGGCGTAGTCCCAGTACTTGCGATCCGTCAAGTTGTACACGCCGACGACGATCTTCGCGTTCTTGTGCACGTTCCAGTACGTCGACAGGTCGAAGATGGTGTACGACGGCACGGTGAACAGGGACCCGGCATCGCCGATCAGCAGGTTTTCCGGCGCCTGCTTGGCGCCCGCATGCACGGCCGTCAGCGCCAGGCCGAACAACTGGTTCGCGTGGTCGTAGCCGAAGGTCAAGGCCGACTTGGCGGGCGCCACCGAGTTCAGGCCGCCGCTCTCGCCCGTCCGGGTATTGAAGGAGCGGCCCTTGGCCACGCCCGTGGCCAAGTCAACGTGGTAGCCCTGCATGGCCGGCGTCCAGGCGCCCAGTTCCGCGCGCAGGGTCAGCTCGGCGCCCCAGGTGCGGGCATTGCCGATGTTTTCCGGGCGGAACAGGCCGCGCGTGATGGTGGGGTAGTTCACCGGATCATCTTTTTGCATCACGTAGTCGATCATGTCCGTGTATTCCGTCTGGTAGACGGACGCGTGCATGCTCAAGCCCCTGGTGACGTCGCCCTTCAGGCCCAGTTCATACGCCTTGCTGGTTTCCTTGCGCAGGTTCGCATTGCCCAGCACGGCATAGCCCTGCCCCGTGCCCGTATAGCTGAAGGAGTCGTAGGTGCCCGTGCGCTCGGCCGCCGTCGGCAGGCGCGTGCCGCGCGTGAAGGTGGCATAGGCGTTCATCTGCGGCAAGACTTCCACGGACAGGCTCAGGCTGGGCGTGAAATACGTGTCGCTCTCTTCGCGCACTTCCTTGGCCGCGTTCGGCACGGCGATCGCATAGGTTTGCAGGTTTTTCGGTTCGTTCTTGCGGTAATCGGCACGCAGGCCCGGCGTCAGCACGGCTTTCTTGCCCGCCAGATTGAAACTGAGATCGTCGCGCACATACAGGGCCAGCTTGCTCGTGTCCATGTCGGCCATGCGGTTCTTGTTGGTGACCTGATGCTGGCCCGTGGCGACGATGACGCGGTCTTCGCGCCACGGACGGCGCGTTTTCAGCTGTTCCAGCTGCACGCCGTACAGCAGCGCATTGTCCGCATTGAGCTGCTTGAACGCTTCCAACGTCAGGCCGATGCTGTCATTCTTGAAGCTGGTATCGATCGAGCGCTGCGCCGGACTGCCAAACGTGTAGAGGCCTTGCGTCTTGTCGTCGGTCTTCGCGTTCTGCAGATACACTTTCGACGTCAGGCGGTCGAACAGGGCGAAATCCTTGAGCACTACGTCGTGGCCCAGGCTCACGCGCGTACGCTTGGTGGTGGAATCCTGCTGCACGCCCGTCGGGTAATACGCGCTGACCTTGCTACGCAGATCGCGCTTGTTCTTGCGTTCGAACATGTCGACCGTCAAGTCCAGCTTTTGGTCGCCAGGCAATGTCCACACGAGCTTGGACAGCAAGGCGTTCGAATGCCAGTCGTCCGGGTTGACGGGCGTGGTGCCGCGGCTGTCCATCTGCTCGCCGTCGCGGTGCACGTAGACGGCCAGGCCCTGCAGATTGGCGCCGATTTTGGCGGCGCCCGTCAGGGTGTGCGCATTGCTGCGATCGGCCGTGGCGCGGCCGTATTTATAGGCCACGTAATGGTCTTGCCCCTCGCCCAGGTAATCCTCGGGCGACTTGGTGATGAAGGCCACGCCGCCGCCCAGGCCGGGATTGGCGCCGCCGGCCGCCGTCGTGCCCGAATCGATGCGCACTTCGCGGAAGGTTTCCGGATCAAAATAATCACGGCCCGTGGCGAAAGCGTTGAGGGTGTTGCCGTCCGGCTTGGGCGCCGCGTCGGGCAGCGCGATGCCGTCGAGCTCCAGGCTGACCCGGTTGCCTTCCAGGCCGCGGATGTTGTAGCCCGTATTGCCGGAGCCATCCCACACGCTGCCGCTGCCCGAGGCCGCCGCTGGCGCGCTGATCAAGGGTAGATAGCGCACGATGCCGCCCATCTCGGTGACATTGCGGCGCTCCAGGTCGTCCGCCGTGACGACCGTCTTGGTGCCGGCGCGGCGCTCGTAATCCTGCTTGGCGTTGACGACGATTTCCGGGAAGACGGGCAGCTTGGCCGGCTCCTGGGCGGCCGTGCCCGCATTGATGGCGGCCGTTTGCGCGGCCACGGGCAACAGCGGCGCCGCAAACAGGCCCAGCAAGGCGGCGCGCAGCACCAGGTTATGACGGCGGGCAGGAACGGGAGATACGACGGGCGCAGCGGAGCGCTGCAGAAGCACTGTAGTCATGATGATCCGGTGTAAGAGTGGAGGCTGGCTCTTGAACCCGGATCGATAACGATAATGTTAGCGATGCGTAAGGGAAGTTTGCTGGCGAAAACAATACTGTAACACGAATCATTCTCATTTGAGAATGGCAATTGGTCTAGACAGATGTTATTTCGCAACAATTATAAAAATGCCAGCCGGGAGGGCTGGCAAGGCACGGCACACCTACCGGCAAGGCCATGGAGGCCCTGCCCTGTCTGCTGTCAGGCCGGCGGATTGGCCAGCTTGCGCGCTTCCGCCTGGGCCCGGCGGCGCTCGGCAAAGAAGCGCCGGAGGAAGTCGCCGCACTCGTCGGCCAGCACGCCGCCAACGATGGCCGTCTGGTGGTTCAGCGCCGGCTGTTCGAACAGGTTCAGCACGGAACCGCAGGCGCCCGTCTTCGGGTCGCCCGCGCCGTAGACCACGCGCGCCAGCCGTGCATGCAGCATGGCGCCCGAGCACATCACGCACGGTTCCAGGGTCACGTACAGCTCGCAGCCGGGCAAGCGGTAGTTGCCCAGCTTTTCAGCGGCCGCGCGCAAGGCCATCACTTCCGCGTGCGCCGTGGGGTCGTGGCGGCCGATGGGCTGGTTGTAGCCCACGGCGATGACTTCGCCATCCTTGACGACGACGGCGCCGACGGGCACTTCGCCCAGGTCCCACGCGTGCTGGGCCTGCTCCAGGGCCAGCTGCATGTAGCGCGCGTCCTGCGCGCCAGCGTGCGTTTCACTCATCGGTCACTTCGGCCCAGCAATTCGGCGTTTCGTGCAGCACCAGCTTATGCAGGTGCAAGCCCGTGCCGAAATGGTCGGTGAACGCCGCCTTCAGTATCTCGAAGGCGATGCGCGCCAGGTTTTCCACCGTGGGGATGCGGTCGATGACGACGGTCTTATGGTCGGGCAGGCTGGCCAGGAAATCGCGCACGGCCGTGTCCTTCTCGTAGACGAGGAAGGCGTGGTCCCACACGTCGACCAGGTGCTGCTTGGCCAGGGTTTTCACGTCGGAAAAGTCCATGATCATGCCATTGTCGGAATTGCCTTCCGCTTCGATGACCTTGCCGACCAGGGTGATTTCCACCGTGTAGCGGTGGCCGTGCAGGTTGCGGCACTGGCTTTTGTGGTCGGGAATGCGGTGGCCCGCGTCGAATTCAAGCTTGCGTGTGATAGTCAGCATATTGTTTTATTAAGGTATTTGCAGGAGTTTATGGGTTTGCAGGCTCAGCTTCCACTTCGGATTGCTTTTGCACGTCTCGATGGCCAGCTTCATGTTGTGCGCGGCCAGGGGGCCGTCCATCGCCTGCACGAAGAAGTTCTCGAAATCCAGTTGTTCGTAGGCGGCCAGGTCTTGCTGGAACTGGGGGATGACGACCTTGATCTCATTGCCCTTGTGGACGACCAGGGTCGAACCCATCTTCGGGCTGACGCAGATCCAGTCCACGCCGGCGGGCACGGGCAAGGTGCCGTTGGTTTCGATGGCGATGGTAAAGCCCACCGCATGCATGGCGTCGATCAGGGCCGCGTCCAGCTGCAGCAGCGGCTCACCGCCCGTAAACACCACGTATTTGCTGGGTGCATAGCTGGCCGGCCACAGGCTGTCGATCAGCGCGGCCAGTTCCTGCGGCGTCTTGAACTTGCCGCCCAGTTCGCCATCGGTGCCGACGAAATCCGTGTCGCAGAACTGGCACACGGCCGTGGCGCGGTCGCTTTCGCGGCCCGTCCACAGGTTGCAGCCGGAAAAGCGGCAAAACACGGCCGGACGGCCCGCGTGCGCACCTTCGCCCTGCAGGGTATAAAAAATCTCTTTGATGCTATAAGTCACTGTATTTCCTAAGAGCTGGCTGACGCATCGCGCATGGATGCGGGCGCGCCCGGCGCAAAACAACAAGGCCGGGGCCGGAGAGCCGATTGACAACCCTCTATTATATGCCGCCACGACACTTCCCGTGCAAATGCCGTGCCTGCCGCCTGGCGCCGCGGCATCCGGCAGCAAGAAAGCCACAGCGGCAGGCAAAACTGCGCAGCTTTTGCGTTTAGACAATATAAATAACCCAAGGTTAATATATTTTCTGTAATAACATTGCCCGTTGGAAAACATTTAGGGAGCGAGAAAATGATGCAACGCTGGCTGCGCCCGCCGTGTCGCCTGAGCATTCTGGCTTGCCTGGCGGCCACTACTCTCGCTTCCCTGGACGCCGGTTACGCCGCCGGTCCGATGCTGCCGACAAGCACGCCCTTGCCCCTGATACTGGTTTGCGCCATCCTGTGCGGTGCGCTGGCGCTGCTGCTGTGGCGCCAGCACCGCCTGGCGCTGCGCCTGCGGGCGCTGGAACAGCTGCGCGCGGACACCGAGCAGGACCGCCTGGCCAGCGGCCAGCAGCAGGCGCGCGAACAGGAACGCCTGCGCATCGGGCGCGACATCCATGACGACCTGGGGCAGCATCTGCTGACCTTGAAGATCGACCTGTCCATGCTGCAGACCAGCACGCATGGCGTGGCGCCCCAGCTGGCGCAGCAGCTGGCCGTGATCGTGCGCAATGTCGACCTCAGCATCGCGGCGCTGCGCTGCGTCATCCATGACTTGCGCCCGCCCGCGCTCGAAGCGGGCCTGCAGGCGGCATGCGAGGAACTGCTGGCCGACTTCAAGCGCACCACGGGCATCGATTGCCGCTGCGATTACCGGCTCGATGCCGCCGCCGGCCGCGCGCATGGCGCCCTGCTGTACCACGTGGTGCAGGAAGCGCTGGCCAATATCGCCCGCCACGCGCGCGCCACGCATGTCCAGCTATGCCTGCGGCAAGCGGGCGGCAGCGTCGAGTGCCGCATCGGCGACGACGGCGTCGGGCTGTCGGGTTCGCCGCCGCGCCTCGGTTGCGGCCTGTCCGGCATGCATGAGCGCGTGGCCGCCGCCGGCGGCAGCCTGCACATCGACAGCCGCAGCGGCACCGGCACCACCTTGCGCGCCTCGCTGCCCCTGCCGGTCTGCCACGACGCGGCGACACCCCATCGCTGAAAGTATTGCTCAATATCAACACCTTCGGCCCGCCACGCTGCATCATGGCCAACGAGCCAGCCCCCTCATTCACCCCAAGAAGGATGCTTACATGCCGGATAGCCATGCACATGCCAGCGCATCGCCCTGCGATGAAGCCCAGGGTTTCGCCGTCAAGATGATGGAATTGCTGGTCGTGCCCACCTTTGTACTCGACGTGCATGGCCAGGTGATGATCTGGAACCGCGCCTGCGAGCAGCTGACTGGCGTGCCGGCGGCCGAAGTGCTGGGCACGCGCGAGCCGGGCCGCTGCTTTTACAACGACGAGCGCCCCACCCTGGCCGACCTGCTGCTGGCCGGACGGGGCGGCGACACGCGCGCCCTGCATGCACAGCAACAATACCGCAGCAGCACGGGCAGCAATCTGTGCGCGGAAAACTGGTGCGACATGCCGCGCACGGGGCGGCGGCGCTACCTAGCCGTCGATGCCAGCCCCATCTACGGCAACCACGGCGAACTGATCGCCGTCGTCGAAACCCTGCGCGACATGACCGATGAAAAGCGCGCGCACGTGGAATTGGAACGCCTGGCCACGCGCGACGGCTTGACGGGACTGGCAAACCGGCGCTGCTTCGACGACACCATCCTGGCCGAGTGGCAGCGCGCCCAGCGGCAGGACCAGCCCCTGTCGCTGCTGATGGTCGACGTCGACAATTTCAAGGAATACAACGACAGCCACGGCCACCAGGGCGGCGACCTGTGCCTGCGCAAGGTGGCCGGCGCCGTGGCCAGCGAAATGCGCACGAACGACCTGGTGGCCCGCTACGGCGGCGAAGAGTTCGCCGTGATCCTGCCGAACCAGTCGCTCAAGGGCGCGGCCATCGTGGCCGAGCGCATCCGCCAGCGCGTGGAGCGGCTGCAGCTGCCGCGCAAGCGTCCCGACGGCGCCTGCGTCACCGTCAGTATCGGCGCCGCCACGGCCCTGCCCGGTCCCGGCACCGAACTGGGCCAGCTGATCCACACGGCCGACTGCGCCCTGTACCGCGCCAAGCACCTGGGCCGCAACCGCATCAGCCTGCCGGAAACGACGCTGACCTGACCACCTGTCCCTGCGGCACGCCTTGCCTGCCCTGACGGGGCCGCCCCTTCATGCCAAAACGCCTTGCCCCTATGCACGGCGGCACGAATATTCTATGCTGCGGCGTTGCACTTTCATAACATCCAATAAGAAGGAGCCCCCGTGTCAAGAATCATGCCCGCTTTATTACCCGCTTTCGCCCTGGCCCTGTCGGCCATGGCTGCGTCGAACCTGGGCGCCGCGCCCGTCAAACCGGCCGCAGCCCACAGCGCCGCCGCCGGCAAGGCCGATCTGCTGCCATTCAAGGCGACGGAAAAAACCCTGGCGAATGGCTTGAAGATCATCATCGTGCCGACGGGCTTTCCCAACCTGGTCTCCTTGCAGATTCCCGTGCAGACGGGCTCGCGCAATGAAGTCGAGCCGGGCAAGTCCGGCTTCGCCCATTTCTTCGAACACATGATGTTCCGCGGCACCAAGGCCTATCCGCCCGAGAAATACCAGGAAGTCATCACCCGCGCCGGCGCGCGCCAGAACGCCTACACGAGCGACGACCTGACCAATTACCACACGACGTTCGCGAAGCAGGACCTGGAAACCGTGCTGAAGGTGGAGGCGGACCGCTTCCAGCACCTCGACTATGCGGAAGACGCGTTCAAGACGGAATCGCGCGCCGTGCTGGGCGAATACAACAAGAACAGCGCCAATCCCGTGTCGAAACTGTTCGAAGTGATGCGCGACAGCGCCTACACGACGCATACCTACAAGCACACGACGATGGGCTTCATCCAGGACATCGAAGACATGCCGAACCAGTACGCGTATTCGAAGCTGTTCTTCGACCGCTGGTACCGTCCCGAGCGCACCACCATCATCATCGCCGGCGACGTGGAACCGCAGCAGGCCATCGCGCTGGTGGAAAAGTACTGGAGCGGCTGGCAGCGCGGCAAGCAGCAGGCGGCCGTGCCCGTCGAACCCGCGCCGCGCGGCCCCGTCTACAAGCACGTGGCCTGGCCCACGCCGACCCTGCCGTGGGTAGCCGTCGGTTTCCACGCGCCCGCGTTTTCCGTGAAGGACAAGGACCAGGCCGCCCTGGCGACCCTGCTGTCGCTGTCCTTCGGCCGCACCTCGCCCCTGTATAAACGCCTGGTGCAGAATGAACAGAAGGTCGACCAGTTGTTCGAGATGACGCCGGACCGCGTCGATCCCACCCTGGCCGTGCTGGGCGCGCGCGTGAAAAACATCGACGACGCCGTCTACGTGCGTGACGCCATCCTGTCCACCGTGGCGCGGCTGCGCGACACGCCGGTGAGCGAAAAAGACCTGGCGGACGCCAAGTCGGCGGAAAAATACGGCTTGATCCGCTCGCTCGACAACACGGAGCAGATCGCCGGCACCCTGGCCTCGTTCGTGCATTTCGACCGTTCCTACGCCACCATCAACCAGTACTACCGCCTGATCGACACGCTCACGCCAGCCGACCTGCAGGCGGCCGCGCGCAAATACCTGACGGACGACGGCCTGGTGGTGACGACCCTGTCGCACCAGCCGATGGCGGCCGCCATCGCCGCCACACCAAAGCTGGCCAGCCTGCTGCCGGCAGCGTCAAATGCAAAATTCGACGTGCTGGTGCAAAAGTCGGCGTTGCCGCAAATCCGCTACAAGCTGCTGTTTACAGCCGGTTCCGCGCAAGACCCGCAGGGCAAGGAAGGCCTGGCCGCGCTGACGGCCGCCATGGTGGCGTCGGGCGGCTCGTCCGAGCGCAAGATCGACGAAGTCAACCAGGCCCTGTTCCCGCTGGCCGGCAGCTTTTCCCAGCAGACGGACAAGGAAATGACGACGTTTACGGGCTCCATCCACAAGGATAACTGGACCCAGTTCAACGCCATCGCCCTGCCCCTGCTGCTCTCGCCCGGCTTCCGCGAAGACGACTTCCGCCGCTTGAAGGATGCGCAAAAAAATGCACTGCTGCTGGACCTGAAGGACAATAACGAAGAGGAATTCGCCAAGGAACGCCTGCAAACCAATGTGTATGCGGGCACGCCATATGGCCATCCCGTACTGGGCACGGTGGCCGGCATCGACGCCATCACCCTGGACGACGTGAAACAGTTCTGGAAGACGGCGTACGCGCAAGGCGCCGTCAAGGTGGGCATTTCCGGCGACGTGTCCGACGCCATGACGGCGTCGCTGACGCAAGCGCTGGCAAGCTTGCCGGCCGGTCCCGGCTTGCCCGCCACCGTGAAACCGGCGGGCCGCAAGGCGCAGGGCCTGGAAGTGGAAATCATCGAGAAGAACACGCGCGCCACGGCCATCTCGTTCGGCCTGCCTTTGGAGGTGACGCGCACGCATCCGGACTTCCCCGCCCTGTGGCTGGCGAAGACATGGCTGGGCGAGCACCGCGCCTCGAATTCCTACCTGTACCAGCGCATCCGTGAAATCCGCGGCATGAACTATGGCGATTACGCGTACATTGAAGCCTTCCCACGCGGCATGTATCAGTTCTTCCCGAACCCGAACCTGGGCCGCAAGGCGCAGCTGTTCGAGATCTGGATCCGCCCCGTGGCGCCGGACAACGCCCACTTCGCCCTGCGCGTGGCCCTGACGGAATTGGGCAAGCTCATCGACAACGGCCTGACGCAGGACGATTTCGCCACCACGCGCGACTACCTGATGAAGAACGTCTTCGTCATGACGTCGACGCAGGACCAGCAACTCGGTTACGCGCTCGATTCGCAATGGTATGGCACGCCCGAGTTCACCAAGCTGATGCGTGATGGCTTGTCGAAATTGACGGTACAAGACGTCAACCGCGCCATCAAGCAGCACCTGTCGGCGAAGAACCTGTCCGTGGTGATCGTTGCCAAGGATGCGACCGGCCTGAAGGAAAAGCTCGTCAGCGACGCGTTTTCTCCCATCAAGTACGACGGCAACAAGCCGCAAGCCCTGCTCGATGAAGACAAGGTCATCGGCGCGATGAAGCTGAACCTCCAGCCGGCGGCCGTCACCGTGACGCCGGCGGCGCAGGCGTTCGCCCAGTAAGTGGGTGCCAGAGCGACCTCGTCCGATGCAGAAGGTCGGACGAGGTTGACCTGGCATTCGGCGCGGCCAAACGCGCCTTCAGGCCGCCAATCCCGGCCTTGGTCGGAAAGTGGCATCTTGGCAATCTGGTTATCCGCATACTGTTTTCAACTCTTCCCGAGTGAAAAACATGACAAGGACAACCATGAACCTGCGCCTTTCCCCTCTTTACGCCAGCTGCCTCCTCGCCGCTGCCGCGCTGCCCGCCACCCTGTACGCCCAGGCGCCGGCCCTCGCCGGACAGTGGCAATTCCGGACGGCGACGGGCACGACCACGACGAATGGCGTCGAGGCCGACCTGATCGACACGGGCATACTCGACATTACCGAAGAGCAAGGCGGCATGCGTGCGACGATCGCGTGGCTCGATGAACGGGGCCGGCTCACCTCCCCACGCACGGTGCACGGGACAAAAGGCCCCGCCGGCACCGTTTTCCGGCATGGCGGCAAGCGCGTCAGCACGGGGCGCAACGGCAAGGAGGTCAGCACCGAGGTGACGATACGCTGGACCTTGCAAGCGAAAGGCGACGTGCTGAGCGGCGAACGCCTGGTCGAAACCGATGAGAACGAGCCCAAGCCTGTAAACGGCACGCGGCTCAGGGAACGCTATGTGCCAGCGGCTTTGCCCGCCGCGCCAGCGGTGGCGGCGGCAGGCGGCGCCGCTCGCGGCCCATCCACGCCGGCCGAGCGCATGCGCGTGGTGCGGATGGCGAAAGAGGCGCAGGGCGCCCCGCTGGCCGTGCAACAGCGCGACGGCGCCTGGCTGGGCGCATGGGTCGATGCCATTCCCGACCTCGCGTTCGACGCCGGCATGCCCGATGACTGGCTGAGCACCGCCCCCGCGCCGGCCACGCGGGCGGCGCTGCGCTTCCAGTACCTGGCCAGCGTGATGGCCTTCCAGATCAGCCACCCGGAGCAGGCCCGGCAGCAAGGGGAGCGCGACCTGGCGGGCATGCAGGGCGTGCTGCGCGCCTACGAATCGCTGCTGCGCCAGGATAAGCTGAACCGTGCCGCCAAGCTGGATGCGGCGCTGGCGGCGCGCCGGCAAGGCACATTGCCCGCCTTCCTGGGCACGTTGTCCGGCAGGGATGCGCGCATCGAAGCCGCGCCAGCGCGCTCCGGCGACGCCACGGCGCGCAAGATCGTGGCGCTGGGCACCAGCGAGCCGCGCGCGATGGACTGGCTCGACATCCTGAGCAACCGCTTCGGCGGCCGCATGGCCGGCAGCGATGCCTACACGCATGCGGCGCAATGGGCACGCATGCAATTGCGGCAATGGGGCGTGCAGGCCGAACTGGAAGAGGCGGGCCAGATGTCAGCAGGCTTCAACCGCGGTCCCTGGTCGGGCAGGATGCTGGCGCCCCGGGAGCTGCCCTTACGCATGGCGACGCCCGCCTACTCGGCCGGCACGCGTGGCGTGCAGCAGGGCCTGGCAATCGTGGGGCCGGCTACCTTGGAAGAGGCACAGCAGCGCGCCGCGCAGTTCCAGGGAAAATGGGTGCTGATCGGGGGCGAAAACAGCGGCGGCGGGCGCGATGGCAGCGCCATCCACAAGCCCAGGGCCATCACCAGAGTGCTGATGCAGGCCGGCGCCCTGGGCACCCTCCAGTCCGGCGAGGAACCCCTGTACGCCGCCAGCGCGGCGCCCGCCACCTGGGCGTCGCTGCCGACCTTGCCCGACATCAAGCTGGCCGCGCCACAGTACGCGGACATCCGCCAGCGCCTGGCGCACGGCGAGGCCGTCACCCTGGAGTTTGATATCCGCAACTGGTTCTACCCGGGTCCGGTGACGTATCACAACGTCGTCGCCCGCATTCCTGGCTCGGAAAAACCCGGGGAAATCGTGCTGATCGGCGCCCACCTCGACAGCTACGATGGCGGCACGGGTGCGGCAGACAATGGCGGCGGCGTGGCGACCATGCTGGAAGCGATGCGCCTGCTGGCGCTGTCCGAAGCGAAGCCGCGCCGCACCATCATGCTGGTGGCCTTCGGCGCGGAGGAAATCGGCCGCAAGGGTTCATTCGCATTCGCCGAACGGCATGCGGGCGAAATGAAAAACATCGTCATGATGCTCAATCGCGACGGCCGCCCCGGCGCCATCGACGGCATCGCCGTTCCCACGGCCTGGCAACCCGTGTTTGGCCGGGTGGAACGGGCCCTGCAAGACGTCCACCCCGTGTTCGGCTTCGCCGCGACCATCAACGATGTGCCGCGCGACGCCAGCAAGGCGATGAATGCGCGGACAGGCAGCGATGATGCCGTCTTCAGCCTGCATGGCGTGCCGACGCCGAAATTTAGCGTGCTCGGCGATTTCGACTACGGCCGCGTGCATCACACGGTACAGGACACGTATGAGAACGTGCTGCCTTTCGGCGCGGCGCAGCAATATTCGGCCATCGCCATCGCCCTGACCGCCTACGAGGTGGCGAATGCGCCGGAGGAACTGAGCCGGAACGGCTACTATCGCGCCGCCCAAGCGGCACAATAGACGTCCGTGCCCGCGTCACTCGAAGGGATTGGCCACCGACGTCACTTCGGGCGGCGGCAGCTGGTCCGGCAGCTCCTGCTTTTCCAGCTGGGCCACCACGTCGGTCAGCAGTTTTTGCAGCTGCCTGGCCAGCGCCAGGCCCGGCTTGTCCAGGGTCAGGTCGATGTCGCCGCTGAGGCTGATGCGGTCGACCCGGTTTTCGATGGTCAGGCTGCCGATTTCCAGCACATCGCTTTCATTGGCGTAAGGGACGAATTTCTTTGCGCACATGGGATTTCCTTTTTGACGGTCTTGTTATTTCTTGGACTTGCTTTTCACCTTGGGCAAACTCAGCATGCGCAGCTTCTGCTGGCGCGTCAGCGACGGTAACAGATCGATGCCTATCCTGTCTTCCAGTTGCGCAATGCTCAGCACTTCATACGTCTTGGTGTCGACGTTTTCAATGAAGTAGGCGGCGCCGGCACGCTGGCGCGGGCTGTACACGGCCTTGTACAGATGGCTGGGCACGATGACTCTTCCCACCTTGCGCAGGTTGCCGCCGATGAACGCCGGTCCCGTGATCACGTACAGGTCGCCCTCCTTCTTCGCCATCTTGCGCACGGCGCCCTCGATGCCGGCCCACACATAGCGGTTGTTGCGCGCGTCTTGCGGCACCATATTGGCCAGGGTAAAGCTGTCGCGCTGGCTCTGGCGGTCCGGCATGTCGCCGTTGGGCGCCATGTGGCCACGGTCGAAGCCGCTGCGCGCATAATCGGCCAGTTCCGCGCGCTGGGCGGCGGGCAGCTTGCGTTCGGCATGAAAGGAGTTTTCGCGCGACAAATCCTGCGCCGCTTCCAGGTTGTTCGCCGTCAAGTGCTCGGCCGACCACAGCGGCGTGCGCGTGATACCCGAGTGCATCACGCCAAACACGTTATAGCACAGCTCTTTGGTCGCCACGTCCAGCTTGGGGTTGGTGATTTCCGGCTTGCGGCCGTCGACGTAGTGGGCGGGACAGGCATCGGCATGCGCCAGGTTCGCGGCAAAGGCGGAAGCCAGCACGCCGCACGCCAGGGTCAGCCTGGCGATCGATCGTTGAATCATATTTCCCTTTGAAATCTTTGCAGGCCAGCATTCTAGCGGACGCGGGCTCCCGCCACAAACCTGGCGTGCGCGCCTGTGCGGGGCGGCAAATTGGCGTGCAGGCGGGCGTGCAGGCGGCCCTGCGCAAAGCCGGCGCAAATAAAGGCCAACAGGCCGCGCACGGCCATTCATATCTGCTAAGATTGCCTTGATTCGTTCGCATCGACCATTCAAGATTTGGAGAGCATATGATCAAAAAAACCCTGCTGCTGATCGTTGTCGTCGTCGCCGCCATCCTCGGCTATGCCACCACCAAGCCCGACACCTTCAGTGTCCAGCGCGAAATCACCATCAAGGCCCCGCCCGAGAAAATCGCCGCCCTGGTCACGGACTTCCATTACTGGGCCGCCTGGTCGCCGTGGGAAAAGCTCGATCCCGCCATGCGCCGCACGTTTACGGGGCCGGCCAATGGCCTAGGTGCCCAATATGCGTGGCAAGGCAATGACAAGGTGGGCGCCGGGCGCATGGAAATCACGGAAGCGGCCCAGCCCGAGCGCACCGTCATCAAGCTGGACTTCCTCAAGCCGTTTGAGAGCCACAACACCACCACGTTTACCATGGCGCCCGAGGGCGACGGCACCAAGGTGAACTGGACCATGACGGGCCCCAGCCCTTACGTCAGCAAGGTCATGACCGTCTTCGTCAGCATGGACAGGATGATCGGCAAGGATTTTGAAAAAGGCTTGAACAACCTGAAGGCGGCGGCGGAACGCTAAGCCCGCCCACCGCCAGCGGACACAGGGCCCGCGCGGCCCTGTTGTATTTGGCACGCCCCCTTGCGGGTACCGTCAGAACTGCTCGATCCAGGCCGCCAGGTGGTCCGGCGTGAGCGCCGGCTCGGCCTGCACCACCTTGCCCTGCAAGCCCAGTTCCGTTTTGCTCAGCTGCAAGGACCAGCCGCGCCGCGCCAGCCACAGCAAGCTGGCCAGCCAGAACGAGTGGATGGCCGAGACGGGCATGGTGGTCGGCGTTTCCAGGAATTCCGTCAGCAGGCGGCCATCGAGGAACAGCGCCGTGCCGCCCTGGTTTTGCAGTGCCGCGCCAAACACGGGCAGCAGCATGTCGATGGCCTGCTCCACGCCGCGCCCCGGATGCTCGCGCTCGAGCGTGTCGAGCTGCTGGCGCACGGCGGCGGCAAAGGCCGTGCCGCGGAAGGCTTCCGAACTGACCAGATCGGCATAATCCATCAGCAGCCAGTCCGGCTCGGGCGGCGTGACGCCGGCCGTCAGGGCCGCCGACAGATACGCTTCCACGGGCAGCTGCTGTTCCGGACCAGCCAGGCTGGCGCACAGCGCATACAGGGTGCCGATGCGGTTGGCGACGGCTTGCCGCTGGCGCACCATCAGCTTTTCACGCAGCAACTGCGCGTGTTCGTTGCGCAAGCGCGCCAGTTCCAGCGCCTGCTTGAGCTCCATGCGCAGCGCCGCGATATCCCACGGCTTCTGGATGTAGCGGTGGATCTGCCCCTGGTTGACTGCTTCCACCGTGTGCTCCAGCTCGGAATACGCGGTGGTCAGGATGCGCACGATGTGCGGATGGCGGTCCCAGCAATACGACAGCAGCTCGTTGCCGTAGGCGCCAGGCATGCGCTGGTCCGACACCAGCACGGCGATGCGGTCGGCTTGCTCGTCGAGGATGCGCTTGCCTTCCTCGACCGAGGTGGCCGTCAGCACCTCGGCCAGCGGCGCGATGGCGCGCTGGAAGTATTTGAGGGCGTTGGCCTCGTCATCGACGTAGAGTATCGTCGGCAAGCCTTGCGCCGGCTCACGCTGAGCCGGTAAACGCAGATTGGCGTCAATCATGCTCGTTCCTTATATGTACTGGAAAATTCAGGGTGACCGTGGTGGAACTGCCAAATTCGGTGGCGATATCGAGGTTGCCGCCGAACGACTGCATCATGCGGTGGCAAAACACCATGCCCCAGCCCTTGCCTTCGCCGCCGCTGCTGCTCAAGGGGTCGATCAACAGCTGTTCGACGATCTCGGGGGCGATGCCGGCGCCATTGTCGCGCACCGTGATGCGGCCCGCATCGATGCGGATGCCGATCGCCGGATGGGCTTGCTCGCCGGCCGAACGCAAGGCATTCGCCAGCACGGAAGATAAAATCAGCGCGACGCAATTGGGCGACTCGGCAATGGAGAAATCGTCGCCCACCTCGACCGCGATGGCGGCGCGCTGGGCCGTGCTCAAAGGATAGCTGTCGAGCAAGGCGTCCAGCAGCTGGCGCGCGCTGCCGGCGCGGCGTCCACCCTGCATGCCCGGCCCGCTGCTGGCCAGGCGCACCGTGTCGACAAAGCTGGCCAGCACCGACAGGCAATAGCGCGCATTGTCGTGCATCAAGGCGGCCGCCTCGCCGATCTCCGCTTGCGGCGTGGAATCCGCCTGTGCGCGCCGGGCGATGCCGCGCGCAAAATTGGCGATGGCCGCCAGCGGCGTGTTCAATTCATGCGCGAGGAAGGCCAGCGATTCCTCCATCGCCACCAGGCCCTGACGGCGCGCGGCCCGCTCGCGTCCCGTCTGCACGGCCAGCTGCAGCGCCGTTTGCATGGCGGCCAGATCGAGCGGCTTTTCCAGCAGGCGGAATAAGGTGCCGCCGTTGATCAGCTCCAGCAGCACGTCCTTGTCCGCATACGCGGTGACGAGCATGCAGACGATGTGCGGATAGCGCTGCGCCACTTCCTGCAGCAATTCGCTGCCCAGGCGGTCCGGCATGCGGTAATCGGTGACGAGCACGTCGATGAGGCCGGTCTCGTCTTCCAGCAAGGCCAGCGCCGCATCGACGCTGGGCGCCGTCAGCACGCGGTAGCGCTGGCCGACGGCGCGCTCGAAATACTTGCAGGCGAGCGCTTCGTCGTCCACGTACAGCACGCTGGCGCGGCTATCGTTGTCCATGCTAGCGGCCCTCCCAGTCGGAACGCTGCAAGTCGAAATTCATGCTGGCCCATTCGCCGAGCACGCTTTCGGCGCTCAGGGTGCCGCCGTGGCGCTCGATCACGCCATAGCTGATGCTCAGGCCCAGGCCGAGGCCCTGCCCCACTTCGCGCGTGGTAAAGAACGGCTCGAACACGCGCGCCAGGTTTTCCGGAGCGATGCCGGGGCCGTTGTCGCGCACGCTGATGCGCAGGCGGTTGTCGTCCCAGTGGGCCGTGACGCGGATCTCGAACGGCGGCGCATTGCCCTTGCGCATGGACAGCACGGCATTGCCCAGCAAGTTGATCAGCACGCCCACGATGGCCGCCTCGTCGCCGCGCACCAGGGTGTCGACCGGCAAATCGTGGCTGATGCTGACGTTCTTCGTTTCGTGGCCGACGAGACGGATGGCGGCCTCGAGCGCGCTGCGGAACTGGAAGTGCCCCGTTTCCAGCTGGTTGCCGCTCTTGCGGTAGGCGAAGGTTTTCAAGTCCGAGACGATGTGCTGCACGCGCAGCATGCCCTGCTTGGCGTCGGCCAGGCATTCGCTGACCAGCGCGCTTTGCTTGGCGGCCGGGTCTTCGATGGCCACCTCGATGGCCATCATGCAGAAATTCACGGGGTTATTCACTTCATGCAACATCCCGGCGGCCAGGGTGCCGATGGCGGCCATCTTCTCTTGCTGCAGCATCTGCCCCTTGATATCGGCCAGGCTTTTATTCGTTTCTTCCAGCTGCGTGTTCTTTTGCGCCACTTCCGCCTTCAGCTGGAACAGCATGAAGCGGGCGCGTTCATTGAAATAGGTAAACACGGCGCTGATGCTGGCCGACATGATCAGGAACAAACAGTTGACGACAAACGTGCTTGGCAAGTCGAAGCCGCCCGCATGCCAGGCGCAGGCAGCCACGTACAGCAGGCAGGAAATGGCGCCAAAGACCATATTTTGCCACAGGCCGAAGGCCAGCACGATGCCCGACGAATAAATGGCCAGGGTCATGCCCACATAATAGATCGAGGTGGCGCCTTCCGTGACGGCGATCATCCAGGCGATCATGATTTGCGGCAGGATCAGCCAGACAAAGGTCAGCCCCTGGATGCGGTCTTGCGCCCAGCGCGTGCGCATGGCCAGCACGACGCAAAAGATCAGCACGGACACGAGGATGCGCGCGCTGGTAAACGCCGACTGCTTGTCCGGGTACAGGGCCGAATCGAGGCCCATGCCCAGCAGGATCAGCACGATGCCCGTGTAGGCCCCGCCGCGGCTGAATTCCAAGCGGAAGTCGCGCAAAACGGCCGTGTAGCCGGCATGCAAGCCTGGGGTATCCATCATCAAGGAATGCTCACTTCCGCAAATACATTCACGCCCGTGGCGTCGACATAGATCAGCGGATCCGTCGCATGCTCGGGCAGCAGGGCCGACAGGCCCGCTTCATCGCGATAGATCAAATGCCACTCCAGCAAATGCTCCATGCCGAACTTGCCCGGATTATCCGCGTGCACATTCGTCACCAGCAGGCGCCCGCCCGGCCCCACGCGCGAGGCGAAGTGCAGCAGCAGGCGCGCGCACACCTTGTCGGACAGATAATCGAACAGGCCGGCGCAATACACGGCATCGAAACTGCCGGGCAAGCCCGTGGCGCCGGAGCCGTGGCGGCGCTTGAGCAGGTTGTGCACGGAGTCATGCACATAATCGATCTCCACCACGCGCCCCGTGCGCTGCATGATGGTGGTCAGGCGCGCGCGCGTCCAGTCCAGCGTCTCGCTGCTGAAGTCGACCAGCTCGAAGGCCAGCCATTGCGCATCGGGACACGTTTCCAGGAAGCGCTGCACCTCGATGGCCGGGCCGCAGCCCACGTTGAGCACTTTATACACGCGCCCGGCGGCGCGCGCCGCGGCCGCCTTCTGCGCCAAAAATTCCGTCAGGATATCGATGCGGTTGCGGTGCGCCGTCGCCACGGCCGCCTGCAGGAAGGCGGCGTTGACGATCTGAAAATACGTGCTCGGGCCCTGGCGCGGATCGTCCAGCAGCTGGTTGACCATCTGGTAGTCGCCCGCATAGCCGAGCGGCTTCGTAAACGTGCGGAAGACGAAGGGCGCGCGCAGGATCAGCGGATGCAGCGCCGCCTGGGCGAACGCGCGGTGGGCCGGCGCCCGCTCCTCTTCGACCAGCGAAGCCTCGGTCTCGAGCTGGCGCAGGTACAGCTGGGTTTGCTCCATCAGGGGCAAGGCCAGCTCGTCGAAGATATCGGGGCGCAGGCGGCCGTTTTCCTTCGGCAGCGAATCGGACAGGTCGACCTGCTCGACCCAGCGCGCCACTTCCGACAGGAAGGCGCGCATTTCGTTGACGACGATCTGGTAATCGCGGCGGATGCGGAAGCGCTCGCCCCAGCCGGCGACAAAGGCGCTCGACTCCTTCAACACGGCGCCCTTGACCACGACCACGTCGCTCAGCTCGCGCCACTCGTCGATCAGGGTCACGGAAACGATGGCGGTCAGGCCCGTGTTGACGCTGCTGATGACGACGGCCTTGCCCACGTAGGCGTTCTTCGCCCCCATGCGCACCGTCACGTCATTGAGCACCTCGCTGACCTGCACAATCGAGTATGGATTGTAGATTTCCATGACCAGCGAATTGCGCTGCAAGTTGAAAATCGTGCCGCGCACCGCCTCACCCTGGGTGTTGCGGAAACTGACGACTGGATCGATCTGCGATTGTGAATACACGATTGAGCATTATCAAGTTGCCCGGTTTCCGGCGCACCACACTGGTGACGCCAGCTTCCAGGCTGGGTTAAGGCACGGCACACCGGTCGTCTGCCGCCGGCCCGCCATCGCGATGGCGCTGTCGCGGCGTCGCGTGGCGCCGTGCCGGAGCGCCTCAAAGCGCGTCTGTTCGCTCTCTGATCGAGTGTACTATGGATGTAGCAGAACGGGCAATTGTTCCCGCAGGAACGACTGTCCGTGGCGCAGGCGCGCAACGCCGGCGTTCATCCCGCCACGAACAGGGCCAGCGCGTGACGCAATAGTTGCGGCGTTTGCCCCGTCCAGCGTTTGAACGAGCGGCGGAAGTTGGTGGCATCATGAAAGCCGAGGTAGGCGGCCACGGCATCGTTGTCGTAGCCATGCGCCTGGAACAGGTAGATCGCCTTGTGCGCGCGCACCTGGTCCAGCTCGGCCTGGAAATGCGTGCCATGGCGCGCCAGATGGCGTTTCAGGGTGGCGGGACTGACGCCGAATTCCTGCGCCGTGCGTTCCAGGGTCGGCGCGCAGCGGATGTTCGCCAGCAGGTAGTCGTACAGCGCACCGAGCAGGCTGGCGGCGGGCACGGGCGCCAGGGCCGCCGCGCGCAAGGCCAGCGCGGCCGCCGTGGCATTGCCGCGCGGCCAGGGCTTGTCGAGCCAGCTGGAATCGATGAGCATGGCGTCCACCTGGCAATCGAAACGCAGGGACTGGCCCAGGTGCACTTCGTGCTGCTCCACGTGGCGGGGCCGCGCGCGGTTGAAACAGAAGCGCCATGGCAAGGACTCGCCCGCCAGCCAGCGGCACATGGCCGCCAGCGCCGTCATGTGCATTTCCACCAGAAACGGCAGCTGGCTGGGCGCGCCGAACGCATCGACCCAGTACAGCACGTGCATGTCGCCCGCCTCGCGCAGCCGGGGCTGCAGCAGCGGACACAGCAAGGTATGGAAGTTGCACAGGATGGTCAAGGCCTGGCGCAGATTCTGCGCCTGCAGCAAGGCGTGGCTGGCGGCGCCGTAATGGCCGGGCAGCATTTGCTGGCCCAGCATGAAGCTGGTGTCGGCACTGTCAAGGCCGCGCGCCACGTTGGCCAGCAATTGCAGGTATTGCGCAGCGCTGACCTGGCTTTCCGCGGACGGCAGCGCGCCGCCATCGAGGCCCGTGCCCTTGAGCAGCGGCGCCGTGGCCAGCTCGCGGCTGCGCGCATAGTCGAGCACCAGCGCCGGCTGGTGATGGGCCGCGATGCTGGGGTCGCCCTGCTGGTTCAGCGGCATCAGGCAGGCGCGGCGCTGCCGGCCCTGGGACTGGCGCTGCGGCCCGGCGTTTCCACGGCCCGGCTCAGCTCGGCCAAGACCACTTCCGGCACGCCATCGGTGAGCGAGCAGGCATGCCGCAGGCTCAGGCGGATTTCGCGGTTGTCGTTGGCATGGTGGCGCATCTGTCCCACCATGGCGCACAGGTGGCGTGCCTTGACGGCCGCATCCTCGCGCGACACGCCCGGCATCAGCACGGCAAAGCGGTCGCCCGCATAGCGGCACAGCAAGTCGTCATTGCGCAAGTTCAACAGCAGCATGTGGCCCACGGCTTGCAGCACGCGGTCGCCTTCGCGGTGGCCGTATTCCCGGTTAATCAGGTGAAAGCTGTCGATGTCGAGCAAGACCAGCGCGCAATCGAAGCCGGGCCGGCGTTCCTGCTCCAGGCGCATCTGCGTGCGCAGGTAGCTGGCGTCGGCCAGTTGCGTGATGCGGTCGAAGGCGCGGTGGTCGCGGAACAGGCGTTCGCGCTTTTGCAGGTGTTCGTTCAGGCGGAACTGTTCCAGGCGCCAGTAATACATGCCGATCGTCAGCACCAGCATGCCAAACGGAATCAAGGCTTCCAGCCAGTTGTCCCACACGGCGCTCTTGTCGACGGCAAAGAATTCGTCCAGGCAATCGGCCCAGGAACCCAGCATGATGGCGCACAGGCCGCCGGCGATCAGGCTCGTCACCCGCCCCCGTGGACGGCTGCTGAGGGTAAACAAAAACCAGATGCCCGCCATGACGGCCGTGCCGCCTTCGCAGACGATATCCATCCACTTCCAGATGGCAAACGGTTTAACATGGCCCAGTGTGGCGTACAGGAATAAAAACAGGGGCAATGCCAGCGCGGCGGCAATCAGACTGTTACGGTGCAACGGCAGCATGTGGGGAACCTTTAAAAGTGGTGCTGTCGCCACGATAGCGCCCGCCCATGACGGCACGATGACATGCCCCGCGCCCGTGCGGCAGGTGCAAACGGCTCAACATCAGAAGCGCGGCGCAGGCAAATGCGGCAAGCCGTTGCCCATGCGCCCCGCGCCGGCAGGTCAATTCAGCTCACCCCGGTTCATTTCCGGCTGGATAGCGTTCACCCGCCGTTGTTTTCAGGGTGGCAAGCCCTTGCCTGTCACGCAACCGTCATATTTGCTGCCTAGAATCCGCCCGGTTCCTTCCTCCCTAACCGAGCTCTTCATGAAAACCATGCACCCTTCCTTCCCCTCCCCGCTGCGCCTGACGGCCGTGGCCCTGGCCGTCATGGCTGTCTTCAGCGGCGCCAGCCAGGCACAAGCACAGGACGACGGCCAGCCGGCCGCCACCGTGGTCGTCAGCGGCCAGCGCGCCAGCCTGCGCAACGCCATCGCCGCGCAAGAGAAAGCCGACAACATCATCAGCGTCATCAGCAGCGACGATATCGGCGGCTTGCCCGATAAAAACGCGGCCGAGGCACTGGCCCGCTTGCCGGGCGTGTCCGTGCAGCGCGACCAGGGCGAAGGCCGCTACATCACGGTGCGCGGCCTGGGCCCGGACCTGAACGCGGTCACCATCAACGGCGCGCTGGTGCCGTCGCCGGAAGCGGGCCGCCGCGCCGTGGCACTCGATATCCTGCCTGCCGGCCTGATCCGCACGCTGGAAGTCTCGAAAACCTTGCTGCCGGAAATGGACGCCAACTCGCTGGGCGCCACCATCGAAGTCAAATCGCTGTCCGCCTTCGACTTGCCGGGCAAGCTGCTGTCGGCCAACGTGGCCGCCAGCCATGATGAAAAGACGGGCAAGACCAGCCCCAGCGGCGGCGCCCTGTGGGCCCAGCGCTTCCTCGACGGCAAACTGGGCGTGGCCGCCGGCCTGAGCGCGGAAAAGCGCTCGTTCGGCTCCGATGACGTGGAAACGGGCGGCGCCTGGAGCAAGGGAAAACTGTCGGGCCTGGAATTGCGCGACTACCTGCCCGTGCGCAAGCGCGGCGCCCTGGCCGTCAACCTCGACTACCGTCCGGAAGCGGGCAACAGCTGGTTCTTGCGCTCTTTTGTGAGCGAATTTTCCGACGATGAAGTGCGCGACCGTTTGACCATCAGCAATATCGCGGGCGGCAGCCTGGCCGAAGGCCAGACGGCCAGCGCGCGCGCCGAGCGCCGCATCCGCCAGCGCAAGTATACGCAGCAAGTGCGCTCGCTGGTCCTGGGCACGCAGCAGAAATCGGGCGACTGGACCCTGGACGTGAAAGGCGGCCTGAGCCGCGCCACGGAAGACACGCCGGAATCCTTGAACGACGGCCGTTTCCGCGGCCTCAGCAACTTTAACGGCATCAGCTTCAACAGCACCGAGCAACCATTGTTGAGCGGCCCCGCCTCGCTGTACGACCCGGCCAGCTATGCGCTCAATGCCATCACCCTGCAAAAGCGCTACTCGAAAGACAACGAACACCACGCGCGCATCGACCTGGCGCGCAAGTTCGACATCGCCACGCTGAAATTCGGCGCCAAAGTCAGCCGCCGCGAAAAAACCAATGACACGGATCAATGGGCATATAACAGCAGCAAGGCCACCAGCGGCAATTACTGGGGCGCCGGCTCCACCTCGATGAGCAACTTCGTGCAGGGCCACAATCTCGACTACGACCTGGGCAACATCGGCGTGGCGCTGGACCCGGCCCTGATCCGTGCCCGTGTGTCTGGACTGGACCGCGACAAGGCGCGCCTGGCCACGGAATCGATCATCAACGATTACCGCATGCATGAAGACATCAACGCCATGTATGTGCAGAACAGCTACGACTTCGACGCCTGGCACATCCTCGGCGGCGTGCGCGCCGAGCGCACCAGCTTTGAAGCGGCCGGTTCGCAGGTGGACAGCGCCGGCGTCGCCACCGCCTTGACACGCGAGCGTTCGTACACCAACTGGCTGCCAAACCTGCAAACCCGCTATGACCTCGATCAAAAGACGAGCGTGCGGGCCGCCTGGACGCAAGCCGTGGTGCGCGCCAACTTCAGCCAGCTGGCTCCGGGCATCAGCCTGGCCAGCAACACGGAAGCCGTGATCGGCAACCCGGACTTGAAACCCTTGAAGGCCAACAACCTGGACCTCGGCATCGAGCGCGTGCTGGGCAACGATGGCGTGATGTCGGCGTATGGCTTCTACAAGGACATCAAGAATTTTACATACACGACCAACCTGGCCGGCACGGGACAATGGACGGGCTACACGACGGCCACCTCGTATGCAAACGGCGACGCGGCAAAAGTCAAAGGCATCGAACTGGCCTACATGCAGCCGCTGCGCATGCTGCCGGCGCCATTCAACAAGTTCCTCGTCGGCGTCAACGGCACCTTGAGCACCTCGCGCGCGCAAATCGGCCGCTACGACAAGGCGAGCAAGCAGCAGATGAACCGCGACATCCGCCTGCCGGGCCAGTCGAACCAGGTCATGAACCTGATGCTGGGCTATGAAACGGGCCCCGTCAGCGCCCGCCTGGCCCTCAACTACAAGTCGCCTTACCTGCTGGAAATGGGTGGCGAGATCCTCGACCAGAGCCAGGACCATATCGTCGCCAGCCAGAAGCAGCTCGATTTCTCGCTGTCCTACCAGATCAACAAGCAGTTCCAGCTGATGTTCGAGGCGGCCAACCTGAACAACGAGAAATACTATGTCTACCAGGGCACGAAGCAATACAACGTGCAAAACGAACAATACGGCCGCACTTTCAAAGTGAGCCTGAAAGCCAGCGCCTTCTGATGATGATTCTCAATAACATGAAAAAAACCGTACTCTGCAGCGCTGTGCTGGCTTGCCTCGGCGGCATCGCGCAGGCCGCCCCTGCCCAAGCCGTCCCCACTTTCACGCAGGAAGCGGAAGAGCTGGCGCGCCTGCCCGGCGGCGGCTGGCTGACTTTGGACAAACACGGCTTGCGCCTGTTCAATGCGGCTGGCCAGGAACAGGACCGCATCGCCGTGCGCGCCAAGCAGCTCGACACGCGCATCGATGGCAGCAAGCTGCAGGCCGTCTTCCTGGAAGCGGACACGCAGCGCCCGCTGCCCGTCTCCGTCGATGTGCAGGCCGGCAAGCTGGTGAAACTGGCGCCGTTTCCCGTGCCGACGTTTTCCGTGGAAGCATCGTGCCTGTACCGCGACGCCCAGCAGCTAACCCATCTGTTCCTGATCGGCAAGGATGGCCAGGCGGAACAGTGGGTGATGCAGGGCGAGCAACGCAGCCTGGTACGCAAACTGGCCTTGCCGCCCCATGCGAAACATTGCCGCGCCGACGATGGCGCCCGACGCCTGCTGGTGAGCGAGGCCAACATGGGCGTGTGGGCGTATGACGCCGATTCCGAAGGCATGGGCAAACGCGAAGTGGTGGCCCTGCGCAAGCCGTATGGCCAGCTGGACGGGGGCGCCGGCGCGCTGGCCGTGCTGCCGGGCGGCGTGGCCGTGCTCGACGGCAAGGCGGACAAGCTGCACCTGTTTGCTCATCAAGGCGGGCAGTGGACGGCGCAACCAACCCAAACCGTCGCCTTGAACGTGCGCAAGGGCGACAGCCAGCTGGCGCTGGACAAGGACGCCTTGCTACTGCGCGGCAAGAACGGTTGGCAGGCGCGGCCCGTGAAATGGACAGGCAAGGCGGAAACAGCGCCGGCGGAGGCCATCATCGCCCCGCAAGCGCAGACGGAACCGATGGCGCGCCAGGGCGATGCAGCCGACGACCCGGCCATCTGGCTGGCCAGCAACCCGGCCGATGCGCGTATCCTCGGCACCAACAAGAAACAGGGGCTATTGGTCTACGACCTGCAAGGCAAGCAGACGCAGCTGCTGGAAGTGGGCCGTTTGAACAACGTCGACGTGCGGCAGAACATTCAGCTGGGCGGCAGCAAGGTCGACCTGGCCGTGGCCACGCAGCGCGACGACAACAGCATGATGTTATTTACCATCAATGCCAGCGGCGAGGTGGCGGAAGCGGGCCGTTTTGCTACCGGCCTGAAAAGCATCTACGGCATGTGCTTGTATCAGCCAGCGGCCGGCGGCGTGCAGGCGTTCATCAACGACAAGGACGGCACCTTCCAGCAATACAGCATCGGCCTGGAAGGCGACAAGTTCAGCGCGACTCTGTTGCGCAGCTTCAAGGTCGCGACGCAACCGGAAGGCTGCGTGGCCGACGACGCCAACGCCCGCCTGTTCCTGGGCGAGGAAACGCGCGGCGTGTGGACCACCTCGGCCGACGCCGCCAAGCCGGACGCGCTCACCATGGTCTTGCCCGTGGGCGCGAACCTGGCGGCCGACGTGGAAGGCATGGCCATCTACCGCCAGCCGGGCGCCAAGCCCGGCACCGGCTACCTGATCGTCTCCAGCCAGGGCGACAACAGCTACGTGGTGCTCGACGCGCAAGCGCCCTACAAGGTGCGCGGCCGCTTCAAGGTAGGCTTCAACTTGCCGGCCGGCATAGACGGCACATCGGAAACGGACGGCCTCGACGTCACCTCCGCCAACCTGGGCGGCGCGTATGCGCAAGGCATGCTGGTGATCCAGGACGGCTACAAGCGCCTGCCCGATGGACCGCAGAACTTCAAGTACGTGGCGTGGAGGGATGTGGCGAAGGCCTTGAAGCTGGAATAATCAGACTGGAGCGGGGCCGGCCCCGCCGGGGGAATGCGCACCAATGGGGCGCATTCCAATCCCGACGAGCCCGGCCCCGATACTATCTGCGCGGCATATCGATATGAAATGGCAGGCGCTTGCCGCACAAGTCCACCATGCCCGACATGGCTAGTCGATCCGCCGACAATTCAATGATGTTGACGGCCGACACGTCACCATACTCCATCATATAGATACCCGATTCCTCTGCCTCGGGATGCATATCCAGCATCCCGATCGCCAGCGCTCCTTCCGGCCCTTTCTGTATGCGCAAGCCATGCAGGAAAAAAGCCGGCGGATACAGCGCCCACGACCATTCCGCATCCTCCGGCTCGGTCAAGCGCATAAACACATCGTCATCCCCATGGATATCGATATTCAGCTCCAGCATGCCGCTGCCATGAGCTTCCAGACTAATACTTGATTTCGCTACATCCACCTCAAAATTGGTGTCGCCGATACTGAACACAGTCATTGCCCTGCTACTCCTGTAGACGCGTTAATTACAATGCTCGATAGAACGCCACACCCTCGTCGGCCAGCAGACACACGCGTGGAATTCTTCAATCGCCCTGCTGTTGCCAAAACGCCTTGCCGCCCTTGATATAGATCCAGGCACTGGCCGAACCCTCTTTTGCCACCATGATCCCGTCCGTTTTCAGCCTCAGCGATTTTTCATGGTAGCTGTGCTGGAGCGGGCCCTTGTCTTCCACCTGCCACACTTCCAGCCAGGCGAAATCGTCGCCGCCATTGGACAATGCATGTCCCGCCCCCACGATGAGGGGCGCCGACTTCTGCCGGAACAGGAAGACGATGCCTTCTTTCCTGCTGTCCTTGTTCTTGATCAGGACAGCCAGGTCGCCATTGCCGTGTCGCCGTCGAAATCGCCGCGCAGAACGAAGGGATTCATGCGCGCATTGACCTCGATGGCCTCGCGCTTGGCCAGGCTGTCGAGTTGCTGCGTTGCCCAGATCGGTAATTGCGCCTGCGGCGACAAGGCCTGCGCACCGGCCATGCCGGCGGTACACCCCAGCACGAGGGTTACTGCCATGTTTCTGCAACTCATGGGACGGCTCCATCAAAATGAAGAATCGGAGGGTGCACCCGGCGGTTCCAAGGGTGCAGGCAGAATAGCATTATCAGGAAATACTTGCACTACCTCAACAGTGCCCGCGCTACATCGCCTGTCAATGTGCAGGCGGCTAAATTGCCGTGCGTTGCAGATCTGCCAGCGACTGCCAGCCTCAGGCATATTAAAATACCGTCCCATGACCTCCCCAGCCTCGACCTCCGCCCTCCCCGACAGCATCCTGCTCCCTTCCCTGGCCGTACTGGGAGGGCAGATTTCCGTCAATCTGGGGGCGGCGATTGCGAAGAATCTGTTTCCCGTCATCGGGGTCGAGGGGATTACGGCGTACCGCGTGGGGTTCTCGGCGCTGATCCTGCTGGCCATCTTCCGTCCGTGGCGCTACCGGCTGACGCGCAAGGATGTACTGAATTTGCTCGTCTATGGTTCCGTGCTGGGGCTGATGAACTTGCTGATTTACCGGGCGTTTGCGCTGATACCGATCGGCATCGCGGTTGCCATCGAGGTGACGGGGCCGCTGGCCGTGGCCATGCTGTCGTCGCGCCGGCCCCGCGATTTATTCGCCGTCGCCTGTGCCGTGTTCGGCTTGTATTTGCTGCTGCCCCTGCAAGGCAGCCCGGGCAGCCTGGACCCTGTCGGCGTGGCGTATGCGCTGGGCGCGGCCCTGTGCTGGGCGATGTACATCATCTTCGGCAAGCGCGCCTCGACCTTGCAGGGCGGCCAGGCGGTGGCCTGGGGCATGACGGTGGCGGCCATGGTGACGGTGCCCATCGGTGTCGCGTATTCGGGCACGGCCCTGCTAGCGCCATCGATTGCCTTGATGGGCCTGGCAATCGCCATGCTGTCCAGCGCCCTGCCATATTCGCTGGAAATCTTTGCCCTGCGCCGCTTGCCGCAGGGCGTGTTCGGCATGTTCAGCAGCGCGGCGCCGGCCGTCAGCGCGCTGGCCGCCATGGCCGTGCTGGGAGAATTGCTGAGCCTGACCCAGTGGCTGGCCATCGCCTGCATCGTGTTCGCGTCAGCCATGGCGGCGCTCGGTGCACAGGGCGGCAAGCGCTAAGTAATCCTCAGGAAATTATTGTGAATTTATGACGAACAGAACCGAATGCTATGCAAGGCACCCGCTGCGACGCAGTGCGAGCACTGCTAGCAGCGGGCAACGCTGCACAGCAGACAGGCAGGTTTTGATGCCGACCTGTAAAATATGTCAGCGCTTGCCATACAGCCCATTCAGTCCAATTCCAGTCCAATTCCGCCTCGCCAATGACATCCCCATTTCCTTTTCGCTTGCTTTTCCCTCTGACCGCGACAGCCCTGCTGCTGGCGCCAGCCGCCATGGCCAACGCGGCCGCGCCTGCCGCTAAGCCTGCCGTGCAGGGCAATGCGGAAGCGGGCAAGGCGGCGTTTCGCAAGTGCGCCTCCTGCCATCAGGTGGGCCCATCGGCGCACGGCGGCTTCGGCCCCAAGCTGACAGGCGTGATCGGCCGCAAGGCCGGCACCACTACCGACTACAAATACTCGGCAGCCATGAAAAACGCGAATATCATCTGGACCGAGCAGAACCTGGCCAGCTTCCTCAAAGCACCGAGCGATTTCATCCCGGGAAACAACATGCGCTTCTGGGGCATCGGCAATGCCCAGCATGTGGCCGACCTGCTGGCCTACCTGCGCACGCAGTAAGGCGTAAAACCGTAAAACGCAAGAAGCCAGGTATAAAGCCAGACAGGCATCAGGCCAAGCACAAGCATGGCGCACGCAGGCAGATGGATCCGCATCGCTCCCCTTAGCGATCCAAGGCATCGAACACGCCCTTGCGCTTCTTGTGCGCCGCCTCGTATTCGCGCAGGCGCTTGCGCTGGGCGGCAGACAGGCCGTCCAGCTTGTCGCGTATCTGCGCCACCGTCAGGTGCTGATAGCCGGCAATCGGCAAGTCGCTTGCCGCTGGTGCGTCAGCCGCCTTGGCCGCAGGCTTGCCCGCCCCTTCCTCGCCATCTGCCTCCTGCGTTTCACCCGCTTGCGCCCGTTGCTTGTTCACGATGCGGGCCGCGACTTCGTCCTCGCGGCCCGGATAGCGCCCTTCCCGCTTGAATTCTTTTTCCAGCTTCCTGAATTCACGTTCGCGCTTGGGACTGGCACCGACAGGCATGTCACCTCCCGCCTAAGGCTTGGCCGGCAGCTTGCGCACGCACAGATAGATGGAATACAGCGCCGCCAGCCCCACCAGCACGTACACGCCGCGCGACGCCGTCGTCATGGCGCCCAGGATGCGGGCCACGATGTCGATATCGAACAGACCCACCAACGCCCAGTTCAAGCCGCCCACGATCAAGAGGATCATCGAGATCCAGTCGACCACGTTCAGGCGCTTTGCCGTCATTTCCTGTTTTGCCGCACCGTCCGATCCTGCCTGGATATTCGCCATATCAACCTCCTGATAGAAGAAAGGACCCGCCGCCGGGTCTCTGCAAGGAACAGTGTAGGCGCGGCGCCGGCACGCACCAGTCGGACGATGCCGGGTATCGGGGTAGGAGGGATCTGTAATCAGGTGGGTGATTTTATCTGGCAACAAGCCAGCCCACAGTGGCGGGCAGCGGCATCGTACGGTCCTTGTGATGCCAGAGTTTGCCTTGCCAGGTCATGGCTGCAGTTGCTTGTACATGATGGTGGTGGCGTCCAGCCGGTCGCCGGCCGGCGCCAGCGCGTAGCCGGGGATGCTGCCCGCCACCACGTAACCGAGCGACAGGTACAGCGGTTCCGCGTGGTCGCCGCTGCGCGTGTCCAGGGTCAGCAGGCTGCGCGGCAAGAGGCGTGCCTGTTCTTCCAGCGCCTGCATCAGCTGGCGGGCGATGCCATGCCGTCGAAAGGCGGGCGCGACCAACAGCTTGCGCACTTCGGCCCGGTGCGCCTGGTTGGGATTGGTGTCCCAGTCCAGCTGCACGGCGCCCGCCACCTTGCCCGCCACTTCGGCCACCAGCAGCAGGCGCACGCCTCGCGTCACGGCGGGCAGCACATTGTCCGTCCAGAACGCCTGGCTGGCCGCCACGTCGAACGGCAAGATGAAACCGATGCTGGCGCCGTCGTGCACGCAGTCTTGCAGCAAGGCGCCCAGTTCCGGCAGGCGTTCGAGAATATCGGCGGACGAAAAATAGCGTAGCGATGGGGACATATCAACCTCAGACGATGAACAAAAAATAGCGGGCGCCGCTGTCGGCTGGCGTCGTGAACGCGCTGGCGCCATGCAATTGGTAGCGCAGGCAATCGCCGGGCATCAAAGCGTGGGAGCGGCCGTCGATCGTTACGTTGAGCTTGCCGTCCTGCAGCAACAGATGGTGTTCCATGCCGGGCCGGGGCGAGGCCGCGTAGGCGATCGTCACGCCCGCACCCAACTCGCATGCGAGCGCTTCGCCGGCCAGCGCGCGCGACGGGGGCGAGACGGAGCGGCGGACAAAACCGGTCTCCGGGTCCGTCCACACGCTTTGCTCGGCCCGCCGCAGCAGGGGCGGAAAATCGTCCTCGACCATGCGCAGCAGGCGCGACATGGCCAGGCCATACGCGGCGCACAGCTTGCCCAGCACGCTAGTCGTCGGGCTGACTTCGCCGTTTTCCAGGCGCGACAAGGTTGCACGGCTGACCTGGCTCAAGTGGGCCAGCTGGTCCAGCGACCAGCCCCGCTCCACGCGCAACTGTTTTAATCGCGCGGCCAGGCGCTGTTCTGTCTCGCTCTCTGTGAGCGTTGAATTTTCCATATAAGGGAATTTATTCCATATATGGAAAAACGTCAAGCCATGCGCGAGGCGTGGCGGCACAGTTCCAGAAAACCCCTCAAACGGGGCGAGAGGATCTTCTTCGATTGGCGGATCAGATAAAAGTTGCGCTCCAGGGGCGGCAGCATGGTTTCCAGTTCTACCAGTTGCCCGCTGGCCAGCAAATCGGCCACGACGACCCGCGACAGGCAGGCGATGCCGAGACCGGCCGCCGCGCCATACTTGATCGCTTCCGAGTTGCTGAATTCGCCTGCGGCGCGCAGATAGTGCAGATACGGCACCAGCGCTTGCTCCACGGCTTCGCGCGTGCCCGAGCCCGCTTCGCGCAGCAGCCAGCCCGCCTGGTTCAACTCCGCAAAACTGAGCAGATGGCGCAACTGCGCCAGCGGGTGCGCGGGTGCGGCCACGATCAGCATCTGGTCCGTCAGCCACGGCTCCACCAGCAAGCCCGCTTCGTGGCACGGTCCTTCGATCAGGCCGATATCGACACGGAACTCCGCCACGGCGGCCGCGATGTCGGCCGTGTTGGCAATCGTCACCTGCGGAATGCTGCGCCCGTACTGCTGCGCCGCCTGGGCCAGGATCTGCGGCAGCAGATAGATGCCTATCGTCGTGCTGGCGCCGATTTGCAGACTGACGGGCACAGACGGGTCGGCGCCCGCGAACTGGCGTTCGATGCTGGCGGCCCCGTCGCGCATCTGCCGCGCCTGCGGCAACAGCAGGCGGCCATTGTCGTTGAGCAGCAATCGCTTGCCCACGCGATCGAACAGTTGCGCCCCGAGCAGGGTTTCCAGTTCGTTCAGGGCCGCGCTGGTGGCCGATTGCGACAGCGTGATCAGCTCGCCGGCCGCGCTGGTGCTGCCGGTGTCCGCCACGGCCAGGAAAATCTGCAGTTGCCGCAAAGTCAAAGCCATGCTGTTTCCTCTCTCAATTTACCTATTTTTCAGGTTAAACATACAAAAACAATCCATTTTACCATTTAATAAGCGAACTGTACAGTCATGCCATACGAACCAAGAACCATGGAGTACGGCATGTCTTCCCTCTCAACAAGCAACACAACAAGTTTCAGCGACCGCTACGGCCGCCTCCTTCCCGGCCTGCTGCTGAGCGGCATCATCGCCTGGGGCGCCATCGCGCTGGGCAAGCTGGAATGGATGCAAAGCCACGGCATGAGCGCCCTGACCCTGGCCATCATGCTGGGCATTGTGCTGGGCAACAGCGTATATGGACGCCTGGCGCCAACCTGTGGCGCGGGCGTGGCTTTTTCCAAGCAGACGTTATTGCGTCTTGGCATCATCCTGTATGGCTTCCGTTTGACCTTCCAGGACATCGGCCAGGTGGGTCTGGCAGGCATCGCCATCGACGCGCTGGTGCTGACCTCCACGTTTGGCCTGGCCATGTTCCTCGGCACCAAGGTGTTCAAGCTGGAACGCAACAGCGCCATCCTGATCGGCGCGGGCAGCTCGATCTGCGGCGCGGCGGCCGTGATGGCGACGGAACCCGTCGTCAAGGGCCGCAGCGAGGATGTCACCGTGGCGGTCTCCACCGTCGTGGTGTTCGGCACCATCGCCATCTTTCTGTATCCCGTGCTGTACCAGCTGAACCTGGGCTGGCAAGTGCTGGGCGCCACGCCCACGGCCTTCGGCGTGTACATCGGTTCGACCGTGCATGAGGTGGCGCAAGTGGTGGCGGCCGGCAAGTCGATCGGGCAAGAGGCGGCGAATGCGGCCGTGATCGCCAAGATGGTGCGCGTGATGATGCTGGCGCCGTTCCTCGTCATCCTGTCTGCCCTGCTGGCGCGCGGCAAGGCCAAAGATGGCAGCCACGACAAGGCGGCCAAGCTGGCCATCCCCTGGTTTGCCTTCATCTTCATCGGCGTGGTGGCCTTCAATTCGCTGGGCCTGTTGCCAGCCAGCATGGTCGCCACCATCACCGACATCGACACGGCCCTGCTGGCCATGGCCATGGCGGCCCTGGGCTTGACCACGCACATGTCGGCCATCCGCCGCGCCGGCATCAAGCCCCTGTTGCTGGCCGGCCTGCTGTTCTGCTGGCTGATCGCGGGCGGCGCCGCCATCAACCATGTGGTCGCCAGCCTGTTTGCCTGAAGCAAAGCCTGATTCAGGCGGGGCCGCCGGCGCGGGAGTCGAAAACTTCGTACAATAAGCGTGTTTTGACTCTCAATCCGGCTCCGGCCCCACCCAGGAACACCCATGCACCTCTCGAACTGGCTGCTTTTCTGCAGCGTCGCCCTGCTCGTCACGTTTTCTCCCGGCCCGGCCGTCTTGCTGGCCATCTCGAATGCCATCGCCGTCGGCCCGCGCCGCGCGATGATCAGCAGCATGGGCAACGGTTTCGGCTTGTTCATCATTTCCGGCGTGGCCATGGCCGGCATGGGCGTCGTGCTGGCTACCTCGGCCACGGCCTTCATGCTGCTGAAACTGGCCGGTGCCCTGTATCTGGTGTTCCTGGGCATCAAGCAATGGCGCAGCAAGACCAGCGTCGTGGCCGATGCGCCCGTGGTGCAAGGCGCGGCGAATCCTAATTCCTTCTGGAAACTCTTCCGCCAGGGCTTGACGGTCGCGCTGACCAATCCGAAAGCCATCCTGTTCTTTTCGGCCCTGTTTCCGCAATTCATCACGCCGGGCGAGCCGGTGGCCATCCAGTTCACCGTGCTGACGACCTCGTTTGTCGCCTGCGCCATGCTGGCCCACTTGTTTTACGCCAACCTGGCGCGCCTGCTGAAAACCCAGCTGGCCACGCCGGGCCGCGCCAAGTTGTTCAACCGCATCACGGGCGGCGCCTTCGTCTTGCTGGGACTGAGCCTGCTGCGCCTGCGCAGCAAGGCCGCATAAGGTCACTGCGCCGATAGAAACGCCTCGATGCTGGCCGCCAGGGCCAGCGGCGTTTCATTCATCGGATAGTGTCCCGCATTGCCCAGCACCTCCAGCCGGGCTTGCGGGTACCACGCCAGATACGTGCGGCGCATCAAGTCCGCATCAAAACGGGGGTCGTGTTCCCCGACCAGCGCCAGCAAAGGCAGTTCCACGCGCGCCGCCTTGATTTCTTCACTGAAATCCGTCCCGCTCCACGCGAGGAAGTAGCGTGCAAACGCGGCCTGATCCGAACTTTCCCACGAATACCGCGCCTTCCAGTCCAGCCAGGCGGCCGACAAGCGCCCGCCCGTGCTGCGGTCGATGATGGCGCGCCGCGCCTGCACATTGCCGCTGGCGTCGAGAAACAGCGCGCGCGCCGTGCCCTGCAGCGTCACGCCACAGCTGGGCACGGGCGCCACGGCCACCAGCTTGCGCAAACGCAAGGGCGCCAGCAAAGCCAGCCGTTCCAGCGCCATGCCGCCCATGGAGTGACCAACGACGCTGAACGTGGCAAAGCCCAGCGCATCGGCCAGCGCCAGGGCGTCGCGGGCGACCTCTTCCATCGAATACTCTCCCGCCGCGCCGCGCATGCCGCCATAGCCGCGATTGTCCATGAAGACATAGCTGAAAGCGCCGCCATCGAGGGCCGCTTCCATCGGCGCAAACGCGTGCGCGTCGCCGAACCAGCCGTGCAGGACGATGACGGCGTGGGGGCCATGGCCCACGCGATGATAGGTATTGTGCATGTTCACTCCTGAAAAAGAGTGTGATGGTAAGCGGCCGGCAAGCGGCCCGCCTTCGATGGCAGGTCAAATACTGTAGAGTACGGGCCATGGATGATTTTTATACAGAAGTGCCGCGAACACTGATCGCCACCGCGCGCGACCATGCCTCCGGCGAGATATTTCCCAGCCACAGCCATGCACGTGGGCAATTCGCCTATGCGGCACGCGGCGTCATCAGCGTGCACACGCCGCAGGGCAACTGGCTGGTGCCGCCGCAACGCGCTTGCTGGGTACCGGCCGGACTCGTCCACGGCATGCGCATGCATGGCGCCGTGACCATGCACAACGTGTTTATCGCCCCGGATGCCATCGCCAGGATGGGCTTGCCACCGGTTTGCCAGGTGCTCGATGCCTCGCCGCTGCTGCGCCCGTTGCTGGCCGCAGCCGTGACCGTGGAAGCCTTGTATGCGCAGGCGTCGCGCGCCGGGCGGTTGATGGCCTTGCTGCTCGACGAGATCGCCGCTGCCAGTCCCCTGCCCCTGAGTGCGCCACTGCCGCAGGATGCCAGGCTGGCGCAGCTATGCATGGAATTGCTGCGGCAACCGCGCCTGGACAGCGGCCTGGACGCGATGGCGATGCAGGCGGGCATGAGCCGGCGCACGTTCACGCGGCAGTTCCGCGCCCAGACGGGGCTGGCCTTTGCCCAATGGCGCCAGCAAGCGTGCCTGCTGGCCGCCATCACGCGGCTGGCCGAAGGACAAGCCGTCACCCGCGTGGCGCTCGATCTCGGTTATGCCAGTCCCAGCGCTTTTACGGCCGCCTTCCGCCGCGTGCTGGGCCAGGCGCCCAGCGACTATCTAGCCTAGGAAATGATGTCGGCGATGCGCTGCGCCAGCGCCTGCGCCAGTTTCTGCACATGGTAGCCATCGACAAAGCCATGGTGGGCCTGCGCGGAAAACGGTATCCGCATGCGGCCATCCTGCTGCGCGGGGCCGAATTTGCCCCAGGTAAAGGTCGGGATGTCGGCGTCGCGGTGGCGGCAGATCGGGTGCTCGATGGCCGCCAGCTCCAGCCATGGCAGGCAGGTAATGAAGATATTGTTGCGCTGCTCGCGTTCGCTCTCTCCCTCGCCCGTGTTGATCAGCGCGCAGCTCGCTTCGGCGATGCGCTTCGCTTCCAGGCTGCGTTCGATAAATACGTCGAGCTGGTCGGTCATGGTAAAACGCGTGTAATTGAGGTTCTCGTCGCCGTTGATGACGGTGTAGGAAGCGGGAAAGTCGTCGATCCTGATCACTTCGCCCTGGCAGATGCGATACATGAAGTTGTCGATGTCCTTGACCGTATTGAGCAGGCAAAACAGGAAAAAGTGAAACACGGGAACGTTCCGCTCCTTGCACCAGGGCCGGAAATCCGGCACGTCGAGCTGGAAATTGATGTTGACGAGGGGATTGTCAAACGCGCGGAACAAGTCATAGCGGTCGCGCCGCTTTGCAAAATTTTTCATGCGGCGAGTGTAGACGATGGAAGTGCTGGCGGGCAAGTCACGCCGCACCGGCAGCGCTGCGCGCCAAAATTTCCCGGGCCACCTCCGCCACGCCTTCCTCCAGCTCGGCAGCCGTAGGCGCCAGGGCGAAACGCTGCAATTCCCCGTCCAGGGCGGCAGCGAGCCCGGGGGAATGGCGCACAATAGCCAGCAAAACAACATATTTCCACTGTTCATCGTCACTGGCCAGCACCGTTTTGAGATACGGAGCCAGGCGTGGACCAATGCCGGCCAGAAAAGGCAGGAGGATGGAGGCCACGGGCCAGTTCGCGTCCTGCACCCACTCGAGGATCTGCGGCATGGCGGGACGGATTTCCTCCCATGGCAAGGCGGTCAGGGCTTGCGCATTGCCCGTATCGTGTTTATCGCGCGGCAATGGCAGACTCATGCGAGGCATCCTGTCATGCGGCGCCGCCATGCGCCAGGCCCCGCTGCACCTTCCACGCCAGCGGCAAGGTCAGCAGCAATACGGCCGCCAGCGCCAGCAAGGCCGTGGGTACGCTGGTATGGTCGCCCAGCGCGCCGAACAGCACGGGCGACAGCGCGCCGCCGCCGATGCTGCCCGTGTAGAACAGGGCAAACGCGTGCTCGCGCTTGCCGGACTCGGCCAGTTCCGGCACCGCGCCGTACAGCACGGACGAGGTGCCGTTCAGCGCCAGCCCCAGCAACGGCAGCATGGCCATGATGCCGGCCAGCGGCAGCCACAGGGCCGCGACGATCAGCAGCGAGGTCATCGATTCCGTCAGCCACACGGTCTTCATCATGCCGATGCGCGCGCCCAGGTAGCCGCACAGCAGCTTGCCGAAGGCGCCGCCCACGAACAGCAGAGATAAGGCCACGCCGATGCCGGCCGTGCCCGCCCCCTTGCTTTTCAACAAGAACGGCAGGAAGGTGAGAAAACCCATGCGCACGGCGCTGTCCAGGGTGCCCGTGGCCAGCAGCGCGCGAAAGCTGCCTTTGGCGCCGCTGCCAGTGATGGGTTTGACCGCTTTCTTCTGGCTGGCCTGGATGTCTTCCGGTTTCGGCAGCAGCCACCACAGCAAGCCGGCCGCCGCCAGACCCAGCAAGCCCAGCAGCGAGACGCTCGCTTGCCAGCTGCACACCAGCAACAGCAAGCCCACCAGCGCGGGAATCAGGGTCTTGCCGATATCGCCCGCAAAATTGTAGTGCGACAGCGCCTCCTTCACGCCGCCGCCCGCCTCGTGCGTGTCCGTGACGATGGACGAGGCCAGCGGATGCTGGGTGCTGGCGCCCAGGCCGCCCAGCAGCAAGGCGATCAGCAGCACGGCCAGGCCGCCCGCCTGCCCCGCGATCAGGTAGGCGACGCCGGCCAGCGCCGTGCCGCCCACCAGCAGGCGCTCGCGTCCCCAGCGCCTGGCCAGGCGGCTGGCCAGCAGCTGGAAACCGGCCATCATGCCCGAGTAGGAACCGCGCAGCAGGCCCACCATGGCGTAGCTGATGGCAAACTGGGCCTGCCAGATGGGCAGCAGTACATAGATCACGTCCGTCAAGCCGTCATGCACGGCATGCGCGCCGCAGGCAGCGAACAGCGAGCGGCGACGGATCGATTTATCGGAAGGATGTGCTTCGGGGGACAACGCGGCAACGGACGGTTCGGTCATGACTGTGCATGCGGGAAATCAGGAGGCGTCCAGCTTACACCAATTAGCAACCTCGCATCGGGCGGCAGCATGGGTGAACGCTGGAAGACGCGCGCGGCCTGGCGCCATCGCGTTGACGGCGCCAGGCCCCTGCACTACTTGGCCATCGCATCCTTGGCCATGCCATCCTTTTTCATTTCATCCTTTTTCATTTCATCCTTTTTCATGCCGTCTTTCGCCATGGCATCTTTTGCCATGCCGTCCTTGGCCATGTGATCCTTCTTCATGTGTTTCTTGGCCATCGGCTTGTGCATGCCGTCCTTGCCCATCGCATCCTTGTGCATGGCGTCGGCCGAGGCGTCCTTGGCCATGGCGTCTTTCTTCATGGCATCCTGGGCAAACGCGGCGCCCGACATGAGGATGGCGGAAGCGAGGATGGCAGTAATGGTGGTTTTCATGATAAGTCCTTGTCTCAGTGTTGGATGGGCGAGATTGCCCGGTGGTAAAACTATTGCTGTGCTACAGGGTGCTGCTTGCTGCTGAACATAAGGAAGGCCGGGAGGTGGTCAGGGCCAGGCGCATTGCCGCAGGCAGTACGACTAGTACGACAAGGCAAAGCAATGCAACGCCGCCCTGGCCGGCTCCCCGGCCTTCCTAGGAACCGCCGAACCAGTTGTATCCCTGGTTTTCCCAATACCCTCCCGGATAGGTATTCGTGACGAAAATGGCCTGGATGTGCTTCGGGTTCTTGTAGCCCAGCTTGGTCGGCATGCGCAGCTTCATCGGATAGCCGTATTTCGGCGGCAATTCCTGGCCGTCATACGTGAGGGCCATGATGGTTTGCGGATGCAGGGCCGTGGCCATGTCGATGCTGGTGAAATAATCGTCGGCGCACTGGAAGCCGATATATCTGGCTGTCGTGTCGGCGCCCACCCGCTTGAGGAAGTGGGAAAACGGCACGCCGCCCCACTTGCCGATCGCGCTCCAGCCTTCCACGCAGATATGGCGCGTGACCTGCGTTTCCTGCGGCAGGGCGCGCAGCTGCGGCAGGGTCCACGGCTTCTTGTCGGCGATCAAGCCGCTCAGTTCCAGGCGCCAGGCGTCGCCGTCGACCTGTTCCACCTCATCCTCGCCGTAATAGGCGTTGAAGGGAAACGGCCGCGTGATCATGGAGTCCGGATACGTGGGCGCCAGTTTATTCGGGTCGAACAGCCAGCCCTGCACCCGGTCGTTCATGCGCGACACGGCCATCAAGGCCGTCTCGATGCTGGACGGGTCGCTGGCGTTGCAGCCCGTCAGCAAGGACAGGCCGCCCAGGGTCAGGCTGCGCTGCAAAAACAGGCGGCGCGACTGCTGTTGGATCTGGCGCAAGGCGTCGGTCAGCATGGCCTGACCCTGTGCTTGCACGAGGATGGATTTTTTCATGCTCATCTCCTTAGCGGCCGCGCAGCATGGCGACCAGGGTGCGCGGCACCAGCGCCACCATCAGCAGGTGCACGCCGACAAAACCCGTCAGCAGCGCCATCGCAATGAAGTGGACCCTGCGCGCGCTCTCGTAGCCGCCCAGCAACTCGCGCAGCAGGGGAAACTGCACGGATTTCCACAGCACCAGGCCGGACAGCACCAGCACGATGCAATCAAACATGACGAACAGGTAGGCGGCACGCTGAACCATGTTGTAGCGGCGCGGGTCCGCATGGGCCAGCTTACCCTTCAGCGCGGCGACGAAATCGGCCAGCAGCAGACGCGGCGAGAGGGGAAAGAACTGGCGCCGCAGCCGTCCCGAGACGATATTGATGACCAGATACAACAGGCCATTTGCCACCAGCAGCCACATGGCGGCGAAATGCCATTGCAGGGCGCCGCCCAGCCAGCCGCCCAGGGTCAGCGCGCGCGGCAGTTCGAAGGGGAAGAATGGCGCCGCGTTGTAGATGCGCCAGCCGCTGGTGGCCAGCACGACCACGGCCACGGCATTGAGCCAGTGCGTCACGCGCAGCCAAACGGGGTGGATCACGCTCGCTTGTCCGTTCATCACATCACCCCTTTCGCGCAGGATGCCGTGCTGACGGCTTGCAGGATGGCGCTGCTGTCGGTCCGCTGCACGAAGGCGACGATTTGCAGGTTTTCCGGGCGCCAGCTGGCGGGCAGGCTGACTTCGCGGCGCAGCCGGGCGCGGCCTTGCGCCAACGCAACCGGCCCCAGCCACAGGCGCACGGCCGCATCATGGCGCAAGGTGGCGCCCCGGTTTTCGCCGCGCAACACGGTCGAGACGATGCCGCTTTCGCTGATGGCCACATACAGCTGGCCGTCCGTCCGCGCGTCCGGCGCGCTGGCATCGGCTTCCAGCAGCAGCTTCCCACCCGGCGCCGGCACAGCGGACAGGCGGATAGCGACGGGCGCGGCGGTCGCGTTGATGCGGCGGATGGCGGCCGGCAACTGCGTATCCCAGCCGCGCAATTCCGTGCCGCCCACGAAGAACTGCGGCGTATAGGCCACGTGGCGCGGCTGGTGGCGCAGCAGCTCGGCCTGGCGCGCATCGAATTGCGCCTGCGCCAGCGGGTCCGTCCAGCCGATCTGGTCCCAGTAGGTGACGTGCAAGGCCAGCGGCACGACCAGGCTGTCCACCCCCGCTTCCTGGCGCAAGGCGTTCAGGCGCCGGTCGGCGGGCGGGCAGCTGGAACAGCCTTCGCTGCTGTACAGTTCCACCAGCGCCGCCGTCCGCGCACCGCTTTTGACTTCGCAGCGCTGGCCGGACGCCAGTTGCGCGTACGCGGGTGCCGTCGCGGCCCACAGGCAAAGCGGAACGAGGCTGGCGGCAAGGCGGTGCTTGATATGCATGATGACTACCCGTTATAGTGAATGAAGAAACGTGCTTGCCTGTCAATTCGCCGCAACCTGCGGATTGGTTACAGCCCCCCTCAAATAATTTAAGATTTATTTTTTTCAACGCCTGTCACCAAAGGCTTGCATGCAACGAATACCAATAAGCGAGCAGTTGCACGGCACGGAATTGCGGCTGCACGGCTTGATGCTGCGCGGCCTCGATGGCGATGCGGCGGCGTATCGCAGTTTTTTGCAGGCAAGCAGCGCTCATTTGCGCGCGTTTTTCCGGCGCCGCCTGCAGCGTTGGCCGGACGAGGTGGAAGACCTGGTGCAGGAATGTTTATTAGCCATCCACAACCAGCGCTTGACGTATGACACGGGCGTGCCGCTGACATCGTGGATCCATGCGATCGCGCGCTACAAGATGATCGACTGGCTGCGCCGGCATGGGCGGCGCGAGGCGCAGCATTTGCCGTATGACGAAGAAGATAGCGCGCAGGAACTGTTTTCCAGCGCCGATGCCGAGGCGGCCGAGGCCAGCCGCGACCTGGGCAAGCTGCTGGCCACCTTGCCGGCGCAGCAGCGCGACGCCATCGTGCATACCAAGCTCGACGGCTGGTCCGTGCGCGACACGGCGGCCGCCATGGCCATTTCGGAAGCCAGCGTCAAGGTGGCCGTGCATCGCGGCTTGAAGGCCCTGGCGGCCCATTTAAGGATAGAAGGAAACGCACCATGAAAACCGAAGACTTGATCGCCATGCTGGCCAGCGGCCCCGACGTGGCCGCCGCGGCGCCGCCCGGCACGCACTGGCGCGCGGCAGGCACCTTGGGCGCCGGCCTGCTGGCCAGCGTGGCCTTGATGGCCATGCTGCTGGGCGTGCGGCCCAACCTGGAACAGCTGGCCCTGCTGCCCGACTTCTGGATCAAGGTGGGCTTCGTCGTGTGCCTGTGCCTGGCGGCCTGGCACGTCAGCCGCCGCCTGTGCGTGCCGGGCGCCGCCACCAGCGCCCTGCCCCTGCTGCTCGCCATGCCCATGCTGCTGATGTGGACGCTGGGCGCCGTCATCGTGCAGGAAGCCCCGCCCGAACAGCGGGCCGAACTGTTCTGGGGTAGCACCTGGCGCAGCTGCCCCCTGCTGATCGCCCTGCTGTCGCTGCCCATCCTGGCCGCCGTGCTGCGCCTGATGCGCCAGCTGGCGCCCACGCGCCTGCGCCTGGCCGGCGCCGCCGCCGGTTTTGCCGCCGGTGCCGTGGCGGCCCTCGTGTATTGCCTGCACTGCCCCGAGCTGGCGGCCAGCTTCGTCGGTTTCTGGTACGTGCTGGGCATGCTGGTACCGACCGCCATCGGCGCGGCCCTCGGTCCCAAAGTGCTGGCCTGGTAAGGGGCAGCCAAGGTCAGTTGCAGACTTTGACAAAGAGTTGAATCCGTTTTTTGTAGCCGTTCGTATAAGTCAGGCAGCCTGCAGTTTCTTGGACTTGTCTGTCAACGCTAACAAAAATCGGGAGAATCGAAATGTCATTGTCACACTCGAAAACCGCACTGGGCGCCGCCATCCTGGGCAACCTTCTCGCCGTTTCCTTCACTTTGGCCATCGCGCCAGCCGCCTACGCTTCCAGCCACCGCGAAGCGCCGTTCATCACGCAAAGCCCCAAGGTCGACGGCACCGACTTCTATATGTTCCGCAGCTATGAGGCGGGACGCGGCGCCTACACCACCCTGGTGGCCGACTACCTTCCCTTGCAGGACGCCTATGGCGGCCCGAATTATTTCGCCATGGATCCGAACGCCTTGTACGAAATCCATATCGACAACAATGGCGACGGCAAGGAAGACCTCACCTTCCAGTTCCGCTTCACCAACACCATCAAGGATGACCAGTTCACCGTCGGCGGCAAGAAAGTCTCGATTCCGCTCGTCATCAACGGCGGCGCCATCGATTCCGTCAACCCGCCGGGCCTGAACGTGCGCGAAACCTACAGCGTGACGGTGGTGCGGGGCGACCGCCGCAGCGGCACGCGCAGCAGCGTCACCAATGCCAGCGGCGGCGGCAGCGTGTTCGACAAGCCCGTCGACAATATCGGCAACAAGTCCATCCCCAACTATGCCGCGTATGCCGCGCAGCACGTCTACACGGTCAACATCCCCGGCTGCGCCACGCCGGCGCGCATGTTCGTCGGCCAGCGCAAGGACCCGTTCGTGGTGAACCTGGGCGAAACGTTTGACTTGATTAACATCAAGGCGCCCGCCACGGAATTTGCCGCGAATGCGGAGTCCGCCGCCAGGGACGACCTGGCGCGCAAGAACGTCACGGCCCTCGAAATGGAAGTGCCGACCGCCTGCCTGACGGCCGGTAGCGACCCTGTCATCGGCGGCTGGACCACGGCCAGCCTGCGCCAGGGACGTTTGCTGAACCCGGCACCGGGCGCCATTCCGGCGTCGAAGGAAGGCGGCGCCTGGGTGCAGGTGTCGCGGCTGGGCATGCCGCTGGTAAATGAAGTGGTGATCGGCCTGAAGGACAAGGACCGCTTCAACGCCAGCAAGCCGTCGGGCGATGCGCAATTTGCCGACTACGTGAAAAATCCCACCGTGCCGGCCCTGGTGGAAGTACTGTTCGGCTCGGCAGGCGCCAAGGCGCCCACCAACTTCCCCCGCAACGACCTGGTGGCCACCTTCCTGACGGGCATCAAGGGCGTCAACCAGCCCGTCACCGTGACGGCATCGGAAATGCTGCGCCTGAATACGTCGATCGCGCCCACCAACGTCGGTGCGCAAAACCGCCTGGGCGTGATCGGCGGCGATAACGCCGGCTTCCCGAACGGGCGACGTCCCGGCGACGACGTGGTCGACGTGGTGCTGCGCGTGGCCATGGGCAAGCTGTGCACCTTGAACATCGGCTGCGCCCCGGCCGACGCGCCGGCCGGCGGCCTGCACTTCACGGACGGCGCCTTCCTCGATGAAACCTACTTCACGGCAGGCTTTCCCTACCTGAAAAACCCCATCGCCGGTTCGCCGCAGATGTAACAAGGAGAACGCGATGAAAAAGCTCCATGCACTCAGCGCCCTGGCGCTCACGGCCCTGCTGGCAGGCTGCGGTGGCGGCGGCAGCAGCCACGGCGCAGATAACGGCAACGGCGGCACCACGCCGCCCCCCGTGACCATGCTCGACGCCTTCTATACGGCCGTCAGCAACGTTATCGCGAGCACCGGCGATGACAAGGAAGACATCGCCATCGACGCCATCATGGCGACGTCGCCGGAAGACACGGAACCGGTGCCGCTGTAAGGCCCTTGCGGGCGCCGGGGAGTCCGCTCTCCGGCGCCCGCATCAATGACTGTTGATGGCATCCACCATGAAAACACCAATTTCCCTGATGTGCGCCTGCCTGCCCCTGCTGGCGCTGGCCGCGCCCTACACGCCGAAGGATGGCGGCGCCGTCATCGAACAGCTGCCGCGCCGCGCCGACACCACGCAGAGCGAGCTGCGCGGCCTGCGACAGCAATTGAATGCTACGCCGCAAGACCTGACCTTGGCGGCAAGCCTGGCGCAGCGCTACATCGCCCTGGCGCGCAGCGAAACGGACCCGCGCTACCTCGGTTACGCGCAAGCGGCCTTGGCGCCCTGGTGGCGGCAGGCGGCGCCGCCCCTGCCCGTGCGCCTGCTGCGCGCCACCATATTGCAAAGCACCCACAAGTTCGGTCTCGCCCTGCAAGACCTCGACGCCGTCATCGCGCAGCAGCCGCACAACGGCCAGGCCTGGCTGACGCGCGCCACCGTCCTCACCGTGCAGGGCGATTACGCGCAGGCGACGGCCAGCTGCGCGCGCCTGTCGGCGCTTTCCACGCAGCTGGTCACCGTCACCTGCCTTGCCAATATCGCCAGCGTCACGGGCCGCGCCGCCGCCAGCGAGCGCCTGCTGGACCTGACCTTGCAAAGGAGCGCCGGCGCGGCGCCCGAGCTGGAAAACTGGGCCGCCACCCTGCTGGCGGAAATGGCCACGCGGCGCGGCGAAATCACGCTGGCCGAAGCCCGCTACAAGACCGCGCTGGCGCGGCAGCCGCGCGACAGCTATCTGCTGGGTGCCTACGCGGATTTCCTGCTCGACCGGCGGCGCCCGCAGGACGTCGTCAAGTTACTCAAGGACCAGCAGCGCATCGACGCCCTGCTGCTGCGTTACGCGCTGGCCCTGCAATCGCTGCCCGGCCAGCAAGCGGCATTCCTGGCGGCGAAGGCGGAGCTGGCGGCCCGCTTCACCGCCGCCATGCAGCGGGGCGACACCGTGCACCAGCGCGAGCAAGCCCGTTTCGCCCTGTTCTTGCAGCAAGACGTGCCTGCAGCCCTGCGACTGGCGCAGCAGAACTGGGCCATCCAGAAGGAAGTGCCCGACATGCGCATCCTGCTCGAAGCGGCCCTGGCCGCGCGCAACTACGGCGCCGCGCAACCGGTGCTGGCCTGGATCGCCGCCAACGGCGTGGAAGACGTGGCCCTGCAGCGGCTTGCCAGGCAGCTGGGGCCGCAGGATGGACAAAAAATCAGTTTTATCAAGAAAGCAGGTGTGCTGTGAAACGATGCCTGTTCATCCTGTTCCTGTGCGCCTGGCTGGCCCCCGCGCAAGCCCACAAGCCCAGCGACAGCTATCTGAGCCTGGCCGTGCACGGCCAGCAGGTCGAAGGGCAATGGGATATCGCCCTGCGCGACCTCGATTTCGCCATCGGCCTCGACGGCAATGGCGACGGCGCCCTGACCTGGGATGAAATCCGCGCCCGCCACGCGGCCATTGCCGCCTACGCGCTGCAGCGCCTGCAGCTGGCCAGCGACCAGGGCGCCTGCCCCCTGCAAGCCATCGAGCAGCTGGTCGACAACCACACGGACGGCGCCTACAACGTGCTGCGCTTTCGCGCCGACTGCCCCAGCGCTGCGCCGGCCAGTGTGACCATTGGCTATACGCTGTTCGCCGACCTCGATCCGCAGCACAAGGGGCTGCTCAAGATCGACAGCGGCGGCGCCACGCAAACGGCCATCTTCGATCCGGACAGCCCGCGCCAGACCATCTCGCTGGCCGCGCCCGACCGCCTGGCGCAGTTCGGCGCGTACGTCAAGCACGGCATCTGGCATATCTGGATCGGCTACGACCATATTTTGTTTTTGCTGTCGCTGCTGCTGCCGGCCGTGCTGCTGCCGGGCTTGCGCGAACAGCAGCAGGGGCTGAAGGCGGCCTTCTATGACGTGCTGAAAGTGGTCACGGCCTTCACGCTGGCCCATTCCATCACATTGAGCCTGGCCAGCCTGTCGCTCGTCTCGCTGCCTTCGCGCTGGGTGGAGTCGGCCATCGCCGCTTCCGTCATTTTGGCCGCGCTGAACAACCTGCTGCCCCTGTTCCGCGGCAAGCGCCCCGTGGCCGCCTTTGCCTTTGGCCTGATCCACGGTTTCGGTTTTGCCAGCGTGCTGCGCGACCTGGGCTTGCCGCAAGGCTCGCTGCTGGCCAGCTTGCTGGGCTTCAACGTGGGCGTGGAACTGGGCCAGCTGGCCATCGTCGCCGCGTTTCTGCCCCTCGCCTGGCTGCTGCGCAAGACCTGGCTGTACCGGCAGGTGCTGACCGTGGGATCGCTGGTGATTGCCCTGGTGGCGTGCGTGTGGCTGGTGGAGCGGGTGGCCGATATCAAGCTGATCAGCGCGTGATCGCATCCGATTCATTAGCACGGCTTATAAGATCATGCCGATTACAATGGCTTATCAACGGGTGGATGGTGCCTTAGAGTAGCTCCTGTCAATAACCGAAGGAGCTTTGCCATGGACCGCGTCACCCTGAACAACGGCATCAGCATGCCCGTCGCCGGCTACGGCGTCTTCCAGATACCCGACCCGGCCGAATGCGAACGCAGCGTGATCGACGCCATCGACGCCGGCTACCGCCTGATCGATACGGCCGCGTCCTATCTGAACGAGGCGGCCGTCGGCCAGGGCATCCGCCACAGCGGCGTGGCGCGCGAGCAGCTGTTCGTCACCAGCAAGCTGTGGGTGCAGGACACGGGCTACGAGCGCACGCGCGACGCCATCGAGCAGTCGCTGCGGCGCCTGCAACTCGACTATCTGGACCTGTTCCTCATCCACCAGCCGTTCGGCGACGTGCACGGCTCCTGGCGCGCCATGCAGGATGCGTATCGCAGCGGCAAGCTGCGCGCCATCGGCGTGAGCAATTTCCAGCCCGACCGCCTGATGGACATCATCGCCTTCAACGACATCGCGCCCGCCGTCAACCAGATCGAAGTGAACCCTTTCCACCAGCAGGCCGACAGCGTGGCCTTCATGCTCGAGCACGGTGTGCAGCCGCAAGCGTGGGCGCCGTTCGCCGAAGGCCGCAACAAGCTGTTCAACAACGAGTTGCTGCTGGGCATCGCCGGCAAACACGGCAAGTCCGTGGGCCAAATCGTCCTGCGCTGGCTGACGCAGCGGGGCGTGGCCGTGCTGGCCAAAACCGTGCGCCGCGAGCGCATGGCGGAAAACCTGGCGATTGACGACTTTGACCTGGACGAAGCCGACATGGCCGCCATCGCCACCCTGGAAACGGGCAACAGCAGCTTCTTTTCGCACCGCGATCCCGCCATCGTCCAATGGATGGCCGAACGCAAGCTTGATATTTAAGGGAAAACACACATGCCAACAAAAGATACAAGCACGGGCCGCCGCGGTTTCCTGCTGGCGGCGGGCAGCCTGGCCGCCACGCCATTGATCGCCCAGGCGCAAGGCCAGGCTCTGCGGGCAACGGTGGAGGGCCGCCGCAAGCTGGGCACGCTGGAAGTGTCCAGCCTGGGCCTGGGCGTGCAAAACATGAGCCGCAGCTACCAGACGACGATACCCAGCCGTCCTGAAATGCATAGAATTATCCGCACGGCCTACGAACGGGGCGTCACCTTGTTTGACGCGGCCGAAGCCTACGGCCCGCACGAGGTGGAACGCATCCTCGGTGAAGGCGTGGCGCCATTCCGCAACGATGTCGTCATCGCCACCAAGTTCGGCTGGAACATCGACCAGCAGACGGGCGAACGCCGCCCCGGCACCAACAGCCGCCCCGATCACGTCAAGCTGGTCGTCGACGGCATGCTCAAGCGCCTGCGCACGGACCGCATCGACTTGCTTTACCAGCACCGGGTCGACCCGCAAGTGCCCATCGAAGACGTGGCCGGCGCCGTGCAGGATCTGATGCGCGAAGGCAAAGTGCTGCACTGGGGCTTGTCCGAGATGGGCTTGAACACCCTGCGGCGCGCCCATGCGGCCCTGCCCGTTTCCGCCGTGCAAAGCGAATATTCGATGCTGTGGCGCGGGCCGGAAGACGGCGTGCTGGCCCTGTGCGAAGAGCTGGGCATCGGCTTCGTGCCGTGGAGCCCGCTGGGCGTGGGCTTCCTGGCGGGCGCCATCGACGCGAAAACCCGTTTTGCCGAGGGCGACATCCGCCAGGTCGAATCGCGCTTTGCACCGGAAAACCTGCCGCACAACCTGGCGCTGGTGACATTGGCAAAAAACTGGGCGGCGCGCAAGCAGGCGACACCGGCCCGTATCGCCCTGGCCTGGCTGCTGGCCCAGCGGCCATGGATCGTGCCCATTCCCGGCACCACGCAGATGGCGCACCTGGAAGACAACCTGGGCGCGGCTGGCGTGCGTTTTACCCCGGCGGAACTGAGCGAACTGAATCAATCGATCGCCGCCATCGCCATCCGGGGCGCGCGCCTGCCCGATGCCGTGCTCGCCTATTCGGGCGTGGAAGCCGCAGCTCGGCCTGTCCTCAGGGGAAGCTGATAAATTCTACCGGCACGGCCTGCGTCAGCCACACGCCATTGTCGGACACATAAAACACGTGGCCCTGCGCCTGCATGGCGGCCACATCGACCGTCAGCACGACGGGCTTGCCATGGCGCGCGCCCACGGCCACGGCCGTTTCGCGGCTGGACGACAGGTGCACGTGCTTGCGCGCTCCAGGCAGCAAGCCGGCGGCATGGATCGCCTCGACAAAGCGGCTGGCCGTGCCGTGGTACAGCATGGCGGGCGGCGTGGCGGGCGGCAAGGCGATATCGACGGCGACCAAGGAATGCCCCTGGTTGGCGCGGATGCGCAAGCCATCGTCGCTGATGGCGTAGCGCGTCTTGCTGTCGCGCGCCACCACGTCATCCAATTGTTCGCGGGAAAGGTGGCGCCCATGCCGGGCTGCCAGCGCCAGCAGCAGGCCGATGTCGGCCCAGCCCTGGGCATCGAGTGCGAGGCCGATTTTTTCAGGCGCATGGCGCAGTATGAGGGAAAGGAATTTACTGGTTTGTACTAGGTGATCGGTCATGCCCCAGTTTACCGTTATCAGAACGCATACGACAAGGTCAGGCGCGCGGAGCGCGGTTCGACCGGGTGAAAATGCCGGTCATTCACCCCGTCCGCCGCCTCGCCAGACAGGCGCGACGCATAGTAATAGTCGATATCGCTGGCACGCTTGTTGAACAGGTTGAAGACGTCGAGCGACAGCCGCGTCCTGCGGTTGAGCTGGTAAGCGAGGCGCGCATACGCGAGGGTCGTCGAGGCCGAGCGCACGCTATTGTCTTCGATCAAGGGACGGGGGCCGAAGTAGCGCAGCTGCAAGGCGCCCGACCACGGGCCCCGGTCCGTCACCGTCACGCCGAACGACGCCACCCTGTCGATCGAACCAGGAATATAATTGCCGGCTGCATCGTTTTGCGTGTAGCGCGAGCGCGAGGCGGCCAGGTCCAGGTCGAACAGCAGCCACGGCGCGGCAACATAATGGTTGTTCCACTCGATGCCGTGGCGGCGGCTGGCACGGCTGGGCTGCGTTTCGCCCGCGTCGCCCACGAACAGCAGTTCCGACGCGAGATCGAGCCGCCACAGGGCCAGCGAGCTTTGCAGGCCCGGCAGCCATTCCGTGCGCGCGCCCAGTTCCATGCCCTTGCTCGGCACGAGGGACGTCACGGGCGCGGAAGGCGAGCCATCGGGCAAGCGCGTCTGCGTCGTGCCCCGCGCATCGTTGCTATGGAAACCCTTGCCGTAGTTCACAAAAAACTCCGTCTTGCTCCACGGCCCCAGGATCAAGGACAGTTTCGGCGACACCACGTGGTCGCTCGCCGCACCGCTGTTGCCGGCTATGCTGCTGGCCACATTGAAACGGTAGGCGTCGTAGCGTACGCCCGCCACGGAACGCAGCCACGGCAGCCACTGGGTCGTGTTTTCGCCGTACAGGCCGACGCTGGCCTCGCGCACCGTGTCTTCGCGCACCGTGGCTTGCCGCACTCTGTCCACCGTGCTGTACAGTCCCACGGGCGACAGGCGGTCATAACGGGCCTGCACGCCCAGCTTGTTGCGCAGGGGAAGTCCGAACAGCTCCGTGGCCCAGCTTTCGCTGGCGTTGACACCGGCCACCGTGCGCCGCTCGCTTTGCTGGAACTGGTCGCCGGTGGCCGGGCTGGCCAGGAAGTAGGTGAAATCGCTGTTGAGCTCCAGCTGTGAGCGGATCAGGTACGCGTCAAACTCGAACAGGCGATTTTCCGTGCGCTGGCGCATCGCATACGACAGGCTGGCGCGCGACGTATCTCCCCCGTCGCTGGGCGCGAGCGAGCCGAAACGGCCGATCTGGCCGGACTCCACGGCGCGCAGCGGCACCTGGTCCGTGGCGTTCCAGCTATTCTTGTAGGCCATGGCCGTCACGCTGAAGCCGTCGTCCTGCGTGCCCTGGCTGTAGCGCAGCACGCCGCTATATTTGCGCACGCGCTCCGGCACATCCCAGGGGCCGTTGTTGCGGTTCACTTCCAGGCCGTACAGCAAGGTGCCTTGTCCTGCGTCAAGGGAATCGGCCACGACGCCCCGCACATAGCCGTGCTGGCCCACGGACACGCTGGCCTGGCCTTGCGGCAATTTGTCGGCCAGGCGGATGCGCGCCGCGCCGGCCGAAGCGAAGTCGCCTTCGCCGGCAAAATACGGCCCCTTCTTGTAATCGATGCGCTGCACCAGCTCGGGAATGAGGAAATTGAGGTCCGAATAACCTTGCCCATGCGCATGCGTACGCATGTTGACGGGCATGCCGTCGACGTAGGTGGCGAAATCCGTGCCATGGTCGAGGTTAAAGCCGCGCAAGAAATACTGGTTGGCCTTGCCGTCGCCGCTATGCTGGGTGACGATCAGGCCCGGCACGAATTCCAGCAATTCGCCCGTGCGCAAGGCGGGCCGGTTGACGATCAGCTCATTGGTGATGACGCCCTGGCTGGCCGCGTCCGAGGTGCCGACGGCATTGTCATAATGGCCCGTCACGCGCACGGTGCGCGACGCATCGGTGGACGATGCGGCCTCCGGCCCAGCCGCCTTGCCGGCGCCGGTCAGCAGCAACAAGGCACAAGCTGCCAGCTGTTTGCGTTTTATCAACCGCATCGCGTCTCCCCTTTTTATGATGTCAGTACAGGCTCCTACGGGATATATACGCGGCAGGCTGGCTGCCTGGATTCAGCATTTTTCAAGGAGCGACCGTGGACCTGAGCGACAGCAGCGGCAAGGCGGGCAAAAGCGTCACGGCGGTCGTGCGCAAGCGCGACGTGCTGCCCTATATCCTGCTGTTCATCTTGCTGGCGGGCTTGCTGGCCGTGCTGGCGGGCGCCCTGCTGCCGCCCTACTACCACGCCGTGCCGGCCCTGCTGTGGAGCCTGGGCTTTTGCGTCAGCGGCATGCTGCTGGGCTTTCTGTTCGGCATACCGCGCAGTCTGCCCTCGGGCACCGTCAACGCCGCCCCGCCCGACGAGCTGGCCAATGGCAAAAGCCGTCCCACGGACGAGCCGCCTCCGGCAAGCGCCGACGCGGCAACCGGCAACCCCAGCAATACCCTGTTCCTGGGCACGCCCACGCCCATGGAAATCAATTCAAACCTGGTGGAAGTGTCGGACTGGCTGACGAAAATCATCGTCGGCGTGGGCTTGATCGAGCTCAAAAGCCTGCCCGGCAGCGCGCGCAGCATGGCCGCCTTCATCGCGCCCAGCCTGGCCACGGACACGCCCACGGCCATGGCCATCGTCGGCGGCATCATGCTGTTCTTTTCCGTGCATGGTTTTTTGATCGGCTACCTGCTCACGCGCATTTACCTGTCCATCATGATCAAGCGGGCCGACAGCCTCGTCAAGAACGAATCCGTGCGCCTCGAAAGCGGCAAGGAAATCGAAGTGACGGAACTGAGCCGCTTGCAGCAAAAGTCGCTCGACGACATGCAGGAAGCCGTCACGCAGTTGCTGCTGGCGCATCCGCCCGATGGCGCCGCCGCCGTCACGGCCCTGGCCGCCGCGCCGACGGCGCAACGGCCGGTCAGCCTCGTGCTGTGGCTGGACGACCATCCGCGCAACAATACCTTGCTGATGGAGCAGCTGGAACGGGAAAACATCAAGGTGGACCAGGCCGTGTCGACGCGGCAGGCGCTGGCCATGCTGCAACAGAAGCACTACGCGCTATTCATCACGGACATGGCCAGGGTGGAAAACGGCCGCCGGGTCAAGGATGCGGGCGTGCGCACGGTGCGCGAAGTGCGGCAGGCGCAGCCCGCATTACCGATCATCGTCTATTGCAACAAGGATACGTTGGCAAGCTATGGCACGGAAGCGCAGGCGGCGGGTGCCCGTTTCATCACCACCTCGGGCACCAGCCTGCTGGCCAGCGTCAACAAGCTCATACATGAACAACGCGGAAATGAGGCTCAGCCGCCGTCGCAGACATAGCTGCCCACGTGGTGCAGCGAGCTGCGCTGCGGATGCGCCAGTTGATTCGGTGCAAACACGCACACGACCGTATCGGCCAGCAAGTCCTGCTCATCCGCGTCCGCGCACGCCTGCGCCAGCCAGCTGTCCGCGTACGACATGCCATCGAGCAGCTCTGCCAGCGGCGCGGGCGACGCCAGCAGCGCGCTCTCGATGCAGGCCGGCTCATACCGCGTCAGGCCCGTTTCCAGGCAGAATGGCGACGGCACGGCATCGCCATCGTCCGTGTATGCGGGCGCCAGGAACGCCTGCAGCGCTTCCCAGCTGGCAAAGCGGCCGCTGCAGGCAAATACGTGGACGGTGGACACGCTTACAGCTTCTCCATCTTTTGCCGCACGGCCGGCGCCGTCGAGGCCGTCGGCGCCAGTTCCAGATAGGTTTTATAGGCCGCTTTCGCCTTCGCGGCATCGCCGGCCTTGGCATACGCGTCGCCCAGGTTCAAATAGGCAATGGCGCGCGACGGGTCCATCTTGACCGTGTTTTCAAACCAGCGGGCCGCTTCGCGGTATTTTTCCTGCTTGTAGAAGACAAAGCCCAGGTTGTTGGCCGCCAGCGCGAAGTCGGGACGCAATTTCAGCGCTTCCGTAAATTGCGCTTCCGCCTGCGCGTACTGTTTCTCCTTGTACAGCTGCAAGCCGCGGTCGTTGGCCCGCTGCGCCAGCTGGCGCGTCGAGGTCGGTACGGCGCCCGGCGTGACGATCTTCTGTTCGCCGCCCTGCAAATCCTTCACCGTCACGCTGGCCGCTTGCGGCTTGGCGTCGAGCTTGCTGTTCAGGGCGATGGCTTCCGTCGACAGCTGCGTCGTGTTCGGGCTGAGGAATTCCGTCTCGCCCGGCAATTCGAAGACGAAATCGCCCCCTTCCGATCCGGGCAGGCTGCCAAACGCAGGCGTCTGGTTCGACACGCTGGACACGGCGGGCGCCACGTAGGCCGCCAGTTCCGTGGCCGTGATCAGGCCGTCGCCGTTCAGGTCCCCCTTGCCCGCCAGGCCCTGCAGCAGGGTCCACGTGAACACGGAGTGGCCGTTCGGCCCGCCGTCGGCGACCAGCTGATCGCCGCCGCCGGCCGTCAGCATTTGCCGGCCGATGCGTTTGGCGTTATCGCGCAAGAAGGAACTGGAACCGGCGCCGCGCGTCAGGCCCAGGCCGCTGTAGCAGGCATCCATCACGAAGAAGGCATGCTTGGCCGTCAAGGACTCCGCGATATTCTGGATTTCCGTCATCGGGATCGCATCCGTGGCGAACTGCGCCGGGTCGGAATCAAACGGCACGATGTAGCCGAGGTCGCGCCCGGAGCTCAGCTTGCGCGTGGCGCCGTGGCCGGCGAAGAAGACGAAGATGCGGTCGTTCTTTTGCACGCCGCCATGGGCCAGCTTGTCATGGAAGGCGGCCAGGATGTTATTGCGCGTCGCCTCGCCATTCTTCAGGGTCACGACGCGCTCGGGCGCAAACGCGAATTTTTCGATCAGGGTCTCGCGGATGCCTTGCGCGTCGCGCACCGCATATTGCAGTTTCGGCCATTTCGCGTAGTCATCGATGCCGATCACGACGGCCCATGAATTGGCGTAGCCCGTGGTGACGGGTACTTTTTCCGGCGCCGGCGCCGAGCTTTTCGCCACCTGGAAGCTGGTGCCATCCCAGCCCGCGAATTGATAGCCTTCGGCGATCAGCTTGTCCAGCACGGCCGGCAAGGCTTTCACCGTGCGTTCATGGATGTCGTGGAACAGCACGATGCCGCGCCCCGCCTTGTCGACGGACGCCAGCACCCGGTTCGTGATCGAGCTGGGCACGGGATCGGCCCAATCCAGCGAATCGATATTCCACATCACGGATTTCAGATGCGCATCGGCCAGCGCGGCCATGCCTTCGCTGTTGCGCGCGCCATACGGAAAGCGGAACAGCGCGGCCCGCTCAGGGCTGATGGCTTTCAATAAAGTGTCGGTGCCGAGGATTTCGCCTTTCAGCTTATCGCCCGTCTGCTTCGACAACTGTGCGTGGCTGAAACTGTGGTTGCCCACGGCATAGCCTTCCTTCATCAGCTTGCGGCTCACTTCCGCGCCCGCGCCCAGCTTGGCATGGCCTTCCGCGTCCAGCGACCCCAGGTTGCGGCCCACGTTGAAGAACACGGCCGGCACGCCATACTGCTTCAGAATGGCGCTGATTTCTTCCGTGTAGCGGCGGTGCGGGCCGTCGTCGAAGGTCAGCACGATGGTTTTCTTCGGCAAGCCCAGGCCGAAGATTTCCGCTTCATCCTTCTTGGGCATGGGCTTGGCTTCCGGCACGGAACCGGCCGGCGGCACCGTGTACGGCACGACGATGCCGTTTTCCTTGAGAATCTGTTCGCGGCTGTACAGTTTTTTCAGCTGCGCCACGTAATCGTCCCACCGTTCGCGCTTGAGTTCGATGGCGCGCTGGCCCAGGTTGCCGAAGATTTGCCGGATTTCCTTCTCGTAATTGCGCTCGATCTCGCCCAGCGCGTCCAGATCCTCGGAAATGCGCTTGTGCAGCTTGATCGCCGGCAAGGACGAATCCTTGGCCACGTCGGCCAGCATGCTTTGCAACAATTCGCGGAAAGCCAGGCGGTCGGCGTCGTACAGGCCTGGGTCGGATTCGATATATGTCAATAAACTGTCGAGCGCCTCGAAGCGGCCCGGATTGGTGGACGCCGTCAATTGATCCAGCGCAAGATCGAGCTTGGCGATGCGTTCCTGGTTTTCATGGAACAGGGCCTGCCCCACTTTACGGGCTTCGTCGCGCGCCCCTTCGGGCAAGCTTTGCTCGTCGGCCAGCAACACGATGATCTTGCGGAAATTGCCCAGCAAATCGCGGAACTGGCTGGCCACGGCGGCCGTGTCGACGCCGGAATGCGGCGCGGCAGCCGGGGCGCCCGGCGTGGCGGTGGCGGCCGGTCGGGTATAGCTATAAATGCCGGCCCCAGCGGCGAGAGCCACGACAACGGTGGCGGCGATCTTGATCGGCTTGGAAGTCACAGGCTTGTCATTCCCTTCACATACTATGCATTACATTCAGATGGCGCGGATGCGCAAGATGCATAATTGTAGAGCACGCTTGGCAAAATGCTCATCCCGCACGCTGAATTTGAGCAATAATACGGCCGCAAACTCACAATGAAGTGAAAACAGGAACGACGATGCACAAGAAACTCTGCGCCGCAGCACTGATGCTGGGCATGGCCCTGATGCTGCTGCAACTGCGCGCGCATGCGGGCGATGGCGTGGCCAATGTGGCTGGGCGCGTGTGCCTGCCGCACTGAGCCACGCGCCCCACTTCCAGCATCACACCTTGGCCGGTTCCCAGTAATTGGCCAGGCCCAGCTTTTTCAAGCCGGCCGCCACGAAGCGCGGTTCCAGCAACTCTTCCGCCGTCAACGGCTGACGGATCAGCTTTTGTTCCTGCGCAAACGCCAGTACCCGGCGGTAATGGCGGTACACGGCGTCGTCGTACAGGGGCGACCAGCGCTCCTTCCACTGCAGGCCCGGATCGTCATAGCTGCGCCGCACCACGCTGTCCGGTGTGCCATTGCGCGTGCCATCCTTGATGATCGCCTCGCGGTTGCCATCGAGCGCCGCCCAATGCTGGGCCCGCAGCCAGGCCGTGGCCACCAGTTCGGCGATATCGGGATGGGCTTGCGTAAAGTCGCGCCGCGCCCACAGTTCCGCGCGCATTTTTCTCTCCGGCAAGCCCTTGCTGGACCAGATGATGCGGCCGATGCCCTTGTCTTCCAGCGGATAGCCATTGATCATGAACAAGGCGTCGACGGCGCCCGTGGCCAGCGCGGCCGTGCCCGGTTTGAGGTCCATGTTAATCAAACGAAAATCCGTGGGCGACATGCGCTGGTCGGCGATCAGCTGGCGCAAGCCCAGTTCCCACGGCCGGCCCCGGTGCACGCTGATGCGCTTGCCTTTCAGGTCGGCCAGGGACGTGGCGCGCGAGGCGGTGGGTACCAGCAAGAACTGGTCCGTGCCCCGCCCCGCCGGCACGATCACCTGCGTGCGCACGCCGCCCGCGTTGAGTATGACGGACGGCAGGTCGCCATACGCGGCCATGTCGATGCGCCCGCTGGCGAACGCCTCGTTCATGGTCGCGCCCGTGTCGCCCGTGACGGGCAGCCATTCCAGCCGCACGCCGCGCAGCTTGAGTTCGCGGGCCAGCCAGCCTTCCTGCTGCACGCGGTAAGCGATACCGCCCAGTTCCGCCTTGCCGTTTTCCGCAAAGCCCGTCGAGGCGATGCGCAGGGCCGCCGGCGGCGCCCCCGCCGCTTTCGCCGCCGAGGCCGCCTTTCCCGCCAGGGGCAGCAAGGCCAGCCCGCCCATCACCGTGCGTCGCCGCATCGCATTCTCCTCATCATCGAACATGGCCACCGTTGACGTGCTTCCCGCTCAGGCCGCGCGGCGCGTCTGCGCCAACGCCGCGTCGAAAGGACGGGGATCGATCCAGGCGCGCACGTCGACCTTGCTGGGCAGGAAGTTCCAGCGGAACAAAAAGTCGCTGAAATCCTGCAAGCCGGCGACCGACGTTTCCGCCAGATCCGTGTCCAGGCGCAGATGGGCATCCTTGCCATAGGCCACTTGCACCCAGTGCTCGCTGGCATTCGATTCGCGCGCCAGGAAGCGCCGCGTCTCGTCCGCGTGACCGCGTGCCCACGCTTCGGCCCGCAGCACCTGCTGCACCAGGGTCACGGCGGAAGCAAAATGGTGGTCGAGCAGGTGCGCATCGACGCTCAGGGTGCGCGGCGTGCCGTTGTTGGCGCGGATCAACGGTTCCGGGTGGCTGCCCGTGTCGATCACCGTGTGCAAGCCGAACTGCTGGGCCAGCTGGGCGGCCGAAGCACCTTTCAGGAAAATGGCATCCACCTCGCGCCGCAGCAAGCCCAGCAGCTCAGGGCTTTGCCCGCCGCGCCGCGCGCCGCTGAACAGATTCGTTGCCGCGCCCCGCTCCGGCGCCGTCTCGCTCTGGCCCGCCTGGATCACATAATCGACCAGTTCCACGTCGGACACGGCCAGCCCTTCCAGGCTGAGCGCATTTTCCAGCCCCCGCAAGGCTTGCGCGCGCGCAAAGTCGATCTGCGCCCTGGCCCACAGGGGCAAGCCGAAGCGCCGGCCCTTCAAGTCGCGCACCGTCTGAATGCCGCTGTCGGGCAGGGTCAATATCAGCTGCGTCTCGTCCGACCACGACAGGCCGATCACGCGCGTGTCGCGTCCCGCCGCGCGCGCCCACAGGGCGGGAATATTGCCGCCGTGGCGCACGGAGTTCTGCAGGGTATGGTCGAAATGCGATTCGCGCACGGCTTCCTGCTCCGACTCGCGCAAGGAGCGCAAGCTGGTACCGTCGGCGCGCAAGGCTTCTTCCAGCCAGCCTTGCTGCAGGGAAATGCCCAGGCCCGTCGGGACGGGGCAGCGCGTGTACCACAGGGTGTCGAGTGCTTGGTTTGCTGCCTGACTTTCATTGCTCATGCTGTCTCTCCAGGTTGATGGATATCAAAAAAACTACAGCGCCATCCTGCGCGCCCATTCATTGCCATCCCACAAGATGCTGGGATCCACTTCCTGCGCCACGGGCGCGTGCGCATCGTCGAGGTCGCTGAAATCCGCATGCAAGCCGTCGCGGATGGCGACAAAGCCGGCCGAACCGCGCTGGCGCGGGTGGGCCAGCAGCACGTCCTGCACCCGGCGCACCTTGCCCGGCCGCGCATCGAGCACGACGATGCGGTCAGCCAGGTAGACGGCTTCATCGATGTCATGCGTGACCATCACCATGGTGATGCCCTCGTCCTGCCACAGGCGGCGCAATTCCTGCTGCAAACGCAAGCGGGTCAGCGCGTCGAGCGCACCGAGCGGCTCGTCCAGCAGCAGCACGTCGGGCCGCCCGACCAGGGCGCGGGCAATCGCCGCCCGTTGCGACATGCCGCCCGATAATTGATGCGGATAGGCATCCGCATAGCCGTCGAGGCCCACGCGCGCGATTTCCGCCGCCACGCGGGCGTCGCGCTCGGCCTGCGGCACACGGGTATTGCTGAAGGCCACGGCCACGTTCTGCTGCACCGTCAGCCACGGAAACAAACGGTGGTCCTGGAACACGAGGCCCCGGCGCAAGTCCGTGCCACGGATCGGCACGCCATCGTGCAGAAGCAAGCCCGTGTACTCCGTATCGAGACCCGCCAGCAGGCGCAGCAGGGTGGATTTTCCGCAACCGGACGCGCCCACGATGGCGACGAATTCGCCGGGGGCGATCGTCAGGGAAATATCGTCGAGCACCAGCAGCGGCGCGCCTTTCAGCGCAAACGACTTGCTCACGTGCTGCACTTGCAAGCCGCCGTTCAGGTGCTGCCGCTGCGGCAGCAAGGTCGAGGGGGAAACAAAATCATTCATGGTGCGCTCTCTACGGTGGGGGCGAGGGAAGGAATGGCGGCCGGAGGCGCCCGGCGCAGCCAGCGGATGCCGTGGAAACAGAGCCAGGCGGCCAGCCAGGGAAACAGCCAGATCAGGAATACATTGCGCAAGCCCGTCACGTCGGCCAGGTGGCCGGCCGCCAGCGCGCCAGCCGTGCCGCCCACCATGCCGAACAGGGTCAGATGGGCGGAAACGCGGGCCTTGTCGACGGGTGCGCGGGCGATGTTGTCCGTATTGACGAGGTTATTCACGCCCAGGCCCAGGCCCAGCAGCACGGAGGCGGCCAGGTAGGCGATGCTGGACGGCCACAGCCCCAGGATCAGCAAGGCCGCCATGATGGCCAGGTGGGCGCCGCCATACAGTTGCTCGCGGTAACGGCTGGCCAGCACGAAACGCCCCAGGAACAGCAGCACCAGCACGCAGCTGAGTCCCTGCACGGCCATCAGCCAGACGGAGTGGTGCGCAGGCCAGTGCAGCACGCGGATGGCCAGCAGGATGGAAAACACGCCCACGCTGGATGCCGTGAAGCTGGCAAGGATTTCAAACAGGTAAGTCACGCGCACGATGGGCAGGCGCAGCAGTTCGCGCAGGCTGGCCGCACCGGGCAGCGCACCCTGTCCCGCCTGCTTGCGGGGCGCCGTATTGTCAGGCAACACTTGCCAGCCCAGCACGGCCAGGATGGCGAACATCAGGGCGGAAATCAGGAAGCCCGCCTTCAAGCCCAGCTGCGCGATCAGGTAATTGCCGCACAGGGGCCCCAGGAACTGCATGCCGAGGATTAATGTGCCCTTGTACCAGCCCGCCTTGCCCTGCCCCAGTTCCGGCAGGCGCACGAGAAACACCGTGCTCATGGCCACGATGCGCAGCGAGATGCACAGTCCCACGAGAAACATCAGCAGGGCCACCCATTGCCAGCCGGGCAGCCACGGCAGCACGCAAAAGGCCAGCGCCAGGCTCAGGCTCACGCCCGCGTACAGGTGCTTCGGATTGCCGCGCGACAAGATATAGCCGGCAGGAATGGTGCCCAACGCCATGGCCAGGGTTTCCGCGCTGCTGATCGCGGCCAGCTGGAAATTGCTCACGTGCAAATGCAAGCCCAGCAAGGTGGCCAGCACCTTGTTCATGCCGATGGTCACGCCCGACAGCAAGGTCAGGCCGATAAAGCGCAGCAGGAAGGCGCGCAACTCCCCTTCGCGGGCACTGACGGCCGCGTCTGGCTGGAATGGCAGGGATTTACTCACTGCTGCGCCCCTTCACCAGCAGACGCGCGAGCCGCGCAAACGCCACGTTCATCGTTTGCGCCAGCAAGGCGATCACCAGCACGGCCAGCAGGACAACGTCCATGCGGCCCGACACTTCGCCATTGAGCAGCAAGGAACCCATGCCGGGACCGGCCGCAAACAGCAGTTCGCCGCCCAGGCACGCCAGCCAGGCGAACGCCAGCGCATGCGTGACACCGGTGACGATGGCCGGCATGGCGCCTGGCAACAGAATCTGACGCAAGGTCTGCCAGCGCGTCAGGGTCAGCACCTGTCCCACCTCGCGCAAGCGCCCCTCCACCTGGCGCATGCCCGCATACGTGTTGAGCACGGTAGGATAAAAGGCGGCGATGGCGATCACCAGCAGCTTGGCGCCGTCGCCATTGCCCACCCACAAGCCCAGCAGTGGAATCAGGCCCAACAGGGGGACCTGACGGATGCTGTGGAACAGCGGGCCGATGAGGCGGTCCGCCAGCGGCGACTGCGCCATCAGCGCGCCCGTGACGATGCCGGCGCTGCCGCCCAGCAACAGTCCGGCCAGCGTGCGTCCCAGGCTGGCGCGCAGATGCACCCACAGCTCGCCCGTCAAGACCAGGTCGCGCAGGCTGTGCGCCAGATCGCCCAGTGAGACGAAGATGTAGGCGGCGGCCGCCCCCTGGCCCGATGCCCATTGCCAGGCGCCCAGCAAGGCCAGCGGCAGCAGCGCGCCCTTGATCACCAACACTACACGCTGCCTCATGCGGACTCCCCATTACGCTTCCAGCGCATCAATCTTGCCTCCAGCGCATGGCAGGCCCGGTCCAGGCCAAAGCCGATCACGCCCGTCAGCACCACGCCCACCATCACCACGTCGAGGCGGAACATTTGCCGGCCCATTTCCATCATCTGGCCCAGGCCGCTGTCGGCAGCCAGCAATTCCGCACCCACCAGCACCATCCACGAGCGCGACAGGGCGATGCGCATGCCCGTCAGCGCGGCCGGCACGATGGCGGGCAGGACGATCAGGCGGATGCGCTGCCAGCGCGAAAAGCAATACACTTGCGCTACCTCAAAATAGCGCTGCGACAGGTTGCGGATGGCGTCATGCACGGCCAGCGCCACGATGAAGAAGCTGGCCTTGGCCACGATAAACACCTTGAAACTCTCGCCTATGCCGAACAGCAAGATAAACAAAGGGATCAGGGCGACGGTCGGCAACTGGCGCAAGACATTGAACGTGGGATCGACATAGCTGCGCAAGCCAGGCGACAAACCCAGCACGACGCCGAAGGCCAGGCCCGCGCTGGCGCCCAGGCCGAAACCGGCCAGCAGGCGGAACAGGCTGATGCCCAGGTGCTGGCCCAATTCTCCGCTTTCGGCCAGGTCCGCCGCCGTCAGCAATACTTGCCAGGGCGACATCAAGATGTGCGCAGGCATCCATTCGAAGGTGGTGGCGGCCGTCCACAGCAGCAGCAAGGCGAGCGGCGAGGCCCACACGGACCAGCGCGAGCGCACAAAGCGCTGCAGCCACGGGCCATGCGCGGCACGCGCCGGCGCGGGAGCACGCGGCAAGGCGATGGCGTTGACGAGAGTATTCATGCGCGCTCCGTCATGGCGACCAGTAGGTTTGCAGCTTCAGCTGCGTCAGCGCATGGTTGACGAACTGGGGCGCGAACAGGCTGTCGACTTGCAGCGGACGCCCGATCAGCCCCGCGCTCTTCGCATACGCCGCCCCGCCCACGTAATGCTGGCGCAGGCTGGCCGTAAACAGGGGGGACCAGCGCGCCTGCCACGGCGTATGGTCGCCCGCCAGCTCGCGCCGCACCACGCTTTCCACCTGGCCAGCGGACGCCTCCGTGCGCACGTACTCGTCTTCGCCACCGGCGCCGGCGGCCCGGTGGTGCTCGCGCACATACGCCGTCACCACCAGCTGGGCCAGTTGCGGCCAGCGTTGCAGGAAGCCGCTGTCGGCCCACAGTTCGGCGCGCATCTTCCAGTCCTGCGGCGGCGCCTTGCTGGACCAGATGATCTTGCCCACCTTTTTATCTTCCAGCAGGAAAGCATCGCTGAGGGTGAAGAAGGCATCCGCGCCGCCCGTCGCCACGGCCGCCGCGCCCGCCTGCGGGTTCAGGTTGAGGATCTTGACGTCGCGCAAGGTCATGCCATTCGCTTCGAGCAGGCGCGCGAACGGGTATTCCCATGGCCGCCCCCGGTGCAGGGCGATCTTCTTGCCCTTCAGCTCCTTGATCGACTTCGCCGTGGAGCCGTTCGGCACCACCAGGTAGGTGTTGCTGAAGCTGCCGCCAGGCAAAATCAGCCGCGTCTGCAAGCCCGAGGCATTGGCGATGATCGATGGCAGGTCGCCATACTGGGCCAGGTCGATCGAGTGGTTGGCAAACGCCTCGTTGACTTGCGTCGCCACGGAATTGGTGGTGACGGGCACCCATTCCAGCTTCACGCCCAGCTTGCCCAGTTCGGCCGCCAGCCAGCCTTGCGCGGCCACCTGGGCGGCAGAACCGGCAAACACGGTCTTGCCGGACGGTGCCGTGCGCGCCACGACGGCGATGCGCACGGCGGCCGGCAGCGGATCGGCGGCCGCCGCGATGGCTGGCGCCAGCAGGCTGGCCGCCACGGCGGCAGCGAATACTTTGCGCCAGCGCAAACGTAAGAATTTCAATGACATCTGGGGCCTGTTCTTAATTAAATATTTTTTACACAACGACACCTGACAAAACCGTCGCGAGCGGCAGCGATTTGTGGCCGAGAAGCGCAGCTGTGCACATGCACAGCGAGCATCACAGGCCGCAAGGCGCGACGCGCAGCAGGTTTGGTCAGGTGTTGACCAGGTCGGTGGCAGGCAGGAGCGACAGCGCGCGCGCCGTGTCGATCAGCTTGCTCATCTTCCATTGCTGCAGCAGTACGCCCGGGCCGAAGTCGCGCGAACCGCCGATCGCTTCGGCCGCGATCTGGATTTTTGCGCCCTCTTCCAGCAGCAGGATGAATTCGGCCAGCTTCAGCAAGCCCTGCTTGCCCCACACGGTGGCGCCGCCATTCGCTTCCAGGATGGCCGTGGCATGCGTATTGCGGGCGATTTCGCCGAGGATGAAATCGACTTCCGGCTGGCGGCGGTCGATATAGATGGGGATTTCGCGGATCAGCTGGAAGCGCTGCACGGGCACGTAGCGGATCGGCAGGGTGCGGTGCGTCTGCGCCCACGCGCCCAAGGACGGCGAGTGCACGTGCGAGATCGACGTGACCTCGGGCCGCTCGCGGAACAGCTTCAAATAGCGTGCGCCGCCGTTGTTCGCGTCGCCGAGCAGCACCGTGCCGTCCAGCGCCAGCACGGCCGCCTTCAGAGGCTGGCCGCGGCGGAACGGGCCCGGGTCGTTGACCACCACGACCTTGTCGCCGCCGGGCGTGCGCTCGACAAAGCCCACCGTGCCGTTGGCCGTCAGGCTGCCCGTCTCGCGCAAGCCGTCGAAGGCGGTCTGCGCATCGCGACGCACCTGCTCCACGAAGGCCAGTTCGGCCGCCGTCAACTCCTGGGTTTGTACTTGCTCTGGTGCTTGTGCTTGTGCCACGTCCGTCATGTCATGCTCCATTCGGTAAAGATGTTGAGACCGGGTTTCGTCTACCGTCTACTTTCGCAAGACGCGTGCCAGCGCTGGGGCCGCACAAATGGCGGAGCGCTGCTGCCTGCACAACAGCGGCTGCTGGCGCGGCAGCAGCGTTGTGCACAGCGGCTGTCGGCAAGCCAGCAAGCGGCGCGGGCACGGTTCCTGCACGCTTCCAGGCTCCACCCACCACGAAAGAATCCCATGACTACCGCAACCGCCCCCGCCGTCGATACCGTCTGGTTCACCCGCTGCCCCGTGCCCACGGCCACGGGCCTGGCCTACAAGCTTGGCTGGCTGGACGAGGAATTCGCCCGCGACGGCATCGCCTTGAAGACGCTGCAGGAAGTGGGCGGCGAGCTGGCGCGCCACCACTACGACCATGGTCTGTCCACGCTCGTGCGCGAAGGCGGCAACCTGCTGGCCCTGCCCGCGCGCGCGCAAGGGGCGCCCACGCGCCTGATCGGCCTGACCTGGATCGACGAATGGCAAGCCATCCTCGTGCGCCCGGGTTCCGGCATCGCCACGGCCGCGCAGCTGCAGGGCAAGCGCCTGGCGCTGCCCGTGTTCCGCGCCGAGGACTTGCGCGAGAACCGGCGCGGGCGCAGCATCGCGCGCGGCATGAGCCTGGCCGGCTACAAGGGCGTGCTGGCGTCGGCCGGCCTCACGCTCGATGATGTGCATCTGGTGGAAGTGGGGGGCGACGCCCAGGCATCGGCCAATCTGGGCGCGGGCCTGTGGCAAGGCATCGCGCCGCTCTTGCGCGGCGAAGTCGACGCCGTCTACGTGAAAGGCGCGGCGGCGGCCGAGGCGGCGCGCGCGGCGGGGCTGGAAGTGGGCATCGACATCGACGCCCTGCCCGACCGGCGCTTCCGCGTCAACAACGGCACGCCGCGCCCGATCACCGTGCATGCATCCATGCTGGAACAGCATTTCGAGCTGGTCGTGCGCTTTTTGACGCAGACCTTGCGCGCCGCGCACTGGGCGCGCAGCCACAAAGAAGATGTGCTGGCCATCCTGCAGGGCGAGACGCGGGCCGGCGCCGACGCCGTGGCCGAAGCCTACCGCGACGGTTTTCACCTGACGCTGGCGCCCGACCTGTCCGACGACAAGGTAGCGCTGTTCCGCCAGCAGAAGGATTTTCAATTGCAGCACGGTTTTCTCGACCGCGACGTCGATATCGACAGCTGGATCGACCGCCGGCCATTGGAAGAGGCGCAGCGCAGGCTCGACGCGCTGCTGCGGCAGGCGGCATAAGGAAATGGGGCCAGCACATGGCAACATGTGCTGGCCCCACGGGCACTATCGATTCACGGCAGGCCGGCTGCTAGGCTGCCAGCGCCGCCTGCGGCGCGCTGGCCGGTTGCGCCAGCCGCTGCAGCGAATGGATGGTGGCGGCGCAGGCCGTCGCCAGTTCCACGCCCTTGACCTTGAAGTGCTGGAAGTAGAATGCCTGGTGCTCGTGGCCCGCATGGAAGTGGTGCGGGGTCAGCACGGCCGACAGCACGGGCACACCCGTCGCCAGTTGTACCTGCATCATGCCGGAAATGACGGCATCGGCGACGAAATCATGGCGGTAGATGCCGCCGTCCACCACCAGGGCGGAAGCGGCAATCGCCGCGTACCGGCCGCTTTTGGCCAGCACTTGCGCATGCAGGGGGATTTCAAAGGCGCCGGCGACGTCGATGACGTCGATATCGCTCTCGGCGAAGCCCAGCGCGGCCATTTCCGCGATAAACGACAGCCTGCATTGCGCGACGATGTCGCGGTGCCAGCCCGCCTGGATGAAGGCGATGCGTTTGGCTGGTGTTGCGTGTGATGCTTGTGACATATAAAAGACTCCTGTTTTCAAGAATGATAAAAACAGGGCATCGGATCGAAGGGGATATGACGGGCGCATGAAAGCCACGCCCAACTGCGCATGCAGGCACGCGCGCAGACGCACCGACGGCGAGGCCGTCCATGCGCCGGGCGGATGCCGGCGTCGACACAATGATGCCATCCCGCTCTCTCTTTATCCGGACTATACCGTCGGCCCCGGAATCACACCAGGTCTGCTGACCTTGCCGTCATGGCCCGAAGACCGTGCCGGCAAGCGCTCGCGGGCTAGGCACGCATGCCATTACCGCCGGTGGGGAATCGCACCCCGCCCTGAGAACGTTGCATGGCCAGCGCAGCGGGTGCGACAGCCATGCCCGGCGACTATAGCATATCGCCCCTGCCCCTGCCCTGCGCGGTCAGAACTGCAGCGTGTACGACGCGCCCACCGTGCGGCCCTGGCCGATGATCAGCGTGTCGCCGTTGACGGCGCCGGGCACGAAGCTGGTAAGCGTGTGGTTGCGGTAGACCTTGTCGGCCAGGTTGTTCGCATACGCCGTGATGCGCTGCTTGCCGCCCGGGAGCACGTACGACAGGCGCGCATTGGCCAGCGCGAAGCCGCCCTGGTTCAGCAGGTCGCGCGCGGCATTTTGCGGGTCGACATAGTAGTACTGCTTCGACGTGTAGCGCACGTCGCCGCTGAAGACCAGCTGCGCGCCATTGCCCAGCGGGTAGCGGTAGTCGGCCGCCAGCAGGGCCGTCACGTGGGGCGAGCGCACGAATTCGTTGCCGGAGCGGTCGCCGCCATTGTTCTGGATGGCGAAATCGTCGAATTCCGTGCGCAGCAGGCCCAGGTTGGCGTTGACGTGCAGGTTGTCCGTCGGCTGCGCCTCGATCTCGAATTCCGCACCGTTGACGTGGGCCTTGCGCACGTTCTGCAGGTAATTGACGCTTTGCGTGGGGTCGCCGTTGTACACGCCCGTGATATTCACCTGCACGTTCTTGTAATCATAGTGAAAAACGTTGGCGTTGAAGTTCAGGCGCCCGTCCAGCCATTCCGACTTGATGCCCGCCTCGAACGAGTTCAAGGTTTCCGGCTTGACCGTGTTCAATGCCCGCACGTCCGTGGCGCTGGTGTTGTAGCCGCCCGACTTGATGCCGTGCGCGTACTTCAGGTAGCCGCGCAGGGTGCGGCTGAAGCGGTATTCGGGCGTCACGTCATACGTCAGCGCGTTCCACGTGGTCGATGGATTCGACGTGAAGTTATTGTTGGCCACCGAAGCGGCCGTGTAATTGCCGCCCCGGACCGTGTTCCACCAGCTGGCCGCGTCGCCGAACGTCACCGTGTTCGATGCGGCCTGCACGCGCTGCAAGTCGAGGTCCTTGGTTTCCGTGGTCCAGCGCAAGCCAAACGTGGACAGCAGCTGCTCGCTGAAGTTGACGGTCGTGCTGCCGAAGATGGCCGCGCTGCGCGCCTTGTGCTGGTAGATGGTGCGGTTGTAGCCAACGGGCTGGGTGCTGCCCGCCAGCGCCGGCACCGTGCCGTTGGGCAGGCGCGCGCCGGCCGAATCGGCATCGATCTTTTCATTGAAGTAGAACAGACCCGCCACCCAGCTCACGGCGCCGTTCTGCGGCGACGTCAGGCGCAGCTCCTGCGACACTTGCCGGCTGCTGGCCTTCGAGCGGCTGCGGCCCACTTCCAGCGGCGTGTTGTCGCTGTCGCCCGTCGCTTCGTTCCTGAAATTTTCATAGCCCGTGATGGAAGTGAGGGTCAGTTCGCCCAGCGCATATTCGAGGTTCAGCTGGGCGCCGCCCTGTTTCACGTCGCTGTCGGCGGGCGCGTTCGTGCTGACGTCGTCGGGATTGGTGCTGGGGATGTAGCCGTTGCGGTACACGCCATTGGCGCCGTAGCTGGCCACGGTCGTGGTGGCGCCCTTGGTCGTGTAATCGCGGTAATGCAGGTTCAGGTTCGCCGTCAGGTCGCGCCCAATCAGGGCCTTGAGCTGGCCGCGGATGGCGCTGTCCTTGAGCTTTCCATCGCGCTCGCCCGTAAACTGGTTGTGGAAGCGGCCCCTGTCCTGCTGCTCCGTATGGAAGGACAGCCGCCCCGCCAGCACCTCGTCGACCAGCGCGCCGCCGATGGCGCCTTCGGCCACGGTGGTGTCGTAGCTGCCGTAGTCGAGCTTGGCGTAGCCGCTGGATTTGAACGAGGGTTTGCGCGAGATCACGTTGATGGCGCCGCCCGTCGTGTTCTTGCCCCATAGGGTGCCTTGCGGGCCGCGCAGCACTTCCACCCGGTCCAGGTCGAACAGGGGAAAGCCCGTGGCGCTGGAATTGCTGATGTAGACGTCATCGAGGTAGAAGCCGACGGGATTCGGAAAGTCCACCTGCTGCTGGCCCGCACCCACGCCGCGTATCCACCAGCGCGGGCGGCCGTGCTGCTGCGTGCCGGCCGAGGCGTTCGGCACGTAATTGAGGACTTCGCTGGCCGAGCGGCCGATACCCGTGTCGAGCAGCTCCTTGCCGCCTAACACCGTGATCGCGCTGGGCACCTTCTGTGCCGATTCCTCGCGCTTTTGCGCCGTCACCGTCACCGATTGCAGCGAGGCGCCCTCGCCGGCGCCATTCGCGTCGGCCGCGGCAATGACATCGGCGCCAGGCGTTTCCGCATGGGCCAGACCTGGGGCGAGCATCAGGCCGCCGATGGCGAAGGCCGAGCGCAGCGCGCGGCGCACTGGCGTCAGGTGGAAAGGAAATGGGGAAGAGTCGGCGGGAGCAGTCGAACGGCGCATGGGTGATTATCCTTGAGTAAAGTCAAAACGCGAGATGGTGATGACCAGTATTGCAAGGCGCATGCCCGCTGCCGCAGCGCAGCAAAACAGAACTTAAGTGTTTGATTTCAAAGGAAGACTATCGTGATGATAGCGCTGTTGATTTGGCAGCAGCGCCGGTGCCGCGTGCTGCCTGCGCGACAGCAGGCGGTGGCGCTGCTGTCGCGGCAACAGGTGAGAGACGCTTAAGCGGCGCGCAGCAAGGCGGCCGTGTGGCCGCGCACGAGGGGCAGCACTTCCTCGCCCACGCGGTACGCTTCTTCCAGGTGCGGCGTGCTGGCCAGGATGAAGGCGTCGGCGCCCAGCTGCACCAGTTCATCGAGGCGTTCGGCCACCTGCTGGTAGCTGCCGACGATGCCCTGCGTCTGCCCGCCGCGCAGCAGGTTGAAGCCGGACCAGATGTTCGGCGCCGTGATCAAGTCCTTGTAGCTGTTCAAGGTGGCCGGGCGGTTGCCGCGCTGGCGCGCCGCGCCCACGGAATCGCCGCCATCGGCACCGAGGAACTGGCGCAGGGTAGCGGCATCGACGGCGTCAAAACCCTTGCGCACCTCGTCCCACGCCTCTTCTTCCGTGGCACGGGCGACGATGTCGACGCGCACGGCGCACTTGATCTTGCGCCCAAGCAGCGCCGTCTTTTCATGCACGCGGGCGAATTTTTCGCGCAGCTGCTCGAACGGTTCCAGCCACGTCAGGTAGTAATCGGCGTGCTTCGAGGCGGAACCGAGGGCCGCGTCGGACGAGCCGGAAAAGTAAATCTCGGGGAAGTCCTGCTCCGACAGGGGCGTGGCCAGGCCCGCGTCTTCCACCTGGTAGAACTTGCCCTGGTAGGAAAACGGCCCGCCGCGCCACACGCCGCGCACCACGTCGAGAAATTCCGTCGTGCGCGTGTAGCGGTCGTCGTGGCCGGCCGCATCGCCCCACCACAGCTGCGCCGGGCCGCCACCGCCCGTGATCACGTTGTACAGGGCGCGCCCGCCCGTGGCCCGCTGCAGGCTGGCCGTCATGCGCGCGGCCACCACGGGGTTCAGAAAGCCGGGCTGGAACGGGATCATGAAGCGGAAGGTGCGCGTTTCGCGCGCCAGCAGCGCGGAAATGGCCCATGGTTCATCCGTCATGGGAAACGACGGGATCAGGCCGCCCTGGAAGCCCGATAGTTCGGCCGCGCGGGCGATTTCCGCCAGGTAGTCGATATACGTAAAACCGTCGGCGCCGCCGCCACCGAGGCCGGCCTGGCGCAGGTTGTCATTGCCGGGGAACCAGTCGCCGCGAAACGGCGTGCGGGCGCGGTGCGAACTCGGTTCGCCATGCGTGGGGATGCGCCAGAAAAAATCGATTGCCATCAGGGGTACTCCTTCAAATAATGTGGATTCAAGCCGCTTGCAGCGCGGATGCCGTCAACGATGCCCGCAAGGCTGGCAATACGTGTTCGCCGATGCGGTAGGCTTCCTCGAAATGGGGGATGGCCGCCAGCACGAAGCTCGACACGCCCGCCTGCGCGTACGCTTGCAGCGCGGCGCTGACCTGCGCATAACTGCCCACCAGGGCCCCGTGGGCGCCCGTTTGCGCTTGCGCAAATCCGGGCCAGAAGGCGGCGGCACGGTCATCGAAGGGCGCATCGTCAGGCAGCCCGGCGCCGCTGCGGTAACGGCGCGCGTCGCGCAAGGCTTCGTCGAACGTTTCACGGGCCAGCACGTCGATGCGCAAACCCGCCGCCACGGCACGGCCCAGCTGGCGCGCCTGCGTCTGCAGGCTGCCGATGGAAGGCTGCAAGTCCGCCACGGGCGCCGCATCGAAGACGTGCACGTCGGCCTGGCGCGCCGACAGGGCCAGCGCCTCGGGCGAGTCGCCCGTCAGGTAGATGCCATTGACGGGGTGGTTCGCCAGCGGGCCCTTGAAGCCGCCATCCTGCACTTCGAAGAACCTGCCCTTGAAGCTGAACGGCGACGTACTTTGCACGCCGCGCGCCACCGTGATGAATTCATCGATGCGGGGCAGAATATCGGCGTCGGGCGCCGCATCGCCCTGGCGCCGGCGCGCGGCCGCATCGCCGCCGTGCCCGATCTGCCAGGCGAAGCGCCCGCCCGTGAAGCGCTGGAAGCTGACGGCGTTCTTTGCCGCGTACACGGCCGAACCCCAGGCCGCGTCGAATTCGGCGATCAGCTTCAGGTGGCGCGTGCTGCGGGCCAGGTAGCCGGCGACGATCCAGCTTTCATCGCCCTGCGTATCGTGGCGTATCTGGATGCCGTCAAAGCCGGAAAGGTCGGCCGCGCGGGCGATCTGGTGCAGGTAGTCGAAGTAATTGAAGGGCGGACGCGCGCCGCGCGGGTCGCTCACGCCCGCCTGCAGGGGACTGGGCACGCCAGCGGCCCGTTCGCCCCGGCGCGTGATGCCGGGCGCCGCATAACGGCCGTCGCCGCTGGTGGGCAATTGCCAGATGAATTCGATGGTCATGCATGGACTCCTGTCGTGGGTCGAAGAAAACACCGCCGCACATTGGTGCGGCGGCCTGCCCTTCCCTCCTCGCAGAAAACATGCCAGGCGCCGGAGAGCCAGCGACGCCCGAAGCTGCTGCTTGCGCAGCAATCGGCTGCGCCCACGGCAGCAATGTGCTGCGCGCGCAGCAGCCATGAAAAAAGCCGGCGCCGCATTGCTGCGGGTCCGGCTTCAGGATTGAAGATGCACGATTAGTCGATGGCGCCCGCCTTTTTCAAAAAGGTGCGCAGGATGTTGCGGCTCAGGTTCAGGTGTTTCGCCGTGCGCACCTGGTTGCGTTCATTGCGCTCCCACGCGGCGCGCACCAGTTCCTGCTGCATCGCTTCGAATTCCACGGCCTCGCCCGAGTCGAGCAAGGCTTGCCAGGCGCGGGCAAAGCGCTCGGCGGCCAGCAAATCGTCCTGGCCCGCTGCGCCGTGGGCCGCGTAGGCGATGTCGGCGCCGCCGGCCCACGCGTCCGGCACGGGCACAGGGGCGGACGCGGGCGCCGGAGCGCGGTGCCAGCCAGACAAACTCAGGTCCTCGGCGCGCACGACGCCGCTGCGGCACACGAGCAGCGCGCGGTGGATGACGTTTTCCAGTTCGCGGATATTGCCCGGCCATGGATAGGCCAGCAAGGCCTCTTGCGCATCAAGGTCCAGTTCCACCTCGCCCAGGTGCAGGCGCTGCGCATAGATGGCCATGAAGTGGCGCGTCAGCGGCATGATGTCGCCCGGGCGCTCACGCAGGGGGCGCAGCGGCAGGCCGATCACCTGCAGCCGGTAATACAGGTCTTCGCGGAAGCGCCCGGCCCGCACGGCTTCGGCCAGGTCCACGTTGGTGGCGGCGATCAGGCGCACGTCGATGGGGATGGCGCGCCGCGCGCCCAGGCGCACCACTTCGCGCTCCTGCAGCACGCGCAGCAGCTTGACCTGCATCGCCAGCGGCAAATCGCCGATCTCGTCGAGGAACAGGGTGCCGCCGCTGGCCGTCTCGAACCAGCCAGGCTTGCCCTGCTGCGCGCCCGTAAATGCGCCTTTTTCATAGCCAAACAGTTCGCTCTCGACCAGGGTTTCGGAAAACGCGCCGCAGTTGATCGCCACGAAAGTCTGCTCGGCGCGCCCGCTCAAGCCGTGCACGTGGCGCGCAATCAGCTCTTTTCCCGTCCCCGTTTCGCCCGTGATCAGCACCGTCGCCTCGCTGGGGGCGATGCGCTCGATCAGCTCGTGCAGCTGGCGCGAACGGGGATCGGCAAAAACAAAGGCCGTGGCGCGCACCAGCAAGCTCATTTGCTGCGGGTCGCGGAAGGCGACCAGCGCCTCGCTGTCGCCGTCAGCGCCCGCGCCGCGGGCGAGGTGGGCGCTGCGCGCGAAATCACTGCTGAAATTGTGGGCTAAGAGTTCCATGGGGCGACTATACCGCGCGCCATCTCCAGGCGTGAACGAATGGTGCCGCGCTAGCTTATCCGGATTTTGCATATGCGGACGCCAGTCCAATGCTGGCCCGAAGCTTGCATCAGCATTGACGCAGATCATGTTGCCAACCCACCACGGAGCTTCCCCCATGCCAGCACGCCAGCTCGTCCTGAACGTTTTTTTGCAGCGCCACGGCCACCATCCGGCCGCCTGGCGCCATCCGTCCGCCAGCGCCAGCGGACGGCCCGACCTGGCCTGGTGGCTGCGCGCCGCCAGGCTGGCCGAGGCGGCCAGGTTCGACAGCTTTTTCATCGCCGACTTCATCGGCCGCTCGGGCGACGTCATGCCCGACACGGGCCGCGCCGCCATCGGCCTGCCGTTCGAGCCATTTACCCTGCTGTCGGCCATTGCCGCAGTCACCCGCCACATCGGCCTGATCGCCACCGTCAACACGAATTACGAGCACCCGTATCACGTGGCGCGCAAATTCAGTTCGCTCGACCACCTGAGCGGCGGGCGCGCGGGCTGGAACGTCGTTTCCTCGTTCGCCGAGCATACGGCGCGCAATTTCGGCATCGATGCGCCGCGCAGCCACGCGCAGCGCTATGCGCGCGCCGATGAATTCGTCGCCCTGTCCAAGGCCCTGTGGGACAGCTGGGACGACGACGCCTTCGACCGGCCAGACCGCGCCGGCGGCCGGTTCTACCAGCCGGCAGCCGGCCATGCGCTCGATTTCCAGGGCGAGTATTTCGCCTCGCAAGGCTTGCTGGACTTGCCCCGCCCCGTGCAGGGCCACCCCGTGCTGGTCCAGGCGGGCAATTCCGAGACGGGCCGCGAATTTGCCGCGCGGCTGGCCGAGATGGTGTACTGCTCCGCCACCTCGCTGCCAGTGGCGCAGGCGTATTACACGGACGTGAAAGGGCGCATGGCGAAATATGGCCGCGCCGAAGATCAATTGAAAGTCACGCCGGGCCTGTCCGTCGTGGTGGCGGAGTCGGATCAGCAGGCGCAGGACCAGTTCGGCGAGCTGCAGGACCTGGTCGACTTCAGCAACCTGGAATTTGGCGGCTTCGACTTGTCCGGCTATCCGCTCGACGGCCCCCTGCCCGACCTGCCCTACGAGGCGGGCGACAATGGCAAGGGGCGTTTTCAACAGCAGCTGGAGCTGGCCCGCCGCGAGCACCTGACCTTGCGCCAGCTGGTGCTGCGCTTTCGCGTGGCGCGCGGCCACCTGCAAGCGATCGGCTCCGTCAAGACGGTGGCCGACGTGATGGAGCAGTGGTTCGTGGAACGGGGCGCGGACGGCTTCAACGTCGTGCCGCCCCTGCTGCCGCAAGGCTTCGAGGACTTTACGCGCCTGGTGGTGCCGGAACTGCAGCGGCGTGGCCTGTTCCGCACCGAGTATGCGGCCAGCACCCTGCGCGGCCACCTGGGACTGGCGCGGCCCGCCAACCCGCATACGCTGGGGCGGGCGCGGGCCGCCTGACCAAGGCTAGACTAGGCTTGATCGGGATCAAAATGCTTGCGCAAGCCTTGCCAGCATGCGAAATAGTCGTTTTGCAGCAGGCCACCATCCAGCGCGAACGGCGTGGGCTTGAGGATGGTGCGCGTCTCGAACATGAAAGCCATGGTGTCGGCCACTTTCGCGGGCGCGGACGTGTCGCCGTGCGAGGCCTTCTCGAACGTCTGCGCATCGGGGCCGTGGCCGGACATGCAGTTGTGCAGGCTGGCGCCGCCCGGCACGAAGCCGGCCGCCTTGGCGTCGTACACGCCGTGGATCAGTCCCATGAATTCGCTGGCCACGTTGCGGTGGAACCAGGGCGGGCGGAACGTGTGCTCGGCGGCCAGCCAGCGGGGCGGGAAGATGGCGAAGTCGATGGCGCCGAACAGCGGATTTTCGCTCGGTGCCTGCAGCACGAGGAAGATCGACGGGTCCGGATGGTCGTAGCTGATCGAGCCGATGACATTAAAGCGGCGCAAATCGTATTTGTACGGCGCGTAATTGCCGTGCCAGGCCACCACGTCCAGCGGTGAATGGTCGAGGGTCGTGCGCCACAGATGGCCGCCGAACTTGGCCAGCAGTTCGCAATCGCCCTCGATATCCTCGTAAGCCGCGTGCGGCGTGAGGAAATCGCGGCTGTTGGCCAGACCGTTCGAGCCGATGGGTCCCATGTCAGGCAAACGGAAAGCCGTGCCGAAGTTTTCGCACACATAGCCGCGCGCCTGGCCATCCGGCAGGGTCACGCGAAAGCGCACGCCGCGAGGAATGACGGCGATTTCCTGCGGTTCCAGCTCGATCAAGCCCAGTTCCGTGGCGATCGCCAGCCGCCCTTCCTGCGGCACGACCAGCAATTCGCCGTCGGCCGAGTAAAAGAAGCGCTGCATGGAGCGGTTGGCCGCATACACGTGGATGGCGCAGCCGCTCATCGCTTCGGCGCTGCCGTTTCCCGCCATCGTTTGCCAGCCGTCGATGAAGTCCACCGGCGTGGCGCCGTCGGGCAGCGGCAAGGGGTCCCAGCGCAGCTGGTTCGGAGGCGTGGGCGGCATGGCGTGAAAATCGCTGACGATGCGCGTGTTCGCCAGCAGGGTAAATGGCGGATGCTGGCTGGCGGGACGGATGCGGTACAGCCACGAGCGCCGGTTCTGCGCGCGCGGCGCCGTGAAGGCCGTGCCAGACAATTGTTCCGCATACAGGCCCAGGGGCGCCCGCTGCGGCGAATTCTGCCCCTGCGGCAAGGCGCCGGCGATGGCTTCCGTGGCAAATTCGTTGCCGAAGCCGCTTTGGTAGCCGGCGCCTATCATGCGCGCACCGCCAAGCCGTCGGCCGCGTCGCGCAGCAAGCCCTGCACCACGTCGGCCTGGCCGATGGCGCCCATGGCCAGCAAGGCGAAGCGGGCCAGGAACAGCGGCGAGCGCTGTTCGCCCAGGCCGCCCATGGTGTGGCACAGCTCGGTGTAAAGATTGTCGAGTTCGATGTCGGTCATGTTGTCTCCTTGTTACTTTGATTGGCCGATGCCGGCCGCCGCCAGCGCTGCCGCCACCTGCCCCGCCTGCACTTGCCGCCAGCGCCCCAGCACGTGGCCGTCCGGGCGCACCAGGTAAAACGTGCCTGGCTGCGCGTCGAACAGCAGGAATACCTGTGCCGTGTGGTCCCAGGCGCCCCCTTGCGCCCCGCTGCGGGCAATCGCCACCGTCGCTAACGGCAAGCTATCGCCCAGCGCCAGCAGTTCCGCGGGCACCGTGCCATCCTCGCTGAAATACAGGCCCGTGAAATGGCCATCGGCGCGCTGCACCAGATCGGTAATATACCCCGCTTTTTGGCCGCCGTTGTGCGGCAGCGCCAGCGGACACTCGGGCAGGACCGTGCCGGGCGCGGGACCGGCAGCGAACGTGTCGCAATCCGGCGTATTCAAGGCCGACTGCGCATACGCGATGGCGCTGGTCTGGCGCGGGTTGATCAGCGAGCGCACGTGCGCATGCTTGCCTGCCAGGCCCAGCACGGCCGTGCGCATCAGTTCGAAGGCAAACGTGGGCGGCGCCATGAATTCCGTGCTTTTCGTACCATGACGCAGGTTTTCATGGGCCGCATATACGCGTTCGTCCGAATAGCTGTCGAGCAAGGCATGCGGCGCCTGGCCCTTGACGACGTACGCCAGCTTCCAGGCCAGGTTGTCCGCGTCGTCGATGCCGGAATTGGCTCCGCGCACGCCGAAGATGGGCACCAGGTGGGCCGCATCGCCCGCGAACAGCACGGGACCGTGCCGGTATTTATCCAGCGTCAAGGCGTTGGCTTTATAGATGGTGATCCATACGGGATGCCACGGTGCCGTCTCTCCCATCATGGCCAGCAGGCTGTCGACGCGGGGCGCCACGTTTTCCAGCAGCACGGCCGCCTGCGCATCCTCGTCGTCGCGCAACTGGTAGTCGATGCGCCAGATGTCGTCGGGCTGCTTATGCACCAGCACGGTCGAACCGGGGTTCGACGGCGGGTCGAAATACGCGAGACGCTCCGTCGGACGGTTGCTCTTCAGGTGGATATCGACGATGACATAGCGCCCTTCGTAGCTGGTGCCCTGCAATTTGAGGCCCAGTGCCTCGCGTACCGTGCTGCGCCCGCCATCGGCCGCCACCAGCCAGTCCGTGTCGATGGTGTAGGTTTCATCGGGCGTGGCCAGCGTGACGGTGGCGCCATCGGCGCGCTGCTGCACGCCGGTGACGCGCGTCTGCCAGCGGATATCGATCAGCTCGGGTACGCGTTCGGCCGCGTCGAGCAGGAATTGCTCGATATGGTATTGCGCCAGGTTGACCATCGGCGGCAGTTTCTGGTTCGCGTCTTGCGGCATCGTAAAGTGCAGCACTTCCTCGTCGCGATAAAAGCTGTGTCCGCCCGCCCACGGCAAGCCTTTGCTGATAAAACCGTCGAGCGCGCCCAGGCGTTCGATGATTTCCAGGCTGCGCCGCGAGATGCAGATGGCGCGGCTGCCCGTGCAGACGCCGTCGTCCGCCTCGATCAGCACCGAGCGCACGCCGTGGCGCGCCAGGCCCAGGGCCGTGGCCAGGCCTACGGGCCCGCCGCCGACGATCAGCACCGGGACGTGCTGCGTGTCGGTGCCGACAGCCTTGCCGGGCGGATACACTTTCGGCACATGGGGATAAGGGTGAAACGTGTCGCGCATGATGATGTCCTCTCAAGAATGTGTTTTGCCGCCGCGCGCGATGGGCAGGGTCAGCACGATGGCCGCGCCCGCCACCAGCAGCACGCTGGCATACAGCAAGCCCGTGGCAAAGCTGTGCGTGAAATCCTTCAGCCAGCCCACGACGACGGGATTGAGGGCCGAGCCGATATTGCCCGTGGCATTGATGACGGCAATGCCGATGGCGCGCGCGCCCAGGCTCAGGGCCCGGTCCGGCGTGGTCCAGAAGACGGACATGGCCGTATACGCGCCCGTCGAAGCCATGCATACGCCCAGCAGCTGCACCACGGGATTGGCCGCATACGCGGTGAACAGCCAGCCGGCGGCCGACAGCAGCATGGGCCAGACGATATGCCAGCGGCGCTCCTGCAGGCGGTCCGAGCGGCGGCCCCAGGCGATCATGCCGATGACGGTGCACACTTGCGGGATGGCGGCCAATAAACCGATCTGCGTGTTGCTGGCGTTGCTATTAAAACTTTTCACGATCAGCGGCGTCCACACAGCCACCATGGCCAGGGTATTCACCAGGCAAAAGTAGGCGACGCCGAATTTCAGCACGGTGGGCGACAGCATTTCCGCCAGCACGGAGACTTTTTGCCGGGGCGCATCAGGCTTGTGCTCGGCCGCCAGCATGCGGGCCAGCACCTGCTGTTCCAGCCTGGTCAGCCAGTTCGCCTTGTTGGGCGCGTCGTCGAGGTAGCCGTAGACGGCCAGGCCCAGCAGCACGGAAGGCATGCCTTCGAGCAAGAACAGCCATTGCCATCCCTTCAAGCCCCAGTGGCCGTCCAGCCCCAGGATCAGGCCCGACAGGGCTGAACCGATGGCGGCCGTGACGGGCATGGCGATCATGAACAGGGCATTGGCACGCGCCCGGTAGGCGCTGGGAAACCAGTACGTAAGGTACAGCAGCATGCCGGGCAGAAAGCCCGCCTCCGTCACACCCACCAAAAAGCGCAGCGCATACAAGCTGGCCGGGCCGCTGGCGAACAGGGTCGCCGTCGAGGCCAGGCCCCAGGCGATCATCATGCTGCCGATCCATTTACGGGCGCCGATGCGGGCCAGCACGATGTTGCTGGGGATACTGCAGGCGATGTAGGCGATGTAGAACAGGGTGGTGGCAAAGCCGAACTGGGTGCCGGACAAGCCCAGGTCCTGCATCATGGTCAGGCCGGCAAAGCCGATGTTGATGCGGTCAAGAAAGGAAAACACGAACAGCAGGAACAGAAAGCCCAGCAGATGGCGCGATACCTTGCGCATCACCTGCTGTTCCATTTGGTCGGTGGCCGCGTCGAGGACGGGCGCAGTGGTGGCTTGTGTGGCGGGGGCCATGCTTGTCTCCATAAGGTGTCGCCCTCCCCTTGTTGGTTTTATGGGGTGAGAGCGGCCGGGTGATCCCGGCTTGAAACACAGTATGCAGACGCGCGCCGCGAACCCTGTCCCCATTTTGGGGACATTTCGCGGCGAACACAGTCAAAAAGGCGGAGCCATCCCTACGTCCAAGGGACTAGACAGGCGCTGGCGCCATGCACAGGGCAAACAACTGGCGCTGGCTGGAAATGCCCAGGCGTTTATAGGCGCGTTTCTGGTAAGTCGTCACGCTGGACGGTTGCACGCCCATGATCTCGGCGATTTCCACGGCCGTGAAGCCTTCGAGCACGCAGCGCAGCACGTCCAGTTCGCGCTTGCTCAGGGCGGGACAATGCTGGCGCAGCCTGGCCAGCATCATGGGCGCGACGCCTTGCGCGGGCTGGCCGTTCAAGCTGTAGTGGTGCTTGGCCGCATGAGCGAACAGCGGAGACAGGGTTTCGATGGCGGCGATTTCGCCAGGCTGGAACTGGCCCTGGCTGCTGTCGCGGTAGAAATTGACGGACAGCCAGATGTCGCCGGCCGGCTGCACCAGCAGCGACAGCCGGTCCGATACATTCGGTTTTTGATAGCAGGTGGCGCGGTAGCCGGGATGGTCGATCTCGTCGCTGGCTTGCTGGTGCAGCACGATGGCGGGATCGATTTTCCGCCCGGGCGCGGGTGCGATCACGCGCTGGTTGCCGTCGAGCGCGTAATAGTGGCGCGCATAACTGTCAGCAATATCTTGCAGGAAACGCCCGCCGCGCCGGTCGGCCACGGCCACCGTGCGGGGCCGGTTGCCGAATTCATAGGCAAAGATCGTGCACTGGGCAATGGGCGCGACCGTGCTGACCGTCTTCAGGATGGCCCCGGCGACGGCGTTCACGTCGGCATGGCCGATGGCCGCCATCAGCTCCAGGGTACGCCCGAAGTCCAGCTGCCCTTCCGCCTGCCGCCGCTCGACGCGCCAGTAACGCATGCCCGTGCCCTCTACTGCGCGCGCTGCGGCAAGACCCAGTCCGGCCGGATGTAGTGGCAGGTGTAGCCGTGCGGCAAGCGCTGCAGATAATCCTGGTGCTCCGGTTCCGCTTCCCAGAACGGGCCGGCCGGTGCCACTTCCGTCACCACCTTGCCGGGCCACAGGCCGGACGCGTCGACGTCGCGGATGGTGTCCTCGGCCACCAGCCGCTGTTCTTCGCTGGTGTAGAAGATGGCCGAGCGGTAGCTGGTGCCGCGGTCGTTGCCCTGGCGGTTTTCCGTGCTGGGGTCGTGGATCTGGAAGAAGAATTCCAGGATCTTGCGGTAGCTGATGGTCTTCGGGTCGAAGATGATCTCAATCGCTTCCGCATGCGTGCCGTGGTTGCGGTAGGTGGCGTTGGCCACGTCGCCGCCGCTGTAGCCCACGCGCGTGGCGATCACGCCCGGATAGCGGCGCAGCAGGTCTTGCACGCCCCAGAAGCAGCCGCCGGCCAGGATCGCGGTTTCGTTGTCTTGTGCCATGGTGTCTTTCCCGTTCTCGTCAGAAGCAGCTATCTTACTCTGTCGCGCGACTTTCTTCAGCGGGCCAGCAGGCGTTTGAGCTGCGCCGCCTGGTAGGCGCCGATGGCGTCGTTGAACAGGCAGCGGATCAGGGGATCGTCGACGATGTCCGCTTCGGCCAGTGCGGCCCGCGCCCCGGCATCGAACGGGCCATCGTTGATGCGCATGTACATCGACGTCAGCGATTCACCCAGCACCAGCGCCGCATGGCATTTCACCAAGGGCAGCTCCGTGGTCCAGCCGGGCGCTTCGTTCGTCTCCGGCACCAGGTCGATCAGGTCGCCGTGCGTGCGGTAATGCAGGACCGTGGCCGCGCCGTCGTGGCCGTACAGGGCCAAGCGCCACAGGCGCGGTTGCTGGAAGTAGCTGTCCTCGGGTAGTTCCATGTCGCGGTAGCGTTCAAGCAAACCGTTCCGGCAAAAATCGAGCACCAGCGCCGCATCATGGGCACTCAAGGGCGCGAAACGGCGGGCGATGTCGGCCGTGGCGGGCGACGGCGCGTCGGGGCGATAGTCGAAATCCACGTCCTGCGGGCCCACGGGAATGACCCAAGGCAGCGGCGCGGCCGGCGTCATGCCGTGCGCGTCGAGCAGCACGGACGTCGATGGGTCGAGGCGGAAGATGTGCGCCTCGGGCAACGCGGCGCCGATTTCATCGGCAAAGCGGCGGTAAGTGATCGGGAACATCGCGTGGTTGTACCAGGACCAGTCTTCCTGCACGAACTGGCAGGAACTGGGCACGAGGTAACGGGGCGCCAGCGCGCGCAGCTGGGGTACCCAGTCGTCGGGAAGCTCGACCGGGCCGCGCGTTGCCAGCGACGGCGCGATGACGGCGATCTCGCGCATGGTCTGGAACGGCCACAAGACCATGTCCCAGGGCGCGAACGCGGCCAGCTGCGCCAGCGTCTCGGGGCCGATCCACGAGTCGACGACGTTCAAGACGTTCAGCCCCGCCGCACGCACCTGGAACAGCGAATCAACATCGTCATCGAGCGCCCGGCGCGGGATCACCTCGATGGCGCCCACGCGCACAGGCACGTCCACGTGCAGGCGCTGCACCTGCGTAAAGCCGAGCGCGCGCAGCATCGCGAACAGTTCGTCGAAGACGCAGTACAGATAGATGGGCGTGGCGCGGTCGAGCACGTCGAGGCTGTCGAGCGAGCAGTGGTCGTCGTGGAAGTGCGAAATGAAGACGGCATTCCAGCGCAGCCGGCGCACGGCGTCGAGGTCGAAGCGCACGGACGGAAACGCGTGGCAGTTGCGGCTGAACGGGTTTTCGACGATGGGGTCGAAGGCGATGGCCGTGCCTTCGCATTCGAAGACATAGCCGGCGTGCAGAATGCGGGAGATTTTCAGAGGCATGGGCGTGGGGAATGCAGAGAGAACCCCTGCAGCGTAAATGCTGGGGTCAGACCCGCCGGGTCTGACCCCGGAATTTGCTTTCGGGGTGAGAAAAACGCCGGGAATGCTCAATACGGATTATTCAGCACATCCATCGCGAAGTAGGTAAAGATCATGTCCGCACCCGCGCGCTTGATGGCGCCCAGGGTTTCCTGCACCACGCGGCGCTCGTCGATGGCGCCCGCCTGGGCGGCGAACTTGATCATCGCGTATTCGCCGCTGACCTGGTAGGCGCCGATCGGCAAACGCGTCGCTTCGCGCAGGTCGCGGATGATGTCCAGGTAGGCACCGGCCGGCTTGACCATCAGCGCATCGGCGCCTTCGGCTTCGTCGATCAAGGACTCGCGCACCGCTTCACGGCGGTTCATCGGGTCCATCTGGTAGGTCTTGCGGTCGCCCTTCAGGGTGCTGCCGGCCGCGTCGCGGAACGGGCCGTACAGGCCCGAGGCGAACTTGGTCGAATACGCCATCACGGGCGTGTCGTGGAAGCCGGCCGCGTCAAGCGCGCTGCGGATCGCCGCCACCTGGCCATCCATGGCGGCCGAAGGGGCGATGATGTCGGCGCCCGCCTGGGCCGCGATGACGGCCTGCTTGCCCAGGTTCAGCACCGTGCTGTCATTGTCGACCGTGTCGCCATGCAGGATGCCGCAATGGCCGTGGTCCGTGTATTCGCAGAAGCAGGTGTCGGACATGACCACCATTTCCGGCACGGCGTCCTTGATGATGCGCGACATGCGCGCCACCAGGCCGTCCGGGTTCAGGGTGTCCGTGCCGTGGCTGTCCTTGTGGTGCGAAATGCCGAAGGTCATGACGGAGCGCAGGCCGGCGCGCGCGTAGCGCTCGATTTCCTGCGCCAGCTTCGCTTCCGGAATGCGGCGCACGCCGGGCATGGACTTGATGTCGATGAAATCGCTGCTGCCTTCGTCGACGAAGATCGGCAGGACCAGGTCCTGCGGATTGATCTCGGTTTCGCGGAACAGCTCGCGCAGTTGCGGGGTCGCGCGCAGGCGGCGCATGCGCGAAGTGGGGAATTGTGCTGGCATGGGGTGACTGGCTTCAGGTTAACAACGCCGATAAGTATACGCCGATCGCGCCGCTTGCGCCGGGCCGCCCAGCAAAAAAGCCGCGCAGGTCAAAAAAGACCGGCCTGCGCCTTCATTGCGGCTGCAACAGGGCAGCCACTTGCCAGCGCATGTCCGCCGCCAGCTGCACCAGCATGGCGCCGCGGCGGCGCGCATCGGCGCGTTTTTTCGACGGCACCAGTTCCAGATCCGGCATCCGGCAAGGGCCGCATGGCAGGCGGTAATTGCCGTCGCCGGCAGGCAGCGCATGCAGCTCGCGCCACGCCAGGTCGTAATCGCACGAGATGTGGCGGCGCCGGCGCCAGTTCAGCGCGATGCGGTTGGCGTTGCTGACCAGGTCCAGGTGGCCGCAGCCGAAAAAGTCGCCCAGGTCGCGCAAGGCGGCCACCATCAGGTTTTTCGGCCGGCAGCCGTGCAGCGCCCGCGTCGCTTCCTTCACCGCCTGCGCGCCGGCGGGCGAGCGCAAGCCCTGCAAGGCGCCCAGCTGGATGGCGCAGCCGCCGGGCTGGGGACGGAACAGGAAACTGGCCAGGTACAGCGACACGCCGTCGCGCGTCAGGCGCAGGCACAGGTCCCCCTCGCGGTGGCTGTCGTGGATGGCCGTCAGCTGCAGGCGGTAGGTGGCGCCATCCTTGCCTTCGATGGCGGCCAGCACCAGCGCGCGGCGCGCCGCGTACTCCACCAGCGGCCGCGCGCCCGCCTGCCACAGGAAGCGGTAATGCCCGCGCAGCAGATCCACCCTTGCCGCGCAGCCGATGCGGCGGCTGGCGTAGGGGCGGTAAATCTTGTACAGCAGGCTGGGATGGGCGTGCGCCAGCGCCGCCAGGCCAGGCGTGCCGGCGACAAAGGCTAGCCAGCGCGCGCGCTGCAGGGGAAAGACGATGGCGCCCAGCGCGGCCTTGAGCAGGTGGCCATGCTGGCGCAGGGCCGGCGGCTGCGGCGCGGCGTTGTCGCCGGTGGCGGTAAAAGTATGCATGCGAACGGCTCTACGACGGGTCTGGATCAACGGGACGCGGCGACGGCCGCAGGCAGCCCGCAACGGGCGGCTGCGCGCTGGCAGCCGTCTGATCCGGGTAGAGCGGATGATAGGGGGAGGTGAAAACGAAGGGGGTTACAAGTTGGTAATGTGCCGTCTGGCCGTGCTAGCGCAGCAGGCGCAAACGCAGGCGCAAACCCGGCGCCGCGTCCTCGATCTCCAGGCTGCCCCCATGCAGGGCGGCGATGGCCGCCACGATGGACAGACCCAGGCCATTGCCGGGCAAATGGCGGCTCTTGTCGAGCCGGTAGAAGCGCTGCGTCAGCTTCGGCAGTTCTTCCGTTGGCACGCCGGGGCCGTTGTCGCGCACGGCCAGCCAGCTGCCCTGCGCATCGCTGCCGGCCGACACTTCCACCGTGGCGCCCTGCCCCGCATATTTGATGGCGTTGTCGACCAGGCTGGCCAGGGCGCTGCCCAGCAGGTTGCGGTCGCCCCGCGCCGGCACGCCCTCGCCATACATCTGCACCAGCAGCACGCCCTGCTCGTCGGCCGTCGCTTCATACATTTCCACGATGTCGGCGCCGATCTGATGCAGGTCGATGTCATCGAAATTCTCGGGACGCATGCCCGATTCGGCCGCCGCGATCTGCAGCAGCTTGTCGAACACGCGCGTCAGGTCGTCGATGTCGTCGATGGCCGCCTGCGCCGCAGTTTCGTAGCCGGCCACGCTTTGCTGCTGGCGCAAGGCGCCATCGAGCTTGTTGCGGATGCGCCCCAAGGGTGTGCGCAAGTCATGCGCGATGGCGTTCGACACGTGGCGCACGCCCTCCATCAGGTGTTCGATGCGGTCGAGCATGCGGTTGATGTCGCGGCTCAGCAAGCCGAATTCATCCTCGCTGGAGACGGGAATGCGCCGGCTCAGGTCGCCAGCCTCGATCTCGCCCGCCGTGCGGCGGATCTGCCCGATGCGCGCCTCGAGCTGGCGGCGGAACAGCCAGGCGCCCGCCGCCACCAGCAGGATGGCCACCCCGCCGCCATAGGCCAGCGAGCGCAGCACCAGGGTGCGGATCGACTTGCCCTCCTCCATGTCGCGCCCGACGAACAGGCGCGCGCCGTCCGCCAGGTCGCGGATCAGCATGCGCGCGGGCACCCGGCGGCCTTCGCGCGTGACGTCGCGGTGCAGCAGGCGGCCCACGGGGCTGCCCAGGTCGGGCCAGGACGACAGGTTGCCCGCCACGCGGCGGCCATCGGCGTCCACCAGCAAGAAGATCTCCGTGTCGCTGTCGGTGCGGTCGGTCAGCAGATGGGCGATTTCCGCCGTCGTGCGGCTGCTGCCGCCCTGCTCGTACAGCGCGGCGAGGCGCTCCGAGAGCAGGGCCAGCTTGCGGTCCACGCTGCGATCGAGCACGCCGATGGTGCCGAAATAGAACACGGCGCAGACGATGCTGATCGACGCGACCACCAGCACGCCATAGCCGAGCGCCAGCCGGGCCGCGATCGAACGGTGCAGCTTACGCACTGTCGAGCACGCCCAGGGTGTAGCCGACGCCGCGCACCGTGTGGATCAGCGGCGGCGAAAATTCCTTGTCCACCTTGGTGCGCAAGCGGCTCACCTGCACGTCGATGACGTTGGTCTGCGGATCGAAATGGTAGTCCCACACGGCTTCGAGCAGCATGGCGCGCGTGACGGACTGGCCCTGGTGGCGCATCAGGTATTCGAGCAGGCGAAATTCGCGCGGCTGCAGGGCGATTTGCCGGTTGGCGCGCGTCACGCGCATGGTGCGCATGTCGAGCACCAGGTCGGCCACCTGCAGCTGCGTCGATTCGGGCACGGGCGCGGCGCGCCGCAGCAGCGCCTCGATGCGCGCCAGCAGTTCGGCGATGGCGAACGGTTTCGACAGGTAATCGTCGCCGCCGCTGCGCAGGCCGCGCACGCGTTCGTCGACGCTCGACAGGGCAGACAGCACCAGCACGGGCGTGTTGCGGCCCATGCCGCGCAGGCGCGCGACGATGGCCAGGCCGTCGATTTCGCCGGGCAGCAGGCGGTCGAGCACCAGCGCATCCCAGTCTTCGCCGCAGGCCAGGCGCATGCCATCGATGCCATTGTCGCAGGCGGTGACGTCGTGGCCCGCTTCGCGCAGGCCGGCACAGATATAACGGGAAGTTTCGGCTTCGTCTTCGATGACCAGGCAGCGCACGGGGAATTCCTTGTAAAGATCAGGCAGCAAATACGCGCAGCATACGCCAGGCGCGCGCCACTTGCCAGCCCCGCCGCGCAGGCGCGGGCCATCCATATAGCCGCATTCGCGCGTGCCGCGGCGTGCGGCGAACGATGACAGGGTCGGGTACAATACAGCCTCGACAATGTTTGGCCGCGCCCGCGCGCCCCTGTTTCAGGCGCCGTCCGGCTTGCCGCGGCCAGCATCGCCACCACTGCCACTAACGAACAGCAGGCGCGCCCGGCGCGCGCCACAGACCACTACAGCCATGAAATCGACCCACTCTCTCGCACTGGCGCTGGCCATGGCCATCAGCTGCGGCAGCGCCGCCGCCGCAGACACCAAACAAAGCATGTTGTTCGATGAAATCCCCATCGGCAGCTGGAGCACGTCCGCCGAACTGGGCGCCATCACCACTTCGGGCAATACGGTCGGCACCTCCGTCACGGGCAAGATCGACGCGCGCCAGGAACTCGATGACTGGAGCAACCAGTACATCTTCAGCGGCTACTTCAAGGAAGACGAAACCACCGACGACGACGGCAAGAAGGTGCGCGAGCGTTCCGCCGAGCGCTTTTCCGCCTCCGCCAAGGCCGCCTACAAGCTGATGGCCGACCATGAAAAACTGTTCGTGCTGGCCTCGCATGTGAACGACAAGTTCGGTGCCTACACCAAGTACTCGACCCTGGCCGTCGGTCATGGCTCGCGCTGGTACCAGTCGAGCGACAAGAGCGTCGACGTGGAAGTCGGTCCAGGCTACTTCAGCGGCACCAACGATGCGGGAGAATCGGAACACGGCCTGACGGTGCGCGGCGCGGCCGCCATGAAGTGGAAGATCAGCCAGTCGGCCATGTTCACCCAGACGGTCAGCGTGGAACGGGGCACCTCGAACACCCACTCGATCGCCGAAACGGCCCTCAGCACGAAAATCAACGGCACCATGCAGATGAAGGCCGCCTTCAGCGCCCGCAACGATACGCGCGTGCCCGATGACAAGAAGAACACGGATACGCAGACCTCGCTGACCCTGGTCTACTCGTTCTGAGATGCCGGCCACGCTGATGCGGCGCTTGCGCCTGGGCGCCCTGCTCTGTGCCGCGGCGCTGCTGAGCGGCTGCGCCGCCGTCACCGTCAGCGCCATTTCTCCGGCCGACTACCTGCAGCAGCGGCGCGGCGACATCCTCACCACGGGCAAACTCAGCGCCTCGGCCAGCGAGGTGCTGCGCATCATCGGCAGCGACATCGCCGCCTGCGAAGCCAATACGGGCAGCTGCCGCGCCGACCTGGCCCGCTCCGAGCTGCTCAGCGACGAGCAGCGCCTGGCGACGCTCTCCGAATTGTGGCTGGAAAGCGCTCTGGCCGAAGAAAAACAGGGCGGCCACCCCAGCGCCGAGCGCCTGGCCGCCTGGCTGGAATCGGCCCGCTACGCCTACGCTTACCTGTTCTACACGACGCGCACGCCGGGCCAGCGCGCCTTCGAGGAACGCCAGACGCAGATCCGCGACTACTATAACTACGCCGTGCAAAAAGCCGTCGGCAACCTGTTCCGCCACCGCGGCGAATACCGCCCGGACGGCCATGTGATCCGCGTCGCCGGCTGGCACATCGACAGCGAATTGTCGGCCCTGCGCCTGCCCGACGACGGCACCCTGCCCGAAGAACTGCTGCCGGCCACCTCGCTGTCGTTTTCCGGCCTGCGCAATGTGTACCGGCGCGACGGCTTCGGCGCCGACCTGGTCGCCGTCATGCCCAAGCCCCCGGCGTCGAAAGGCGACTATGTGCCCTATCAGGAAACCCGCTTCCCCGTCGTCACGGCGCTGATCCGCTTCGACGGCAACAGCCTGCAGGAAGTCCTGGCAACGCAGCAGCTGCTGGTGATGCTGGTCGATCCGACGCGCAGCGAATCGACGCGGCTGGCGGGCCAGGAATTGCCCGTGGCGGCCAATTTCACGGCCGGCTACGGCCTGTGGCTGGCCCGCTCCGGCTTCGGCGTGCAGGCGCTGCGCACCCTGTTCGGCCGCGCCGACGGCATTTCGCGCCCGCAGGTGCACCTGATGCAGCCCTACGACCCGAACAAGCGCACCATCGTCATGCTGCACGGCCTGGCCAGCAGCCCGGAAGCGTGGATCAACGTGGCGAATGAACTGATGGGCGACGAACAGCTGCGCCGCCGCTACCAGATCTGGCAGGTGTACTACCCGAGCAACGCGCCGCTGGCCGCCAACAACGCCGCCATCCGCAAGGCGCTGGCCGCCACCCTGGCGCAGTTCGACCCGGCGGGCAAGGCCGACGCGGCAAACGACATGGTCTTGATCGGCCACAGCATGGGCGGCGTGCTGGCGCGCCTGATGGTGTCCGACGCCAGCAACACCCTGCTCGACGCCATCACGGAAGAATACAATTTGAAGGGCAAGAAGGCGGAAAAAGTGCGCGCCGGGCTGGCGCCCTACCTCAATTTCACGGCCATGCCGCAGGTGAACCGCGCCATCTTCATCGCCGCGCCGCACCGCGGCACCTCGTTCGCCAACCACAAGGTGGCGCGCTGGATCGCCAACCTCGTCACCTTGCCCATCACCATGCTCGACCAGCTGTCCGACGCGGCCGGCAGCCTGGCGCAGCTCGACACGGGCAGCAGCGAACCGCTGCGCATCCCCAACAGCATCGATAACCTCAGCGACAAGGACCCGTTCGTGCGCCTGGTGGCCGACCTGCCCATCAGCCCGAACGTGCGCTACTACTCCATCATGGGCAACGACACGCCGGACCTGCCCCTGGCGGAATCGAGCGATGGCGTGGTGCCGTATGCCAGCGCCCACCTCGACGGCGCCCTGTCGGAAAAAGTCATCCCCTCGTGGCACAGCGTGCAGGAAAGCCCGCAGGCGATCCTGGAGATACGGCGGATCTTGCGGCTGCCGGACAACTTGCCCTGATCGGCCGCATATATCTCGCTGTCCGATGCCGGAAAAATGCGCTTTTCGCTTGATAAAGTTGCGAAACATGATAATCTTGTGTGTAAGACGCCTGGCGCATATACCTGAGGAGCGAACATGACAGCGCATCTGCATCACGACACTCTGGCGCCCGAGCGCCGGGAATGGACCGACAACGACCTGCGGGTAGTGGAGCAATTCTCGCAATTGGTGAACGCACAGCTCGACCTGTTGGCGCAAGGTCCCGGGCGCGAGCGCCTGATCGACCTGGCCACGCGCGCGCTCGATGCTGCGCGCGCATCGCTGCGCGCAGCGCCGCCGGGCATACCGCTCCAGCTTCCCGTGTCAAAACTCAAGGTATCCGATGTCATTGGGCAAGGATGGGTGGAACTGTCGCAAGCGTCGCTGTATCGCGCGGTGGAAAACCAGCGGTTTTATTGCGTGACGCCCAAGGGACGCAGTATCGGCAAGGAGTTTCCGGCGTGGCAATTTGTCCAGCCCGTGCCGGAACTGATCGCGCCCGTGCTCGCCATTCTCGCCGGCCAGCCCGGCAGTGACATTCATGCTTTCTGGGTCAGCAGCGCAGACGAACTCAACGAACTGTCGCCGGCAGAGCTGCTTGCAGGCAAATCGTTCGAAACGCGGGCCGGAGTGCATCCCAGTCAGCAGGCGCTGCTGGATCTGCCAGCCAGCGAGAGATTGCGCAAGGTGCTGGCGGCGGCGAAGTGGCAGCATAGGGGCATGGCCGATATCGTAGGCTAGCCTCGCATGACGCTACAACTGAAAGATACGCTTGTCCCGCCAGAAATGATCACGCGCCTGCCGGCGCTGGCATTGCTGCGCGCGGAATTATTGAGTCATATCATCACCCATCCAGCAGGCCAGGCCCTGGTGCGCGCGGCGTGGAACACGGCATCGATCTGGCCATTGAAAGTCCAGCGCACCTACCGCTTCGGCCCGCCCGCCGAACTGGCAGATGCGGCCGGCTTCCCCTATCACTGGGCGTATCTTGCGGACGATGCCTACACGGCGGCCTGGGAAGCCCAGCTTTGCCAGAACGACGTGACGCGTCCGGGCACCTTTTATATCGCGCATGGTGCGGAACTGGCGCTGATCGCCACCCTGTCGTTCAGCGCCCCGCTGCAATTGCTCGATCTGACAGGGCTGGCCGCCAGCCGCCTGGGTATCTACGATCAATTGCGCAGTCCCGATCATGCCTGGTGCCAATGGCTGGGCTGGCAGCTGGATCAGATCATTGCACAGGAGGCAGGCGCGATTCATGGCTTCGTGTATCCATCGCGCCGGCAGCCGGGCAAACTTGCCTATGCAATATCCTCTCGCCATATGACAACATTGGGGACAAGCATGGCGTGCGCCCATGTGCAATTCGGCAGCACTGAAGCATATGCGCGCTTGCTGGCCGACCGCCTGCGCGTGGATCCGCCCTGAGCTGATGCTCCCTACGCCGGCTCGCGCCACTTGTCCTTGATCTCCAGCATGGCCGGCAAGTGTTCGATGAACAGCGCCAGCAGGTCCGGATCGAAATGCGTGCCGCTATCGCGCTGCATGGTGGCGATCGCGTCCGACACCGTCCAGGCGGGCTTGTAGGGGCGCTCGCTGGTGAGCGCGTCGAACACGTCGGCGATGGCGACGATGCGGCCCTCATGCGGGATTTCCTCGCCTTGCAAGCCGTGCGGATAGCCGCTGCCATCCCATTTTTCATGGTGCGTCAGGGCGATGGTGCGCGCCATTTTCAACAGGCCGCCCGCGTGCTCGCCGATGATGGCGGCGCCGATTTCCGCGTGGCTGCGCATGACTTGCCATTCGTCCGCATCGAGCTTGCCCGGCTTTTGCAGGATGGCGTCGGGGATGCCGATCTTGCCCACGTCGTGCATGGGGGCGGCATTCAATAAATCTTCCGCCCTGGCCGCGCTGTAGCCGGCCACCAGCGCCAGCTGGCGCGCGTAATAGCTCATGCGGATGACGTGCATGCCCGTCTCGTTATCCTTGTATTCGGCCGCCTGGCCCAGGGTCTGGATCACCTGCAGGCGCGAGCGGCGCAATTCCTCGGCGTCGACCAGCGACAGGTGCGTGCGCACGCGGGCGCGCACGATGGGCGGGCTGACGGGCTTGGTGATGTAGTCGACGGCGCCCGCGTCAAAACCGTCCGCCTCGTCCTTCACGTCGCACAGGGCGGTGACGAAAATGACGGGAATGGACGCAGTGACCGGCATGGCTTTGAGCTGGCGGCATACTTCATAGCCCGTCATGGCCGGCATCATGATGTCGAGCAGGATCAGTTCGACGGGGTTGTTCTGCGCCAGTTCCAGCGCCTTCTCGCCATCCTTGGCGTACAGCAGGCGGTAATCGTCCTGCAGAATCTGGCGCAGCACCTGCAGATTCGTCGCTTCGTCGTCGACCAGCAGCAGGATCGGTTTGTCTTCTTGTAAGGTCATCGTCAGTCCAATATCAGGAAAGGTCGGCCGGCGCAGGAGCCTCGAGCCACGCCAGCAGCTGGCGCAGCACGCCCACGGCGCGCGCAAATTCAAAGTCGTCGATGGCGCTGGCCAGCGCCTGCAGGCGCGGCTGCTGGCCATGCGGCGCCAGCATGGCGGCGATCCGCGCCATCAGGGCGTCGTCCAGCTGCCCGCCCTCCAGGCTGGCGATGGCTTGCCGCAGCAAGGCGCCGGCAGCTGGCGCATCGAGGGGCGCGCCGGCGGCCTTCGCGTCCATGGCCACGGCCGGCATATTTACCTCTTCCAGTTCACCGGCCAGCGCCATGAAGGCGGCGGCCAGCTGCACCAGCAATTCGGTGGCCGGCAGCTGGCGCGCGATCGCTTGCTCGATGCGGCCCAGCAGGCTTTCGACCTGCACCAGGCACAAATTGCCCGCCGCGCCCTTGATACGGTGCAGCAGGTGGCCGGCCACGCTGCCGCCGCCCCGCTCCAGTTCCGCCGCCAGCATGGCGGCGCAGTCGCCATTGGCCTGCACGAAGCGGCCGATCGCCCGCTGCAGGGCTTCGCGGCCGCCCCACAGGGCGATGCCGCGCTGCCAGTCGACCTGGCCGGCGGCCGCACGCGCCGCCGCGCCGGCCGCCGGCGGCGGCATGGCCACGGCGATATCGAGCAGGCGGGCGATTTCCGCCGTCAGCTTGTGCATTTCCAGCGGTTTCGAGGCGAAGCCGTTCATGCCGGCCGTCTGCGCGGCGCGGCGGTCCTGTTCCAGCACGCTGGCCGTCAGGGCGATGATGGGCGTCGCCTTCAAGCCCTGCTCGCGCTCGTGCACGCGGATCAGGCGCGTCGCTTCCAGGCCATCCATGCGCGGCATCTGCACGTCCATCAGGACGATGTCGAAGCTGCCCTTGCTGAACTCGCGCACGGCGCTCTCGCCGTCGCTGGCGGCGATCACCTGGTGGCCGGCCGCGCCCAGGCTGATCAGCAGCAGCTCCACGTTCTGCGGCACGTCGTCGGCGGCCAGGATGCGCAGCGGCGGCAAGGCCACCACGGGCTGCTCGCTGCGGCGCGACACGGCCTTGCCCGGCGCCAGCGGCAGCAGCACGTGGAACACGCTGCCCACGCCCAGGGTGCTTTCCACCGTGATGGTGCCTTTCATCAGCTCGACCAGCTGCAGCGAAATCGTCGTGCCCAGGCCCGTGCCGCCAAAACGCCGGCTCATCGACGAATCGGCTTGCGTGAATGGGGCGAAGATCTTGTCCAGGCGGTCGGCGGGAATGCCGATGCCCGTGTCGTGCACGGCGATATGCACCTGCTCTCCCCGCATATCGACGGCCACGCGCACATGGCCCACCTCCGTGAACTTGACGGCGTTGCCGATCAGATTCGTCAGCACCTGCTGCACCCGGCGCGCGTCGCCCAGGAAGAACTGCCCCATGCCGGGATCGACGTCGACGTGCAGCACCAGGTCGCGCGCGTGCGCCGTGATGCGCAGGGACGCGGCCACGTGGTCGACCAGGTCGGGCAGCGAGAAGTCCACCAGTTCCAGCTCGGTGGCGCCTTTTTCCAGCTTGGCCGTGTCGAGGATGTCGTTGAGCAGCTCGAGCAGGGAACGGGCCGACTGGCGCACCGTGCCCAGGTGACGGCGCTGCAGGCTGTCCAGCGCGGTCCCCAGCAGCACTTCCGTAAAGCCGATGATGGCGTTCATCGGCGTACGGATTTCATGGCTCATGTTGGCCAGGAAGCTGGTCTTCGATTCGGCGGCCAGCTCGGCGCGGTCTTTCGCCGCGCGCAGGTTTTCCTGCATGGCGCGCCGTTCGCTCACGTCGGTGGCCAGCTTGACCACCTTGAACGGCTTGCCGTCCGTGTTGAAGATCGGGTTGTACGAGGCCTGTATCCACACTTCCCGGCCATCCTTGCCGATGCGCTTGTATTCGCCCGTATTGAATTCGCCGCCCGCCAGGTGCTGCCAGAATGCGATGTAGTCGGGCGAAGTCACGTGGGCAGGTTCGCAGAAGATGCTGTGGTGCAGGCCCAGCACGTCGTCGAGCCGGTAGCCGACCAGGTCGAGGAAATTCTGGTTGGCCGCCAGGATGCGCCCCTGCAGGTCGAACTCCGCGACCGCCGTCGCGCGCGAGATGGCCGTCACCTTGCCCTCGTATTCGGCGTTGCGCAATTCGCTTTCCGTGATGTCGAGGATGACGCCGTCGATCCAGCGCACCACGCCGTCGTTGTCGAGCACGGGGCCGCTGCTTTCGCGCACCCAGCGCTCGCGCCCGTCGCGGTGAATCATGCGATAGACGTTCTCGAAATCGCGCCGTTCCCCGGCCGCCTGCACGCAGGTGTCGTTGACGCGCTGGCGGTCGTCAGGATGCACGAGGTCGAACAGCCTGACCCGCCCTTCGATGAAATCCTGCGGCATCCAGCCCGTCAGGTTGAAGACGGCGTCGCTGATGAAGATCATCTTCCATTCGGGCGCGAAGCTGCAGTGGAAGGACACGCCGGGGATATTGCGGATCAGGGTGCGGTACTGGCGCTCGCTGTCCTTGAGCGCCTGCTCCATGCTGCGCGAAGAGCGCATGTCCGTGACAAACGCGACAAACAGGGGCTGGCCCGGCGTGTCGATCTTGCCGATCGCCACGCGCATGGGCAGCACGGCGCCGTCCTTGTGGCAGCCATCGAGCTCGCGTCCGCTGTCGAGGATGCGCGAAGCACCCGTTTCCAGGTAGTCGCGCAGATAGCCCTCGTATTCGGCCGCGTCGCCCGGCTGCAGCAGCACGCTGGCGTCGCGTCCCACGATGTCCGCTTCGCGCCAGCCGAACAGGCTTTCCGCGGCGGGATTGAAGGAGCGTACCTTGCCCTGGCCATCGATGGTGATCAGGCCGTCGGCGGCCGTGTCGACGATGGCGCGCAGGCGCGATTCGCTGACGCTGGCGTGACGCAGCAGCTGGCGGTAGCGCAGCAAGCCGTTCGCGGCCGCCACGAAGACGGTCAGGGTGATGGTGATCAGGGCCACGGCCAGGGCCACGAACGAGGCTTGCACGGTGATCGTGTTCTCACCGGCCGTGGGGGTGCCGGAAAAGCGCGCGGCCAGCATGCCCGTGTAATGCATGCCGGAAATAGCCAGGCCCATCACCACACTGCTGACCAGCAAGGACGCCAGGGGACTGAGGCGCAAACGCATGGCGCTCAGGCCGAAGCGTATCCACAGCGCCAGCATGGCCATGACGACGGCCACCAGCAGCGACAGGGCGAACAGCCACGGCTCGTAGTGCAGGGTCAGCGAGGTTTGCATGGCGGCCATGCCGCTGTAATGCATGGAACCGATGCCCACGCCGACGAGCACGCCGCCCACCACCAGCTGGCGCCAGTCGATGCTCGGACGCGCCAGCAAATGCAGCGCCACCCACGACGCGGCCACGCCGGGCAGCATGGACAGCAGGGTCAGGCCGGGCTCGAAGGAGACGCGCGTGCAGATGTCGAAAGCCAGCATGCCGATGAAATGCATCGACCAGATGCCGCCGCCGAGCGCGATGGCGCCCGTGACGATGGCCGTCTGGCGCTGGAATCCCCGCTCGCTGCTGCGCGCCATGCCGGCGATCTGCAAGGCCATGAACGAGGCAAAGATGGCGATGCCGATGGAAAACAGCACCAGCCAGGCATTGTGCGTGCCGTAGATATACGGCAATGTATCGTTCGATACGGCAAAGATGGAACTCAGCATACTGTCGTGAACTCAATAGAGTGAAACGTGACGTCGCAAAACATGACGGCGCACCGCGCGCCGGCGCCCGGCCTTTTAGTAAAGCGGCAACACAGCGAAAATGACAACGGTAGCAGTCGACCAGGGCAAGGCTCGGTCATCACGCCCGCGCCTGCCGCGCGGGGGAAAGGTGCTTTTTACAGAGGGAAAAAGCGGAATGCGTACGAACTCTGGCGCGGATGGCTGGCCGCCAGCGTGACGATGATTTTTTAAAGAGCCATGAGTATAGTTGCTTTGCGAAAATATTCATAGGACTTCAGCAATACAGTTATCAAAAATGATAGTTATTGCGGCGGCGATGCGACACTGGCCCGTCTGCGCCTACCCCTGCGGCCAGCGCGCGCGGATGGCCGCGGATTCCTGGCTGATCGGCCCAGCCGTCTCGCGGACAGGGATACCGGCCAGTCTACAGCGGCGGCTCAGTTCCTCCCTGATCTGGCACAGCGTCCAGCGCTGCGGCACGGGCAAGTTCAGGCCCACCACGCGGATCAGCGGACAGTCCACGAGAGTCGTGTAGAGCAGCAGCTCCACGCGCGCCAGCGGTGCCGGGGTCCGATAGACCTGCAATGCGCCCGCATACGTGACCACGTCCAGCCGCTGCAGCTGCGCCAACTCCAGCTGCACGCTTTTATCCCAGCCGGGCAGGCGCCGCGCATGGCGCCGCAGCAACAGGCCCGCATCGCCAAGTTCCACATGAAAGAGCAAAGCGCGTCCGGGAAACAGCACCAGGCCCGCGATCCAGGCGGCCAGAGCCAGCGGACCGAACAACACTGCCTCGCCCGCGTACGGCACGTCGCGCCAGACGGCTTGCCCGACAAAGGCGAGGATCAGCGCGCAGCCGGCCAGCAGCACGCTGCGCGACAGCACGGGACGCATGTCCGCCATCAGCGCCGCCTGGGCCGCGGCATCGTCGGCCGCCGTAAAGCATATCCATTCCGCGCGCGCCGGCTTCAGCCTGGGTCCCAGCTCCCCGCTCAAGCGGTCGGCGCCAGCATGCCGCGGAACCACGCCAGCTGTTCGCGCGTCAGGTAGTTGGCGCCATCGCCATGCAGGATGACGATCTCGACCTCGGCGGGAATCGACGCGATCAATTGCGCGCCCGTGACGGGAATCTTCGGAAAATTGATGCCGGCCAGGAAGGCCGGGTCTTCCGCCACCGTCACGCACTGGCGCTCGGGATTCGGCGACGGCACGAGGAACAGGTCGATCTGCTCGCTCTGCCCGCCGATAACGACGTGCAATTGCGCGGCCAGCAGTTCGGGCAGGATCAGCTCGATGTTGTTTTCGGCGCGCGATTGCTGGAAAGCGCTTTTCAGGGGCGTGAGGACGGGTGTGGCGGTCATGGGATCAGTAGAAAATGAGGACGGCGGCAGTGTAGCAGAGGCGCCCGGCCGGGCGCGCTCTGCTGAGGCCACGGCTACAGCTTGTAGTTCAGGGACAGCAGCACGCTGCGCGGCGCGCCGTAGCGCTCCAGCCCGCCCGACCACGCATAGCCGAGGCCCTGGTAGTAGCGGCGGTCGAGCACGTTGTCGACGCTGAGGCGCAGCTGCAGCTGCTCGCTCAGGCGGTAGCCGGCCGTCAGGCCGACGATGGCGTAAGCGCCCTGCTGCGTCAGGTAAGCCGTGTCGCGGCGGTAGATCTTGTCCTGCGCGTACACGGAGGCACCCAGGTTCCACCGCGCCAGGCTGCCGCTCAGCTGCACAGTCGTGTACAGCTTGAACAATTGCTTCGGTTCATCCGTGGCGATGCGCTGGCCGATATTCGCCGCCATGCTGTCTTTCGTGTACTTGGCCAGCACATAGGTATAGCCGCCCGCGATCTGCCAGCCCGGCAAAGGCGAGCCCGAGAGTTGCAGATCGACGCCTTCGCTCCGCACCTGTCCAGCCGCGCGGGCGCAGTAGATGGCGCCGCCCGTCGGGCAATTGACTTCATCGGCCATGGCGCGGTTGTTTTGCTTGATGCGGAACAGGGCGCCGCTGGCGTTGAGCCTGCCGCCGAAATACTCGCCCTTGACGCCCACTTCCAGATTGGTGCCGCTCAGCGGCGGCAAGGTATTGCCGCCCACGTCGAGCACGCTTTGCGGCTGGAATATCTGCGTGCCGCTTGCGTACAGGGAGTGATGTTGATCCACATCATAGACGAGACCCGCGTACGGCGTAAATTTCGCGCTTTCCGTCAGGTCGCGGCGCCAGACTGGGTTGGTCGAATACCAGCCCGTGACGTCCTGCGCATACCAGCCGAAGCGACCGCCCAGCACCAGACGCAGCGGATCGGCCAGGCTGAAGTTGCCGGCCGCATAAATACCCTTCTCGTCCGTCTTGCGGCCCCAGTTGTACGGCTCGAACGGCGCGCCGTTCATGCGGTAGGCATGGGGATTCCAGTGGCGGATGTCGATCACGCGCGCGGCCGCCCCTTCCCAGCTCTGGCCCGCGTCCGAATCGTCGTGGCGGTAGCTGGCGCCGACGATGACGTCGTGCAGGCGGCCGAACCAGGTGACGGGGCCGCTCAGGCGCCAGTCGGCCACCACCTGATCCGTGTTGTACTTCCAGCCCGTTTCCGACTGGCTGAAGCGATAGATCTCGCCATCGATGCGGCTATTGGTGGTATTGCGCGTGCTGGAAGAGGCATCGATGCGCGTGATGGCAAAGCGGCTGCGCCAGCCCTTCTCCAGCCTGGTTTCCAGGTCGGCGAAGACGACGTTGTTGTCGCGTTTCTGGAACGAATCGGCATTATTCAGGAAGGTCGAGCGGGGCAAGTCCATGTGACGGCCGTCGGCAAACGTCGGCAAGCCGACAAACACGCCATCGGTGCGGCTGTGCTGGCGCGAGAAACCGATGCCGGCCGTGGTGGACGGCGTCAGGTCCGCTTCGACGATCGCATACACGGTGCCATTGCTGTTGTTGACCACGTCGACGAAACTGTCGCTGTCGCGCCAGCTGGCCGCCACCCTGCCGCGCACGCTGCCCGAGGCGTTCAGGGCATTGCTGGCGTCCACCGTCAGTTGCTTGTCCTTCCAGCTGCCCACGTGCACGGACGCGTTCAGCAAGGGCGTGGCCGTGGGGCGCTTGCGTATCATGTTGATGCTGCCCGACGGCGCGCCCGCCCCTTCCATCAAACCCGTGGCGCCGCGCACCACTTCCACCCGGTCGTACATCAGCATGTCGGCGGAAACATTACGCTCATTAAACCCCGTGACATCCAGCGGCAAGCCATCGACATTGACGTGGCTCAAGGCAAAACCGCGCGCAAAATACGTGGTTTCCTGGTCGGACACGCCCTGCGTCTTGCCATACAAGCCAGGCGTGGCGCGCGCGACATCCTGCAAGGTGGTCAAATCGAAATCTTCCATCTGCTGGCGCGCAATCACGCTGACCGTCTGCGGCGTGTGGCGCTGCGACAGGTTCAGGCCCGTGGCCGCCGACATGGCGCGCGACGTATAGAGGCCCGTGCCTTCCGTGGCCCGGTCCGCCTCGGCGCTGACGACGACGGCCGGCATGCTGGCCAGACCGCTCTCGGCCGTGCTGGTATTGATCTTGCGTAACAGGTAATTGCCGCTGCCGCCGTCCACCACGTCCAGTCCACTGCCTTGCAGCAACGTTTGCAAGCCGGCCGCGACGGCATAACGGCCCCGCAAGCCCGGCGTCGCCAGGCCGTCCAGCGCCACGCCCTGCGTGGACAGGTTGATGCCGGCGGCGATGGCAAACGAGCCCAGCGCTTCGCGCAGGCTGCCGGCGGGAATGCTGTAGTCGCGCAGGCTGGCGGCCGGGCTGGACTCGGCCGCCAGCGCCATGTGCGGCAAAGTGGCGCCGGCCGCGCCCACGGCGAGGAGCAGGACCAGCGCGGCGCGCACGGCGCCGGTGGTGGGATGGAGCGTCATGCGCGCTGCTGTCAAGCTACGGTGCTGCAAAGCCATGTAAACCCTTTCGATGGTTCGGATTGTTCGTTCTCTACCTTGTATGACGAAGCAATCTGCAAAAAGGGACAGGCAAGAAGTAAATTGGAGCACGTCGGCTTACGCCCTGCGGGCTAAGCCGACCTACCATACCCGACAGGTGTAGGTCGGCTTAGCGTGGCAAGGCCACGCGTAAGCCGACAAGCTCAAGCCGCCTCGACACTGATCCAGTAGCGCGTGCGGCGCGCCAGCCGGATCGGCAAGGCCCGTTGCAGCAAGAGCAGGATGTTGTCCGGGTCGTGCAACTGGAAGATGCCGTCCACGGGCATGGCGGCGAGCGCCGGGTCGCAGCGCAGCACGCCGTAGCGGTAGCGCGCCACCTGTTCCAGCACCTCGCCCAGCGGCATGCGCTCGGCGATCAGCACGCCCCGCAGCCAGGCGTCAGCATGCGGCGCCAGCGGCGTCAAGGCGGAAACGGCCGCGTCATCGAAACTGCCCTGCCGGCCCGCATCGACCCTGCGCACGGCATCGGTAGCTTCCCTTGGCCGTATCTCGACGGCGCCCTCGCTGACCCTCACCCGCGTGCGCGGTGCCAGCACGCTGCCCCCCTGGCGCACGCTGAAGTGCGTACCGAGCGCGCGCGCGATGCCATTGCTGCTGCGCACGAGAAACGGGCGCGCCGGCACGGCTCCATCGTGCGCCGTGGCAACGTGGATTTCCCCGGCATGCAAGGCCACCAGCCGCGCCGCGCCGTCAAAGCGCACGTCGATGGCCGTGTCCGTATTGAGCACCAGTTGCGTACCATCGGGTAATGTCATGTGGCGGATTTCCCCCCTGGCCGTGCGGATGGCCGCGCGCCACGCCTGCCAGGGCGCCGATTCGCTGGCCAGCCACAGCGCCGGCCCGGCCGCGATCAGCCCCGCCAGGCCGTAGAGCACGGCACGCCTGTGCGGCGACTGCGGCGGCGCATCCGCCGTCTGGCGCAGCGCCGGCGGCACGCTAGCCAGGGTGCCGCACACGAGCTCGGCCCGTTTCCACGCCGCCTCATGCGCGGGATCGCTGGTACGCCAGGCCTGGAAGGCTTGCTGTTCGTCAAGGTTCAAGGGTCCCCCGTGCAGGCGCACCAGCCATTGCGCCGCCGCGCGGGCGGCGCGCGGGTCGATGGCAGCCGTGCTGGCGTTCACAGGATCAAGAGGATGCAGCGCTCGAACGCCTGCACCATGTAGCGCTTGATGCTGCGCTCGCTCACGGCCAGGCGCCGGGCGATTTCCCCGTAAGCGAGGCCATCGACATGCGCCAGCAGGAAGGCGTTGCGCACCAGCGGCGGCAAGCCGTCGAGCATGGCATCGATGCGCTGCAAGGCTTCCAGTACCAGCAAACGCTCTTCCGGCGACTGCATCAGCAGATCGGGCTGCTGCGCCAGCGTTTCCAGCCACGCCTGCTCCAGCGACAGGCGCCGGTAATGGTCGATCAGCAGGCGCTGCGCCACGGTCGTCAGGTAGGCGCGCGGTTCGCGCAGGCTCTGCCGGCCTTCCGGCGGCGCCGTCAGCAGGCGCACGAAGGTATCCTGCGCCAGGTCGGCCGCATGGTCGGCGCACTGCAGCTTGGCGCGCAGCCAGCGCATCAGCCAGCCGTGGTGGCTGCTGTAGATGCCTGCTATCGACTCGCTGGACTGCGCAATGTTCACTAGGGGGCTCCGATGCGCGCAAGGCAAGGCGCGGCCAATTGATAATAATTCTCATTATCGCAAACAGTGCCGCCCGGCGTCAACGCCAGCGCCTGCCCGCGCCTGGAAACTGTTGTTTCAGGCTGTGCAGCGCGGCTGTCGCGCATCCGTCATGCAATGCGGCATGCCGGCAGTCCAAGGACGGCCGACGGCTTACGCCGGCGCGGGTTTCCCGGGCTTTACGGTCAGCACGAAGGGAATGGCCAGCGGCCCCAGAAACACCACCAGGATGGCCCTGACGGCAGTGGTTTTCAAGCTGCGGCATTTGGCAATGAAGAGACAAGCGAAGGCCGACAGCGACCAGATCAGGGCCGGCAGGCAGGTAGTCATCATGCACTCCGGACACGCCTTGGAAGGCAGGAAAGCTATGCTGACACGGAAATGCGGGTGCCGCAACGGCAGATTGCGCATCTGCCCCGCGGTTGGCCGGTGTGGACGGATCTTTCAGGCATTCTTAAGACTGCCAAGCCGGCTTACGCCGTTTCCAACGATACCAAGATCAATGCTGACCAATCTTCATGATCTTCAACGCGTTCGTGCCGCCCACCTTGCCCATCGGCTCGCCCCAGGTCAGCACGACGGTGTCGCCCTTGGCCACGACTTTATGTTCCAGCAGCAAATCTTCCGCCTGCTGCAAGACCTTGTCGCGGTCGGTGCCGGACGTCAGTTCCAGGGTGCTGACGTTGCGGTACAGGGCCAGCTTGCGGCGCGTGCCCACGCTCGGGGTCAGGGCGACGATGGGGATGTCGATGTTGCAACGGCTCATCCACAGGGCCGTGGAACCCGATTCCGTCAGCGTGGCAATGGCTTTCACGCGCAGGTGGTGGGCTGTAAACAGCGCGCCGTAGGCGATCGACTGGTCGATGCGCGAGAACGTGGCGTTGAGGAAATCGGCGTCCAGCTTGCAGGTATCCCACTTTTCCGCGTCCAGGCAGATGGCGGCCATGGCTTCCACCGTTTCGATCGGGTAGCGGCCCGAGGCCGTTTCCGCCGACGTCATGACGGCATCCGTGCCGTCGAGCACGGCATTCGCCACGTCGGACACTTCCGCGCGGGTCGGCACGGCATTGACGATCATCGACTCCATCATCTGCGTGGCCGTGATCGCCAGCTTGTTCGACGCGCGCGCCATCTTGATCATGCGCTTCTGCAAGGCCGGCACGGCCGCATTGCCCACCTCGACCGCCAAATCGCCACGCGCCACCATGATGCCGTCGGAAGCGTCGAGGATTTCCTGCAGCGCAGGAATGGCTTCCGCCCGTTCGATCTTGGCGATCATCATCGGCTTGTGGTCCCATGCTTCGCCGGCGATATTGGCCAGCTGGCGCGCCATGACCATGTCCGTGGCGTTTTTCGGGAACGAGACGGCCACGTAATCGGCCTGGAAGCTCATCGCCGTTTTCACGTCTTCCATGTCCTTCGCCGTCAGGGCTGGCGCGGACAAGCCGCCGCCCTGGCGGTTGATGCCCTTGTTGTTCGACAATTCGCCGCCGATTTTCACCGTCGTGTGGATTTCGCTGCCGACGACCTTGTCCACCGTCAGGACGATCAGGCCGTCATTGAGCAGCAGCACGTCGGCAGCGCGCAAGTCGCGCGGCAATTCCTTGTAGTCGAGGCCGCAGCGCTCGATATTGCCCAGCTCGCCGTTTTCGCCCCATTTCGCGTCGAGGATGAACTTGGCGCCGTTTTCCAGGAAAATCTTGCCTTCTTCAAACTTGCCAACGCGGATTTTCGGGCCTTGCAAGTCGGCCATGATGGCCACTTCGCGGCCGCACAGGGCTGCCGCTTCGCGCACCATGCGGGCGCGGTCGATATGGTCTTGCGCCTTGCCATGCGAGAAGTTCAGGCGCACGACATCGACGCCGGCCTTGAACATGCGGACCAGGGTATCGATATCGTTCGAAGCGGGGCCGATGGTGGAAACGATCTTGGTGGCGCGTTGCTGTACTTGCATGGTCATGGTGTGCTGCTTTCTATAAAGTTCGTGCTGCTGCAAGGGCCGGCCTTGTGGGCCGGCCGTCCTGGTGCGCTGGATCAGCGCTGGTTCTTTCTTACTTGGCCGCCATCAGGGCGACCGTGGTGTCGAGCATGCGGTTCGAGAAGCCCCACTCGTTGTCGTACCACGACGACACTTTCACGAGGCGGCCCGAGACCTTGGTCAGGGTCGCATCGAAGTTCGACGAGGCCGGGTTGTGGTTGAAATCGATGGAAACGAGCGGTTCCGTCTGGTATGTGAGAATGCCTTTCAGCGCGCCTTCCGACGCCGTTTTCAGCAAGGCATTGACTTCCTCGACGCTGGTATCACGCTTGGCGATGAAGGACAGGTCGACCAGCGACACGTTGATCGTCGGCACGCGCACGGCGAAACCATCGAGCTTGCCATTCAGTTCCGGCAAGACCAGGCCGACAGCCGCGGCCGCGCCCGTCTTGGTGGGGATCATCGAATGCGTGGCCGAACGGGCGCGGCGCAAGTCTTCATGCATCACGTCGGACAAGACCTGGTCGTTCGTGTAGGCATGCACGGTGGTCATCAGGCCCGATTCGATGCCGATGGCGTCGTTCAGGGGCTTGACTAAGGGTGCGAGGCAATTCGTCGTGCACGAGGCATTCGAGATGACCGTGTCCGTGGCTTTCAGCACGTGCTGGTTGACGCCGAACACGATGGTGGCGTCCACGTCCTTGCCGCCCGGCGCGGAAATGATGACTTTCTTTGCCCCGCCCTTCAAATGGGCCGAGGCTTTTTCCTTGGTGGTGAAGAAACCCGTGCATTCGAGCACGACATCAACGCCCAACTCTCCCCATGGAATCAGGGCCGGGTCGCGCTGCGCGAAGACGCGGATGCGGTCGCCGTTGACGAGCATGTTCTCGCCATCGATGGTGACGACGCCGGGAAACTTGCCGTGCACCGTGTCGTAGCGCGTCAGATGCGCATTCGACTTGGCATCGCCCAGGTCGTTGATGGCGACGATCTCGATATCCTGCTGCTTGCCGCCTTCATAAAACGCGCGCAAGACATTGCGGCCGATGCGGCCATAGCCATTGATGGCAACTTTGATGGTCATGCTGTCTCCTTGATCTTGTTTGAATGAATCAATTAACCGCTATTGCGAAGTCCTGCGGCGATGCCGTTGATCGACAAATGAATGCCCGTGCGCGCCGCCGCATCCTGCTTGCCCTCGCGGAAGCGTTTCAACAGCTCCACCTGCACGTGGTTGAGCGGATCGATGTACGGGAAACGGTTGCGTATCGAGCGCTGCATCAGCGGATTGGCTTGCTGCAACTCTTCCTGGCCCGTGATCAGCTTCAAGGCGGCCAAGGTGGCTGCGTATTCGGCGCGGATGCGCGTAAAGATGGCGTCGCGCAAGGCCTTGTCCTTGACGAGTTCCGCATACTTGCCGGCGATGGCGATGTCGCTCTTGGCCAGGACCATATCCATGTTCGACAGCAAGGACGTGAAGAAGGGCCAATCCGTGTACATGCCGCGCAGCACGTCGGCCCCATCGGCGGGATGGGCGGCCAAGTAGGCTTGCACGGCGGAACCGAAACCGAACCAGCCCGGCAGCATCAAGCGGCATTGGGCCCAGCTCAACACCCAGGGAATGGCGCGCAGATCCTCGATCGAGGTCGATTTCTTGCGCGAAGCGGGACGGCTGCCGATATTCAGGGCGGCAATTTCCGCGATCACCGTCGATTCCCAGAAGTACTGTTCGAAGCCGTCCGTGCCGTAGACGAGGTCGCGGTAGGCGTTCAGGGCCGTGCCGGACAGTTCTTCCATGGCGGCCAAATGGCCCGCGCCGGCCGAAGCCTTCGGCTGCAGCTGCGCCTGCGGCAGCAGGGTCGACTGGATGGTGGCGGCCACCAGCACTTCCAGGTTGCGGCGCCCTACTTCCGGGTTCGCATACTTGGCCGTGATGACTTCGCCCTGCTCCGTCAGGCGGATCTGGCCCTGCACGGCGCCCGCCGGCTGGGCCAGGATGGCTTCATAGCTGGGTCCGCCGCCGCGGCCCACGGAACCGCCCCGGCCGTGGAACAATCGCAGCTTGATCCGGTATTCCTTGAACACGGTCACCAGCTCGATCTCGGCCTTGTAGAGTTCCCAGCCGGAGGTCAGAAAGCCGCCGTCCTTGTTGCTGTCGGAATAACCGAGCATGACTTCCTGCTGGTCCGCGCGCGACGCGAGCAAGCCACGGTAGAACGGCAAGCCGAAGGCGCGCGCCATGATGGCGGGGCCGGCGCGCAAATCGTCGATCGTTTCGAACAGGGGAATGATGTTGACGTCCACTTCGCGGCGGTCCTGGCGCAGCAGACCCACTTCCTTCAGCAACAAGGCCACTTCCAGCAAGTCCGACACGCTGGCCGCCTTGGAGATGATGCAGTTCGGCACCGATTCCTTGCCGTATTTGACGTGGGCTGCGCGCACGGCGCGGAAGATGTCGAGTTCGGACGTCGTTTCTTCCGAGTACTGTGCATACGGCGACGCCAGCAGGCGCGGCGATTCCAGCTCGGCCAGCAGCAAGCTGATGCGCTGCTCCTCATCGAGGTCCAGGTAGACCAGGCCCGGCTGGGCGCCGGCGAACAGTTCGCCCACGACGCGCTCGTGCACGTCGGAATTCTGGCGCAAGTCCAGCGGCGCCAACGAAAAGCCGAAGACCTTGACGGCGCGGCGCAGCTGGCGCAGCCGGCCCCGCGCCAGCGCGCGCAAGCCATTGCTGACGAGCGAATGCTGGACCACGTCCAGGTCGGCCAGCAGCTCGGCCGCTGCCGCGTAAGGCTGCACGCCGTCGGCTTGCTTGCCCTTGCCAGAAAGTACGACGCGCGTCGCGTCCAGGCGCGCGTGGATGCCGTGCAGGGCGCGGCGGTACGGTTCGTCGACCCGGTGCGGCGAGGCATCGGCCGAGCGCTCGGCCAGCGCGCGTAGCGGCTCGCTGCAGGCGTTCAGGATTTGCGCCAGCGACAGTTGCGAAGCGAGCTTGCGCAATTCGCCGAGGTAAAAATCGAGCACCTTGTCGGCCTGCGTCTGCAGGGTGCTGCGCAGGATGTCGGCCGTGACGAACGGATTGCCGTCGCGGTCGCCGCCGATCCAGCTGCCTACTTTCATGAAATTGGGCAATTCCGCATCTTCCCAGCGGGCATCGCGCTGGGCCAGCATCGTTTCCAGCGAGGAATACAATTTCGGCAGTTCGCGCAGAATCGTGTGGTCGTAGAACGACAGGCCATTGGCCACTTCATCCATGACGGACAGCTTGCTCGTGCGCAACAAACGCGTTTGCCACAGGGTGACGATGCCGCGGCCCAGAGCTTCTTCGTTCTGCTCCGCCTCTTCCGGCGTCATTTGCACGCGGTCGCGCTCGCTCAACAGGCGCGCGATGGCCATCTGGCAATTCTGGATGCTCTTGCGCTGCACTTCCGTCGGATGGGCCGTGAACACGGGGCTGACAAACGCATCTTCAAAGAAAGTTTCCAGCGCATCGGCCTTGCCCGCGTCAAACACATTGCCGACGGCATGGCTGAGACTGCCCTGGCGCGGCGGCGAACCGGCGATCAAGTGGGCGCGCGTGCGGCGGATGTGGTGCTGGTCTTCCGCAATGTTGGCCAGCAGCGAGAAATAGCTGAAAGCGCGCGTCAATTGCGTGGTTTCTTCCTGCGACAGCGCTTGCAGCGCATCGGACAGCTGCGCGCGCGCTGCTTCATCATTGTCGCGGCGGAAACGGATGGCCAACTGGCGCACATGTTCGATGCGCTCGAAGGCGGGGTCGCCCAGATGGTTGCGGATGGCGTCGCCCAGCAGACGGCCCAGCTGGCGGATATCGCTGCTCAGCAGCTCGTCTTTCACTTCATTCATTTGCATGGTATTCATTTCCTGGGGCGGCCACGGCGGCACCGCACAGATTGCGTAGTACGCGCTCCCCGGCCCGGGAAACGCCCATCATCCGATTTTTGTAGTAAATTTACCTTATTGCTTCACCATCCTCTTGATTTTCATCAATAAAATCCATGACCAAAGGGCTCAGCAGGGGCTTGCGAGCTGTTTGCCATGGCAACAATATGAAAATTTACTACGCATTTAGGCGAAAGGCAATCAACTTTTGTCTTTCGAGGCTGAAAAGTGACGGCGCAACACACAGGGCCCGCGCTCTCCTGTATGCTGCGGATGAAACAAGGATGTAATCCACATCTTATGAACGATGCCCATGCGACTGACTGCCTATACCGACTACACCCTGCGCACCCTGATGTACCTGGGCGTGCACCGCGACCGCCTCGTCACCATCCAGGACATCGCCGACCTGCATGCGATTTCGAAAAACCACCTGATGAAGGTGGTGCACCAGCTGGGCCTGTCGGGCATCGTGGAAACCGTGCGTGGACGCAACGGCGGCCTGCGCCTGGCGCGCGACCCGGCCGAGATCAATATCGGCACGGTGGTACGCGAGACGGAAAGCGATTTCTTCATGGCCGAGTGCTTCAACAAGGAAAACAATACCTGCCCGCTGACGCCCGATTGCCTGCTGAAAGCCAAGCTGGGCCAGGCCACGGCCGCCTTCCTGGCCGTGCTCGACACGGTGACCCTGGCATCGATACTCGAAGCGGCGCCGGGCGCACCCGCGCTGGCGGCGGGCGTGATTCCCCTGCGCGTGGCCAAGTAAGGGTCAAGTAAGCGCGCCAAAAACAACAATGCCCGGCGAACCGGGCATTGTTTGCTGCAGTAATTACCTACAACATCAATGTGCGCTGGCGCCTGCCGCGCCGATGCCCGTTTCCGAACGCATTTGCTGCGCTTCATAGCCTGCACGGTCGATGCGCGCGCGCGGGCTCTTGTCGAGCACCGAGAACAGCCAGATGCCGACGAAGCCCGCCGTCATCGAGAACAGCGCCGGCGAAGCGTACGGGAACAACGCTTCGCCATGACCGAGCACGTCGACCCACACGGACTTCGACACCACCGTCAGCGCCACGGCCGTGGTCAAGCCCAGGAAACCGCCGATGGTGGCGCCCCGCGTGGTGCAGTCTTTCCACAGCACCGACATGAACAGCACGGGGAAGTTGGCCGAGGCGGCAATGGCGAAGGCCAGCGAGACCATGAAGGCGATATTCTGCTTCTCGAACGCAATACCCAGCACCACGGCGATGATGCCCAGCACGATGGTCGTCACGCGCGACACCTTCAACTCGTTGGCGCCCGTGGCCTTGCCCTTCTTGATGACGGTGGCATACAGGTCGTGCGACACGGCCGACGCGCCCGACAGGGTCAAACCGGCCACGACGGCCAGGATGGTGGCGAACGCGACCGCCGACATGAAGCCGAGGAAGACGTTGCCGCCCACGGCCTTGGCCAGGTGCACGGCCGCCATGTTGTTACCGCCTAACAATTTACCGGCAGCGTCCTTGAACTCGGGATTGGTGCTCACCAGCACGATGGCGCCAAAGCCGATGATGAAGGTCAGAATGTAGAAATAGGCGATCCAGGTGGTGGCCCAGAACACGGACTTGCGCGCTTCCTTGGCGCTCGGCACCGTGAAGAAACGCATCAGGATGTGCGGCAGGCCGGCCGTGCCGAACATCAGCGCCATGCCGAACGAGATGGCCGAGATCGGGTCCTTGATGAAGGAACCGGGGCCCATGATGGCTTCCTTGGTGGCATGCACGTCCACCGACTTGGCGAACAGCGCTTCCGGGCTGAAGTTGAACTGCGCCAGCACGGCCACGGCCATGAAGGTGGCGCCGCCCAGCAGCATCACTGCCTTGATGATCTGCACCCAGGTGGTGGCCGTCATGCCGCCGAACAGCACGTAGATCATCATCAAGGTACCGACCAGGACGACGGCGATCCAGTATTCGAGGCCGAACAGCAGCTTGATCAGCTGGCCCGCGCCCACCATCTGCGCGATCAGGTAAAACGCCACGACGACGAGAGTGCCGGAGGCCGAGAAAATGCGGATCGGCGCCTGCTTGAAGCGGTAGGCGGCCACGTCGGCAAAGGTGTAGCGGCCCAGGTTGCGCAGGCGCTCGGCCATCAAAAAGGTGATGACGGGCCAGCCGACGAGAAAGCCGATGGCGTAGATCAGGCCGTCATAACCGTTCAAAAAGACGGCGGCGGAAATGCCAAGAAACGATGCGGCCGACATATAGTCGCCCGCGATGGCCAGGCCATTCTGGAAGCCCGTGATGCCGCCGCCGGCCGTGTAGAAATCGGAGGCCGACTTGGTCTTCTTGGCCGCCCACTTGGTGACGAACAGGGTGAAGATGACGAAGACGGCGAACATGATGATGGCCGTCCAGTTGGTGGGCTGCTTGACCGCCTGGCCCAGGTCGGCGCCGGCCGCGAACGCGGCATTGCTGGCACCCAGCAAGGCCAGCGCGCTCAGGCTGGCCACGCCGCGCAGCGCATGCTTGGCGGCGCTCATGCCTGCACCCGTGCCTGGATCGCGCTGGTCAGGTCGTCGAATTGCTTGTTGGCGCGGCGCACGTAGATACCCGTGATGACCACGGTAAACACGATGACGAACAGGCCGATCGGCATGCCCCATGTCATCACGCCCGCGCCCGTTTTGGCGGCAAGAAATTCCTTGTCGAAAGCGATGAGCAGGATGTAGCCGTAATACACCAGCATCATCAGGCCCGTCAGAGCCCAGCCGAAGCGCGAGCGCACCTTGACCAGCTGATGGTAGCTGGGATCGCGCTTGATTTGTTGCACCAGATCGTCATGCATGTGTTGCCTCCGTTATATGTAAAAACCTGCTCTTTTATTGTCGAGCTTGCATTCACGATACGGTGCGAGGCTTACCCGCCCCTTACGGCGGCGTTTTTTTCTCGCCGGAGCAACACCAGGCCGACAAGGTCAGTTCAGCGCGGCAGCCGGTCCGAAGAATTCATGGTGCGTCTGCCGTTCCGGCACGCCCAGTTCGCGCAGGTATCGCTTGACGGCCCGCATGAACGGCTGCGGCCCCAGGAAATAGGCATCGACGTCGCGCGATTCAGGCAGCCAGTGACCGAGCCGCTCTTTATCCAGCAAGCCGACGGCGTCCGGGGCGTCTTGCTCACCTGCATGTTCCGCGTAGCAGTAATAGCGCTGCAGCTGCGGGTGCCGCGCGGCCAGTGCGTCGATCTGCGCGCGGAACGCATGCACGCCGTGGTGGCGCGCCGCGTGGATGAAATGCACGGGACGCTTGCCGCGCAGGGCCGCCGTCAGCATGGCCAGGGTCGGCGTGATGCCCACGCCGCCGCTGATCAGCACCAGCGGCTTGTCGCTCTCGGTCAGCACGAAGTCGCCCGAGGGCGGCGTCAGCTGCACGGTATCGCCCGCCTGCACGTGGTCATGGAAGAAATTCGACACCTTGCCGCCCTCTTCGCGCTTGACGCTGATGCGGTAGGTCTGTCCATTGCTGGCGGCCGACAAGGAGTACTGGCGGCGCATGGGCACGCCGTCGACCGTGACCAGCACGCCGATGTACTGGCCTGGCGCAAAGTCGAGCACAGGCTGGCCGTCGGCGGGCGCCAGCAGGAAGGACGTGATCTCGCCGCTTTCCACCGTCTTGCCGCGCACGGTGAAGTCGCGCGCGCCGCTCCAGCCGCCCGGTGCGGCCACTTGCGCCTTGTAGATGCGCCCTTCCTCGCCGGCCAGGATGTCGGCCAGCTGGCCGTAGGCCGCGCCCCAGGCGCCGATGACGGCGTCGCTGGCGACCTCTTCGCCCAGCACTTCGCGGATCGCCTGCAGCAGGCTGCCACCCACCAGCGGATAGTGCTCGGCGCGGATCTGCAGGGCCACGTGCTTGTTGACGATGGTGGCCACCAGGTCGCCCAGCGCTTCCAGCTGGTCGATATGCTTGGCGTACATCAGCACGCCATTGGCCAGCGCGCGCTGCTGGTCGCCGCTGTGCTGGTGCGCCTGGTTAAAGTACGGCAGCACCTCGGGATGGTCGCGGAACAGATTCTTGTAGAAATGGCGCGTCAGCGCTTCGCCGCCCTGCTCGAGGATGGGGACGGTGGCCGTGATGATGGCGCGTTGTTCTGGGGTCAGCATGTAAAACTCCTGTATCTATTAGTAAGCGGTTTCAGGCCAGTGTTTCAACGGCCGGGTATAACTCGTGGTCTTCGCGGCGCATGCGCTGGAACAGCGCGTGCAGCACGGTATTGGCTTCGCTGCGGAAGGCTTCCGGCTCGGCGGCCAGGCGCACGGGCGTATTCCAGCGGCCGGCGAAATCGAGGTAGGCGCCGGCGATGCCGTGCATCTCGTGTTCGTACCGGCGGCCCAGCTGGGCCACCCTGGCCACGCCGGACGCCTGCGCGGCCGGATACAGGTAGCGCTGCTCGACGGCCAGGTGCAGCTTGATCAAGCCGCTCATGGCGACGATCTGTTCGGCGATGGCCTGCGCCTGCGCGGCGACACCGCCGCGCGCCAGCCGGCGCAAGTCATCGATGGCGGCCAGGATGGCCAGGTGCTGCTGTTTGAATTTGTCGATATTCATGGCGTGATTCTCTTGTTGAGTGCTGCCAGTGTAGCGGAATCCGCTTAAACATGCAAACCATATACATCTTTAATGGTCCAGGTGAAGACGTCAATGTTTCCGGCAGGAATGTGCATCGACATGCGCCACTATGTGCGGCACAGAACACAAGCCACGGCCATGTCTGCCTATAATTTATTCATCTCAGCGCGGGCCCGTTTGCGGCCGTGCCGCACCCTCCACTCCAGCGAAGGATCAGTATGAACATCAAGACGGGCATGGGCCAGGCGCAGCAACTGGCCGGCATCATCAACGAGCACCACACGGAACTGCTGGACGGCTGGATGGCCGGCCTGATCGCCCGCCTGGTGCGGCGCGACAAGATCGCCGAAAACGAGCTGCGCCAGCAGGCATCGCAATTTTTGCCGCTGCTGGCGGGCGCGCTGGAAAGCGGCGACTCGTTCGACATCGAAGGCGGCGCCTGGGACGACACGCGCCAGCTGCTCGCCGAAATATCGCAGTCGCGCGTGCGCCAGGGCTATTCGCCGATCGACACGGCCAGCTTCATGTTCGCCCTCAAGGAACCGCTGTTCGCCTACCTGCGCAAGGCAATCACGGCGCAGCCGGAGCAACTGGGCGACGCCATCGTCAGCACCAGCAAATTGTTCGACGAGCTGGGCCTGCTGACCATCGCCATCTACCAGAAGGCGCGCGAACAGGTGATCTTGCGCCAGCAGCAGGAATTGCTGGAACTGTCCACGCCCGTGGTGCAGCTGTGGCAAAACGTGCTGGCCCTGCCCCTGATCGGCACCCTCGACAGCGCCCGCACGCAAGTGGTGATGGAAAGCCTGCTGCAAAAGATCGTCGACACGGGCGCCCTGATCGCCATCATCGACATCACGGGCGTGCCCACCGTCGACACGCTGGTGGCGCAGCACCTGCTGAAGACCATCGCCGCGGCGCGCCTGATGGGCGCCGACTGCATCATCAGCGGCATCCGCCCGCAGATCGCGCAAACCATCGTGCACCTGGGCGTCAACCTGGAAGACGTGATGACCAAGGCCACCCTGGCCGACGCCTTCGTCGTGGCCCTGAAGCGCACGGGTTCCAGCATCACCTACCAGCAGCAACAACACTGAGGCGCCTATGGAAAGAATCCCCATTTTACGCATGGGCCGGCTGCTGCTGGTGACGATCCAGGTGGACATGCATGACCGCCTGGCGATGACCCTGCAGGACGACCTGACCTCCCGCATCGTGACGGACCGCGCCACGGGCGTGCTGATCGACATTTCCGCGCTCGACATCGTCGACTCCTTCATCGGCCGCATGATCAGCAACACGGCGGCGATGGCGAAAATCCTCGGCGCCCGCACCGTCGTCGTCGGCATGCAGCCGGCCGTCGCCATCACATTGGTGGAACTGGGGCTGACCCTGGAAGGGGTGAGCACGGCGCTCAACGTGGAGCGGGGCATCAAGCTGCTGGAACGGAGCGGCGCATGACGGGGGTGCCGTGCTAGGCGCGCAGGCACAGGAGTGGGCGCAGGCCGGTGTGCAGCAGATCCTGCCCCTGCACAGTGACGAAGACGTCGTGCGCTTGCGCAAGCAGGTGCGCGACAGCATGGTCGCCATGGGTTTTGGCCTGATCGAACAGACCAAGATCATCACGGCGGCCAGCGAACTGGCGCGCAACACCCTGCGCTACGGCGGCGGCGGCGAAGCGCGCATCGCCCGCGTCTGCGATGGCGCGCGCCAGGGACTGGAACTGCGCTTTGTCGACGCGGGACCGGGCATCGACGATATACCCCTGGCGCTGACCGATGGCTACACCAGCGGCGGCGGACTGGGACTGGGGCTGGGCGGCGCCAAGCGCCTGGCCGACGCATTTCACATCGACACGGCGCCCGGCGCGGGCACCACCGTCACCATCGCGAAATGGAAGCTGTTTTGAACCACCAGGAACCACAGCCTGACATTCTCAGGCAAAGAAGTTTTCCCATCGGCGAACCGAGCGAGATCGCCGCGGCCCGCCGCGCCGGCAACGAACTGGCGCGCCGCATCGGCTTCGACGACGTGCGCACGGGCCAGCTGGCCATCATCATCAGCGAAGCGGCCACCAACATCGTCAAGCATGCGCAGCGCGGCGAGATCCTGCTGCGCAAGGTGCTGCGCGGCGGCACCAGCGGCATCGAGGTGCTGGCCATCGACAACGGTCCCGGCATGTCCAACGTGCGCCAGCACATGCAGGACGGCCATTCCACCACGGGCACCTACGGCGTGGGACTGGGCGCGATACGCCGCCTGGGCCAGGAATTCGACCTGCACACGGCGCCCGGCAAGGGCACGGTGCTGATGGTCGTGGTCTGGGGCCAGCATGCCAGCAGCGCCATCCCCGCCCACCCGAACTGGCGCATCGGCGCCGTGTGCCTGCCGCTGGCCTCGGAACAGGTGTGCGGCGACGCCTGGAACGTCGTGTGCGAAGGCCATGAACTGAGCCTGATGGTGGCCGATGGCCTGGGCCACGGCCCGCTGGCGGCGCGCGCGTCGGAACGCGCCAGCGCCCTGCTGGAACACGACACGCCCGGTTTGCCGCCCCTGCCCGCCCCCTTCATCGAACTGGCCCACGGCGCGCTGCGCACCACGCGCGGCGCGGCGCTGGCCGTGGCGCACATCGACAGCGCGCGCCGCGAACTGCGCTATGCCGGCGTGGGCAACATCGCCGCCTGCGCCTTCGACACGCAGCAGCGCCGGCATCTGCTGTCGCATAACGGCATCGTCGGCAGCAATCTGCGCAAGGTGCAGGAATTCTGCTATCCCTGGCAGCTGGGCACGACCCTGATCATGCACTCGGACGGCCTGCACACGCGCTGGGACCTGGAACAGTATCCTGGCCTGGCGCAATGCCACCCCAGCCTCATCGCCGCCGTGCTGTACCGCGATTTTTCGCGCGGGCGCGACGACGTCACGGTGGTGGTGCTGCGCGAACATGAGGAACATCAAGCTGTAACGGCAGAAGGGACAGGTGCGGCATGACGCAACGCATATTGACGGCCCATATCGGCAGCGAACTCGATGTGGTGGGGGCGCGCCAGCGCGCGCGGCAGATCGCCGCCCTGTGCGGTTTCGGCGTGCAGGACCAGGTGCGCATCGCCACGGCCGTGTCGGAGCTGGCGCGCAACGTCTACAACTACGCGGGCAGCGGCAAGGTGCATTTCGCCATCGATGGCCAGACGGCGCCGCAGGTGCTCAGCATCCGCATCGAGGACCAGGGCCCCGGCATCGCGCAGCTGGACCGGATACTGGCCGGCACCTACCGCTCGCCCACGGGCATGGGCCTGGGCATCCTGGGCGCGCAGCGCCTGATGGACCGCTGCCATATCCACAGCGCGCCCGGCGACGGCACGCAGATCACGCTGCACAAGCTGTTCCCGCGCGACGCGCCCCTGCTCGACGGGCAAAGCATCGGCACCCTGTCCGGCAGCCTGCAGGCGCTGCCATCGGATATCACGCTGTCCGAGGTGCAGCAGCAGAACCGCGAACTCATGAGCACCCTGGCCGAATTGAAGACGCGGCAGGAAGACCTGCTGCAGCTGACGCGCGAGCTGGAAGACACCAACCGGGGCGTGGTGGCGCTGTTCGCGGAACTCGATGAAAAAGCCGACCACCTGCGCCGCGCCGACCAGATGAAATCGCGCTTCCTGTCAAACATGAGCCATGAATTCCGCACGCCGCTCAGCTCCATCCGCGCCCTGTCCAAGCTGCTGCTCGACCGCATCGACGGCGAGCTGTCGGAGGAACAGGAAAAGCAGGTGCTGTTCATCCTGCAAAGCGCCGTCAGCCTGAGCGACCTGGTAAACGACTTGCTGGACCTGGCCAAGATCGAGGCGGGCAAGGTCGACGTGCATGCCAACAGCTTCCAGGTGGCCGACCTGTTCAGCGCCCTGCGCGGCATGCTGCGCCCGCTGCTGGTGTCCGATACGCTCACGCTCACCTTCATCGATCCCGATCCGGCGCTGCAGATCCATACGGATGAAGGCAAGCTGTCGCAAATCCTGCGCAACTTCATCTCCAACGCCCTCAAGTTCACCGAGGCCGGGGCCATCGTCGTCAGCGCCACGCCCTTGCCGGAGCAGGACGCCATCCGCTTTTCCGTCTCCGACACGGGCCTGGGCATCGATGCCGAAGACGTGCAGCTGATCTTCGAGGAATTCAGCCAGGTGGAAAACCACATGCAGCGCAAGGTCAAGGGCACGGGCCTGGGCCTGCCCCTGTGCCGCAACCTGGCCACCCTGCTCAATGGCACGGTGTCCGTGGACAGCACGCCAGGCCACGGTTCGCTGTTTTCCGTCGTCCTGCCCGCCAGCTACCATGCGCCCGAGGGCAGCCTGCCGCCGAGCGCGCCCGCCAACGACAATGGCAACGACCAGCGCATCGGCGTGCTGGTGGTGGAAGACAATCCGCCCGTGCGCCTGCTGTATGAAAAATTCTTGGCCGGCAGCGAATTTCGCGTCGTCCCCGCGCGCAGCGTGCGCGAGGCGCAGGAACGTTGGGAACAGCAGCGCCCCGCCGCCGTCATCCTCGACATCCTGCTGCACGGCGAAACGGCCTGGCACTGGCTGGCCGAACTGAAAAACGACCCGCTGCGGCGCCAGGTGCCCGTCATCGTCGCCACCGAGATCGACGACGTGCGCAAGGGCCTGGCCCTGGGCGCCGACGCCTATTACGTCAAGCCGCTGTCGCGCCAGCAATTGCTGGCGACCCTGCGCGCGCTGATCGGCAACCAACACCACCGGCAAGAGCCGGTTCCGCCGCAAGGCACAACCACATGGGACAATGCGCATGCTACCGGATAACAACAGCGATGCTCTGATCCTGAACGTCGATGACAGCGATGGCGCACGCTACGCCAAGTCGCGCATCCTCAAACGCGCCGGCTTCAAGGTCATCGAAGCCTTGAACGGCGGCGACGCGCTGCTGCGCGCCCGCCAGGACCGCCCGAACCTGATCCTGCTCGACGTCAAGCTGCCCGACATCAACGGCCTGGAAGTGTGCCGCCAACTGAAGGGCGGCGCCGAGACGAACACCATTCTGGTGCTGCAGACGTCGGCATCGTGCATCGGCACGGCCGACAAGATCCGCGCCCTCGATGGCGGCGCCGACAATTACCTGGTCGAGCCGATCGAGGCCGATGAACTGATCGCCAACGTCAAGGCGCTGCTGCGCCTGGGCCGGGTCGAGCGCGCGCTGCGCGACGTGGACCGCCGCAAGGATGAATTCCTGGCCACCCTGGCCCACGAATTGCGCAATCCGCTGGGCCCCATCCGCACGGCGCTGGCCCTGTTGTGCAAGCTCGATCCCGTCGTGCCGGCCGTGCAGGACAATGCGCGCCGCACCATCGGCCGCCACACGGACCACCTGGTGCGCCTGGTGGACGACCTGCTCGACGTGTCGCGCATTTCGCAGGGCAAGATCTCGCTGCAGTGGGAAAGCGTGAGCCTGCCCAGCGTCATCCGCAGCGCGCTGGAAACGAGTTCGCACAGCATCGAGGCGCGCGGCCATGCGCTCGACGTGCATCTGCCCAAGGAAGAACTGTGGGTCTGCGGCGACGCCGTGCGCCTGTCGCAGATCGTCGCCAACCTGCTGCTCAACGCGGCCAAGTTCACGGCGCCGGGCGGACGCATCGCGATTTCCGCCGCGCGCGAAGACGACAATGTGCGCATCCGCCTGAGCGACAACGGCATCGGCATCGCCGCCGCCAGCATCGACAGCATCTTCGGCCTGTTCGAGCAGAGCGGCCATTCGCCCGACCGGGTGCAGGACGGCCTGGGCATCGGCCTGTCGCTGGTGCGCACCCTGGTGACCTTGCACGGCGGCCAGGTCAGCGTGCACAGCCCCGGCGTGGGGCTGGGCAGCACCTTCGAAGTGATCCTGCCCCTCGACGCCAACGTGCCAGTGCCGGCCGCCGCGCCGGCACCCGAGGCGGCCAGCGGCGGCAGCCAGCGCATCCTCGTCGTCGACGACAACTGCGATGCGGCCGACACCCTGGCCGAGCTGCTGGAAATGTACGGCCACACGGTGCGCACGGCCTACACGGGCGCGCAGGCGACCGAGCGCACGCTGGAATTCAAGCCCGACATCGTCTTTCTCGACATCGGCCTGCCCGACATGAGCGGCTACGACGTGGCCGGCAAACTGCGTCAGCTGCCGATACCGCAGCAATTCCAGCTCGTGGCGCTGACCGGCTATGGCCAGGAACACGACCGCCAGGCGGCCCTGCAGGCCGGATTCAACGAACACTTCGCCAAGCCTGTCGATTTCGGCAAGCTGGCAATGCTGGGGCTGCATATCACGCCATGAGCGCAGCATGAGCGGGGTGGCCGGCTGCCTGTTGCCGGGGCGTCGGCTATAATCGGCGGCCGGCGATGGCGCCGCATCGCATCCGCCGCGCCGGGCGCCCCACCATTGGAACCATCACATGAAAACCCGCACGCCGCTGCTGCGCATCACCATGATACTGGGCGCCCTGCATGCCCTGCTGGGCTGGCTGCTGCTGCCAGTGCTGCCCGTCGGCCTGGCCGGCTGGCTGCTGGGCGGGCTGCTCCTGCTGGCGTCGACCATGCTCATGCCGATGACCATCTTCGCCCGCGCCGTCACCAACGATGCGCGCCTGGCCGACCGTTTGAGCTGGGCCGGCTCGCTGTGCATGGGCTTTTTTTCCTCGCTGTTCGTGCTCACCGTGCTGCGCGAACTGCTGATGCTGGTTCCCGCCGCCCGCCCGCATGCGCAGGCCTCGGCCGTGGCGGCGCTCGCCCTGGCGCTGCTGGCCACCGTCCTTGGCTTCGTCAACGCCCGCCGTGTGGCGCGCGTGCGCGAAGTGACGGTGCCGATTACCGGCCTGCCGGCCGCCCTGCAGGGTTACAGCATCGTGCAATTGAGCGACATCCACGTGGGTGCCACCATCAAGCGCGCCTACGTGGACGCCATCGTCGCGCGCGCCAACGGCCTGCAGGCGGACCTCATCGCCATCACGGGCGACGTGGTCGACGGCACGGTGGCGCAACTGGGCAGCCATACGGCGCCGCTGGGCGGGCTGCGCGCGCGCCACGGCGTCTTCCTCGTCACGGGTAACCACGAATACTATTCGGGCACCGCGCCGTGGGTGGCGGAATTCCGCCGCCTGGGCTTGCGCGTGCTGATGAACGAACATGCTGTGCTCGAACACGACGGCGCGCGCCTGGCGCTGGCCGGCGTCACCGATTTCAATGCCGGCGCCTTCGATCCGGATCAACGCAGCGACCCGCAGGGCGCCATCGCCGGCGCGCCGGCCGATATCCCCCGCATCCTGCTGGCGCACCAGCCGCGCAGCGCGCCCGAGGCGGAAGCGGCCGGCTACGACCTGCAATTGTCGGGCCACACGCACGGGGGACAATTCTGGCCATGGAATCTGTTCGTGCCGCTGCAGCAGCCTTACGTGGCGGGCCTGCACCGGCAAGGCCGCCTGTGGATTTATGTCAGCCGCGGTACCGGTTACTGGGGTCCGCCCAAGCGCATCGGCGCGCCGGCGGAGATTACGTTGTTGCGGCTTGTGGCGGCGTAGAACCTAGTCGGCCCAGCTGGCCATCCACGCCTCGTAACGCGCCACCACCGCCGCCGGATTCAAACTCGCCAGCGCGCCTTCCACCGGCTCGCTGTCGCTGACCTCGAACAGCAGCACGGCTTGATCGCGCCGCGCGCCCCTGCCGAAACAGCCTTCGGCGTCGAGCTGCGCCAGCGCCGCGATGCAGGCATCGAACACGCCGCTGCGGAAGGTGTTGAAATCAACGTCGAACGGCAAGTCGCGGTGCGCCTGCAGCAGCAAGCGGTAGGCGCTGTCGAAATACGCGCCGCCTTCGTCAAACGCCCATTCGGCCGGGTTCCACAGCATCTCTTCGCCGTATTCCGAGGCGGCCAGCGCTTCGCGGCTGTTCGCCATGGGGCCGATGGTCATGACGCTGTCGTCGCTCACCAGCGCGAAGGCGTCGATGTGCTGCTCGGGATGCGCACGGCGCACGGCATCGACAGCCAGGCGCGCGGCGTGCGCCACCAGGGTTTGCAGCTGCGCGAAATCGAATACGGCCGGATCGATGAGGCTCGTGCGCGCCAGCGCGTAGCCATCGGCCAGCGCCGCCTGGCACCGAGCGGCGTACGCGGCATGCGCCTCGGCTTCGCTGGCGTAGTCCTTGCGCGTCTCCTCGCCCCACGTCATGGCCGCGCCGGCGGCCGTCCACACGGTCGTGCCAAAGACGCGCGCTTCCCGGAAACGGGCCGGCTGATCGCCGTCAAAGCTGTAAAACAGGCTGTAACTGCTATGCATGGGAATTCTCTATCGGTTAATCGGGCCGCATCTGCGCGGCGAAATCGCGCTGGCGGAACTGCTCCAGCAAAAAGTCGACGAAGACGCGCGTCTTTGCGGGCAGCAGCTTCTTGCTCGCATAGTACACGGACAGGGGGCCGGAATCGGCATGCCAGCCGGGCAGCAGGCGGATCAACGCGCCGCTGCGCAAGTGGGGCAGCGCGTGCGGCATGGGCAGCAGCGCCACGCCGACGCCCATGATGGCTGCCTGTGCCATCGCGTCCGGGTCGTCGAAGATGGCGCGCGGCCGGCATTCGGCCACGCCTTCGCCGCCCGAGCCGTCGCGCAGTATCCAGCTGCGCAATCTGCCGCTGCCGGCCGAGCGGCGCGCCACGCCGTCGAGTTGCGCCAGATCCGAAGGATGGGCGGGCATGCGTTTCCCTCGCATGAAGGCAGGCGACGCCGTGGCGACGACGAGGGCGTGGCCCAGTTCACGGGCCACCACGCCGGGCGTCAGCTCGATGCCGCCGCCGATGGCCACATCAAAGCCCTCGCCGATCAAGTCCACTTGCCGGTTGTCGAAATGGCAGTCGGGGATGACGCCCGGATAGCGCCCGATGAACTCGCCCAGCAAGGGCACCACGTAGCTGCGCCCGAACGACGGCGCCATGCTGATTTTCAGTATACCGGCCGGCTGGCCGCCCTCTTCCGCCACGCCGGCGATCGCCTCGCGCAAGGTGGACAGGGCGCCTTTGACCTGCAGCAGGAAGCGCTCGCCCCCTTCCGTCAGGGTCAGGCGGCGCGTGCTGCGCTGGAACAGCCGCAATCCCAGGCTCGCTTCCAGCCGCGCCACGTTCTTGCTGACGGCCGCCGGCGTCAGCCCCAGGCGGCGCGCGGCCGCCGAAAAGCTGCCCAGTTCGGCGGACAGCACAAACGATTGCAAATGATTGAGGGCGTCCATGCGCCTATTCTACCCGCTCATTTGATATTTATAGTTGAAAGTGATTGTAGCGATTCATGGCTAGCGCGGCAGGAATGAAACATAGATACTGAATTCCTCGACTCCTCACACAGAAAGCCCATCATGCAAACCCAAAGCAACCATACCCAGTCACTGCTGAACAAGATCGCCTTTGTGACGGGCGGCTCGCGCGGCATCGGCGCGGCCATCGTGCGCCGCCTGGCCAGCCAGGGCGCCAATGTCGTCTTCACGTATCAAAGCTCGGCCGCCGAAGCGCAGGCGCTCGCGGCCAAGGTGGAAGCGGCCGGCGGCAAGGCGCTGGGCGTGCAGGCCGATGCGGCCGACGCCGCGGCCCTGACGGCGGCCATCGCCAAGGTGGCGGCGCAGTTTGGCCGTATCGATATCCTCGTCAACAACGCGGGCGTGTTCCTGCCCGGCGCCATCGATGATTTTTCGCTGGCGGACTTCGACAAGACGATTGCCGTCAACGTGCGCGCCGTGTTCGTGGCCATCAAGGCCGCCGTGGCGCACATGCCAACGGGCGGGCGCATCATCAACATCGGCAGCACGAATGCGCACCGCATGCCGTTCGGCGGCGCGGCCGCCTACGCGATGAGCAAATCGGCGCTGAGCGGCCTGACGCAAGGCCTGTCGCGCGACCTGGGACCGCGCGGCATCACCATCAACAACGTGGAACCGGGCCCCGTCGCCACCGACATGAACCCGCCCACAGGCGACTTCGCCGACCTGATGCACGGCCTGATGGCACTGCCCCGCCACGGCACGGCCGATGAAATCGCCGGCATGGTGGCTTACCTGGCCAGCGACGAAGCGGCCTTCGTCACGGGCGCGGGGCTGAAGATCGACGGTGGTTTTGCCGCCTGATCCAGCCCGAACATCAGCGAGCGGTGCGCCGCCACGCCCGCCATGGCGCCGTCGGCCACCGCGAACGCCACGCTGCCGGCCATCCGTCCCGCGTCGCCGCAGCAAAAGACGCCGGGCACGCTGCTGGCTTTTTGCTCGTCGGTGCGCACGAACGGGCCCATGGCACCCTCTTCCAGCGCGCAGCCCAGCTCCACAGCCAGGGCGCTGGCCAGGCGGGTGCGGGTGGCCACGAACAGGCCGGCCATCGCATGGCGGCTGCCGTCGGCCATGACCACGTCCGCCACGCCGTCGATCCGCGCCACGGGCGTGCGCAGCACCGTCACGCCGCGCGCGGCCAGTTGCGCCAGCTGCGCCGCATCGGGCTCGAACGCGCCATTCAGGAAGAAGGTGACCGTGCCCCAGTCGGGCAGCATCAGCGCATGGTGCATCGACAGGGGACCGGTGGCCAGCACGCCGATGGCGCCCTGCTGCAGTTCATAGCCGTGGCAATAGGGGCAGTGGAAGACGCTGCCGCCCCAGCGCTGGGACAAGCCATCGACGGGCGGCAGTTCATCGATCACGCCGGTGGCCAGCACCAGGCGGCGGCCGTGAGCGACATTGCCGTCCGCCAGGGTCACGTCGAAGCCATCGCCATCGGGACTGGCCGCCGCCTGCACGGCCGTGCCGTCCAGCCAGGTGACGGTGGCATACGCCAGCAGCTGCGCCTTGCCCTGGGCGGCGATGGCGGCCGTCCCGCTGCCGTCTTGAGTCAGGAAACCGTGGGAATGGCTGGCGTAGCGGTTGCGGCGCTGGCCGCCGTCGATCACCAGCACGCGGCGGCGGGCGCGCGCCAGTTGCGTGGCGGCGGACAGGCCGGCGTAACTGCCGCCGACGATGATGGCGTCGAACGGAATGCCGGGCGATTCAGGAATGGGCATGGGGTGCTCCTCGGTGCAAAGTGGTTTGTTGGCTGAAACGTTCGGCCAGGTCGGCCAGGGTGACGGCGCCGAAGCGCCGGATCAGCAGCGCCTCGGCTTCATCGAAGGCGCCGGCCAGCGACTGGTTGACCACCTGCTCCACCAGGCAGCCCGGTTGGTCGACGCGGTTGCCCATGGCGAAGATGGTGGGCGAACCGACGGCCACGTAGATGTCTTGCAGGGTCACGCGGTGCAGATCGCAGACGATGCGCCAGCCGCCGCCATGGCCCTTGACCGAGGCCACGTAGCCGCGTTCGCGCAAGCCGGCCATCACGCGCCGCACCAGCACGGGGTTGGTGTCCAGGCAGCCGGAGAGTTCCCCGGACGTCATCGGGCGTCCCGCGTGGGCCATGTGCAGCAGCACATGGAGGATCGATGATAGTTTGCTGTCGCGTCTCATGTAACTCATCATAGTACATAAGATCCACATATGCAAACCAGTTGCAATTTTGGGGCAAAAAAAAGGCCAGACTTTCCAGTCTGGCCCCGGCCTTTGCTGCGGTTGGACGCTTACGCCGCCTTGCGACGCCGTCCCCGCCACCACAGCAGCAAGGCCAGCAGCACCAGCACGCCGACGATGATGCCGGCGCGGGCCAGGCCGATCAGGTTCGACGGTGCGCCGCCGTTGCGCAGGGTCGTCACCTGCTGCGCCGTCACCTTGACGTCAGGATTGCCGTACATCTTCTGCACGTAATTGCCGAGGGTGACGATCTGCTCGTCCGACAGGGTCTGGCGGAAGGCGGGCATCAGGTGTCCCGCAGTATGATTACCCTTGCCATCCTGCCGCTCCACCCCATCGAGGATCGCCATCACCAGGTTGTTGCTGTTGCTGCGGCCCGTCACCGAGTTGTGGAACAGCGGCGGCAGGCTGCCGTCGAAACTGCCCTCGCCCCTGGCCTGGTGGCAGCTGGCGCACTGCGCATCGTACAGCTGCGCGCCCGACATCCTGTTCAGGTTTTGCGGCAGCGGCACGCCGCGGATCGCATTGAGCTCATCGCCCGCCTGGCCCCATTGCGTCACCGGTTTCGTATCCGCCTTGTCGCGGATGGCGGGCACGCTCTTGATGTAGTGCGCGATGGCGTCCAAATCCGCGTCGCTCAGGTGCCTCAGGCTATGGTCGATGGCTTCGGCCATCGGTCCGGCAGCCTGCCCCCGGTGCGCGGCGCGGCCCGTGCGCAGGTAATCGACCAGGTCTTGCTGGCTCCAGCTGCCGATGCCGCTGTTGGCGTCCGAGGTGATGTTCGGCGCAAACCAGGTACCCAGATCAAAGCCGCCCAGCTGTTTCGACAGCTGCTCGGCCATCAGCGCGTTGCGCGGCGTGTGGCAGGTGCTGCAGTGGGCCAGCCCTTGCGCCAGGTAGGCGCCGCGGTTCCACTCCATGCTCTTGGCCGCATCGGCCACGAACGGCTTCTTGTCGAGGAAGAGCCAATTCCAGCCCGCCATCGTCAGGCGGATGTTGAACGGGAACGGCAAGTCCGTCTGCTTTGCCGGCGCCGTGTCCACCGCCGCCACGCCATGCATGAAGTAGGCGTACAGGGCGGCCGTGTCGTCATCCGTCACCTTGGCGTAGGCCGTGTAGGGCATGGCCGGGTACAGGTGCGCGCCGTCGGCCCGCATGCCATGGCGCACGGCGTCGGAAAACTGCTTGAGCGTGTAGTTGCCGATGCCGTGCGTTGTCGAGGGCGTGATGTTGGTGGCGACAATGGCCCCCAGCGGCGTGGCCAGGGACAGGCCGCCCGCCATCGGCTTGCCGCCAGGGACGCTGTGGCAGGCGATGCAGTCGCCCGCCGTCGCCAGGTAGCGGCCACGTTCGATGGCCTGCACGTCGGCGCCAGGGGCGTTCGCCGCCAGCACGGGCAAGGCCAGTGCCAGCAAGGCGGCGCCGGCCGCCATTCTGAAGGTCGCCATCATGCCGTTCCTCCCTGCTGTTCGTCGAGGATATGTTTGACGGTGCGCAGCGCCACGGCCAGGCCGTTTTCCGTCGAATTGCAGGTGCCGGACGTGGGCAGCACGCCGGTGCTGCACAGGAACAGGTTGGCATGATCAAACGTGCGGCCCCACTGGTCGCACACGGCCTTGGCCGGATCGGAACCCATCGACAGGGTGCCGCAGATGTGCTGGTTGTTGGCGAACACGCCTTCCTTGCTGTGGCGCAGATTGGTGCCGCCCATCAGCCTGGCGATCTGCTCGAAATCCTGCTTCGAGCGCTCGTGGCCCCGTTTCGTGTACTCGTCGATCGCATAATGCGCCTGCGGCTTGGGGATGCCCATGGCATCCTTCTCGCTGCTGAGGGCAATGCGGTTTTCCGGGTTCGGCAGCACTTCCAGCACGTTTTTCAGGCTCATTTCGCGCGCCGAGCGGAAACGCAGCTGCTGTTCGAATTCGGCGCCAAACACGCCCTTGCCGATCAACTCCCTGGTCGCGCCATCAACGCGCGAGATGTTCGTGAAATCCAGGCGGTACGGCGAGTGTTCGCTGCGGAAGTCGCCGTCGCGCATGGTGTTGATGGAATTGGGACTTTGCGGACCCCGGCCCAGCCACAGGTCTTCATCGGCGTCGAAGGTGATCGAGGTGCTCGGGTGGTCCATCAGGTTGCGGCCCACCATGTCGCTGCTGTTGGCCAGGCCGTTCGGGTACTTGTCCGTGGCGGAAACGAGCAGCAAACGGGGGCTTTCGATGCCGTTGGCGGCCAGAATGAAGGTCCTGGCCGTGACCCGGTGACTTTTTTTATCCACGTCGTAGTACAGGGCGGCCGTGATGCGGCCCTGCGCGTCGTGTTCCAGCTTGTAGACATTGGCGTTGCAGACGATCCTGACGCCCGCGTCTTCCGCCTGCTGCGCGGCGATGCCGCCGTGGTATTGCGCGTCGATGGGGCAGATCGGCTGGCAGCTGTTGTTGCCGCAGCAGGCCGGACGGCCATCGTAGCTGACGCTGTTGCGCGCCACCGTATTGCCGACCACCTTGAATGACGGGTCGAGGCGCTCGCGGATGCGGCGCATGGCGTACGGCTCCGTCACGGAGTCCATCGGGAATGGCTGCCTGCGCGGCGAACCCGTGTTCTCCGCACCCGAGACGCCCATGATCTCTTCCGCTTCCTGGTAGAACGGCTCCAGGTCTTCATAGCTGATGGGCCAGTCGACGCCCACGCCATACAAGGTGTGGATGCGGAAATCGTTCGGCACGTTGCGCCACGCCTGCGCGGCCCAATGCCACGAGGTGCCGCCAAACTGGCGGATGTATTCGGCCGGATACGGATACGGCCCCGCCTGCACCAGGTAGCCGTTATCCTTCGGCTGGTAGATCGGGTGCGGCGCCGTGGCCACGGACGGATACGGCGACATCCAGTCGCTGCGGCGCGTCGTGTTGCGGAAACGGGCGACGATTTCGCCGCGCGAGACGCGCGGACCCGCTTCCAGGATCAGCACCGAGGCGCCCGCCAGCGCCAGCTTGCGCGCGGCCAAAGAGCCTATGATGCCGGAGCCGATGACGAGGTAATCGGCGGAGAGTGCTTCAGCCATGATGGCTCCTTAAATGGGTTTTCTGGCCCAGCTGCCGTAGGCGCCGTAGGAATACGTGGGAGGCTTGAGGACGTCGGCCACGACGGCCGCGTTCAGCGCCTGCTCGTAGGCGACGCAGACGGCCGCTTCGCCCGTGCCGACGATGCCCAGGTACCAGGCGCTGGCGATCTGGCGCGGCAGGGCCGCCAGCGGCGACTGGGCCGGGTCGAGCGCATCGAGCGCTTCCTGCAGGCCGGCCGCCTGCAAGCCCTGCGCATTGATCAGAGCCAGCAGCGCGCGCACATTCGCGGGGAAGGCGGCGTCCTGCGCCACCAGCGCCTCGTACAGGCGCCTGGCCAGCACGGGATCGAGCACCTGGCGCCCGACCAGCATGGCCGACACGCCGAGGAAGGCGCCCTGCTCCGCACTGGCGACCGGCTCGGCCAGCGCCCAGGGGATCAGCGCCGCGGCCGAAGCCGACAGCAAGCCGGCCAGCACCATGCGGCGGCCGGGATTCAGGGGGCCGCGGCCCTCCTTGTTGTGTGTAGCGTCCAATTGAAGCTCCCGTGAGTTCAGCAACCGTTCAGAAAGAATGCTTGAGACCGACCATCACCACCGTCTGGCCGCCGTTCGACGACGGCGTGCCGTTTTGCGAATCGCCGACCGAGGCGACGGCGTCGACGATGGCGCCGTTCTGGCCCAGGGTCTGGCCGCGCGCCAGCTGGCGCGCTTCGATCAGGTAGATCGCCGTGCGCTTGGACAGCGCATAATTCTGTTCGAACGACAGCTGGCGGTAGCGCGCGCGGTCCGACACGCCGTTGGCGCGGCTGGCGTAGGTGTCGCTGTAGCCGGCGCTCAGGAACCACTGCGGCGTCCACTGGTAGCTGGCGATCAGGCCGGCCGTGTTGAAGATGGCCGTGTCGCGGAACGTGGAATGGCTGCCCGCCTGGTATTGCACGTTGCTGGCGTTGGCGCCCACCATCCACTTGCCCATGGTGTAGCGGGCGCTGGCGGCGATGAATTCGATGCTGTCGGCCGAGGCGTAGCCCTGGTTGATGGCCGAGATGCCGAAGCTGGCCGAAGCCTTGTCGCTCCAGCCAGTACCGTTTTGGCCATTTTTCAGTTTCAGGTAGCCGAGCGCGAATTCCGCCGGCGAGGTGCTGTACTTGACGGCGGCGCTGAAGCTGCTGCCCGCGGCATTGCCGTCGGCCGCTTCGCCGAAGCCGTATTGCGCGCTCGCTTGCAGGCCGCGCCACGCGGGCATGCTGTAGGTCAGGGAATTGCTGATGCGCACGGTCGTATCGAGGCCGTCGATATCGCCCGGGTGTGCGCCGGTGGCGCCCGTCAAGACGTTGCTCGATGCCAGCGAACCCACGAGCAGGTAGTACGGCGTGTACTGGCGCCCGGCCGTCAGGCTGCCGTAGGCGTTCGATTGCAAGCCCACGTAAGCCTGGCGGTTGAACAGGGCGCTGGCCGAACTTTGCGCGCCCGTATCGCTTTCAAAGCCGTTTTCCAGCAGAAACAGCGCCTTCAGGTCGCCGCCCAGGTCTTCCACGCCCTGGAAACCGATTTTGCTGGCGGACAAGTTACCGCTGCGCATGTAGGTGTTCGAATTGCCGCCCTGGTTGCTCGCGTACGCGGTGGCCGCGTCGACCACGCCGTAGATGGTGACATTGCTTTGGGCGCAAACGTTTGCGCCGATGAGCGTGGAGACGGCCAGCGCCGCGGCGCGCATGCATGGTGTGTTCATTTTTTTCCTGACTTTCCTGTTTTATCTGGCGAAATACGGGCGTGGCGCCGCGCTGCAGCCCCTCCATTGAGAGGGGCATCCGCTGTTCTTCTTGATCTGGATCAAGTGAGGCAAATTATACGCTTATTTACTCACATGTAAGTGATTGACTGTAAGGCGTAGTCTTATAGCAAAACTGACAGAGGTGCGGGCACAAGCCCGGCAGGATGCGGCAATGCGTGGAACGGGCATGACAAAAGCAGCGGCGGCGCGTGTCGAAAAACACGCGCCCGATGGATGCTCAGGCAAGGAAAAGCTCGGAGTTCAGCGCAGGATGGCGGGCGCCACCGGCAGGGTTTCCAGGGCAATGAAGGCTTCCAGCGCGCGGCGCATGTCTTCGAACACCTGCTTGCCGTACGCTTCTTCCAGGTGGGCATATTGCAGGTCGATCAGCTTGCCCATCTGCAGCAGCAGGCTGGCGCCCGCTTCCGACAGGTGCACCTTGCGGCGACGCTGGTCGCCTTCGAACTTGCTGCGTCCGATCAGGCCGATTTCTTCCATGCGCGCCAGGATGCCGCTCATGCTGGGACTGGAAATCTGGCAGATCTCGCACAGCTCGCGCGGTTCCAGGGTGGGGCTTTCGTTCAGCGCGCGCATGATGCGCCACTGCTGCTCCGTCACGCCGAAGTGATTGAGGATGGGGCGAAAATGCTGGAGCAGGCTGTCGCGCGCCTTCAGCAGCAGTTGCGGCATGTTCGGATAACGGATCGGTAGCTGCAAGCGGAACTCCCTCGGTGGCCGGCAAATGAGCGTCATTATACGGCCGGCCCAGGGCAAACGGCGGACTGGCAACGATGTATTTTTCGCTACGTCCGCCCTGCCCCACGCCCGTCTCCCCGCCCCTCTGCCTCCTCGTGCGCATGCCGCTGCACGGACCACAGCACGCCCGCCGTCAGCAGCAACATCGCCGCCCACTCCAGCGGGCGCGGCATGCGCTGCGCGTAGACGAAGCCGTACAGCAGCGCGAACAGGGTCTCCGACAGGATCAGCTGGCCCGACAAGGTGACGGGCACCCGGCGCGACGCCAGATTCCACAGGTAGTTGCCGATCACGGAAGCGCCCAGCGCCAGCAGCAGGCACACAAGCCAGAAGCGGGGCCAGTCGCGCGCAGGACTGCCATCGGCTCCACCCGCCAGCTGCAGCGCCAGCATCACGGCGCCCACGACCAGCGCGATGACGCCGCTGGCCAAGCCATACAGCATGGCCCATTCCGCGGCGCTGACATGCGCATGGCGCTTGAGGAAGCGGGCATTGTCGAGCGCATACCAGGTCCAGCACGCGAGCGCGCCGATGGCGCACAGCACGCCCGCCAGCCTGTGCGCCAGGCTTGCGCCGTCCGCGCCCGCGCCGCCTGCATGGCTGAAGATATCGACATTGATGCAGGCGATGCCCGCGGCCACCACCAGCAGCGGCAGGGCCAGGCGGCGCAAGGGCGGCGCGCCGTGGTCCTTGTGGCCGAACAGCGTCACGCTCAGGGGCAACAAACCAATGATCAGCGAGGTGGGCGCCACGCCGGCCAGCTTGACGCCATACGCCAGCAGCAGGTAATACTCGACGTTGCCCGCCAGCGCCTGGCGCAGCATGGCCAGCCAGTCGCCGCGCCGCAGCCGCCGCAGCAGGGGCAGGAGGCGCGGCAGCATCAGGCCGGCCGCCAGCGCGCCATAGCAAATGTAGCGGCCCACCATCAGCTCGGCCGGAGAAAAATCCGGCAGCAAGACGGGCACAATGAAAACGGCGCCCCAGAAGGCGCCGGCCAGCAAACCAGATACAATCCCACGCCACATGCAGCCACACCCGCGTCATCACTCGAGGACGCCAGTATAGGGTATGCGGCGCGGAGTCGCCCGCCATCAGCCCCTGGCTTTTCTCTGCCCGGGGATGAAGTGTTCGCGCACGGCCTTGGCCAGCAAGTCCGGCGGCAGCAAGCCCTGTCCCAGCAGGAAGTTGTTGAAGGCCAGGCGGTCGAATTGGTCTCCCAGCGCCAGCTCCGTTTCCGCGCGCAGCTGCAGGATGCGCGTATAGCCATAGAAATAACTGCCCGCCTGGCCCGGCGCATTGAAGGTGTAGCGGTCCAGCTCCTGGCGCGCCATCGGTTTCGACAGCATCACTTCTTCCGTCAGGATGCGCCCCGCCTCTTCGCGCGTGACTTGCCCCAGGTTCAGCATCGGGTCGAGCATGGCGCGCGCCGCGCGCAGCATGCGGAACTGCAGCGCGATGAACTGGCCCTCGGCCGGCTCGTACGGGATCATTTCCGCTTCCGCGTACAACGCCCAGCCTTCCACGTTGACGCTGTTGAACGCATACAGGCTGCGCGCCTGCGATACGCCCCGCTCCACCATGGCGCTGAACTGCAGTTCGTGGCCGGGGCGGCCCTCGTGCGCGCTCAGGGTCCAGGCCGCGCCCGCGAAGTTGAAATCGTCATACGCCTCGCCCTTGCCGCTGGCGGCCGGATTGCTGACGGGGAGGACGAACTGGCCATGCTCTCCCGTATTGCCGATCAGCGGAGGCGGACGCATATGCGGCGCCGGCTGGGCCGCCGATTCGGCATCCGATGCCAGGCGCATGGTCATGGCGCGCTGCGGCACGTCGACGACGCGCTGCGCGCGGATGCGTTCTTCCAGCTGGGTATTGACGCCCTTGTAGTGCGCTTCGAGCTGCGCGTTCGGGATGGAATCGCTCTTCAGCGCGCGCAGCACCTGGCGGTAGTCCGTGCCGTCGACGCCCTTCAAGGCCAGCTTGGCCGCCACCACGGGCGCCTGCGCCTGCATGGCGGCGCGCGTTTCCAGGTAGGCCACCTGCGCCCGCTCGACCAGCGCGCGCGGCTCGATGTCGATACCCACCTGTTTCAGGCGAAACGCGTACAGCTCGGGCGCCATGCGGAAATCCGTGCGCGACAGAGGCAGCACCACCTGCTTTTCCCACGCCGCATATTCGTTCAGCTGCTGCTCCATGGCGGCCAGCGCGGGTTCGGCGCCTGCGATCTTCATGTCGGCGAACAGCTTGCGGATGCCGGCGATATACGTCGGCACGTTTTCCAGCGACTGCTCCACCTGCAGGCGCACGGGACCGGCCAGGCCGGGCGTGCCGATCTTTTCCGTGAAGCGCGCCTTCGCCTGCTGCGTGATCGGCGTGCTGCCCGGAAACTGGCCTACATAGCGCTGCAGGCGCTCCAGCGCCTTGGCACGGCGCGCGGCCGGACGCTGTTCCTGCAGCAGGCTTTGCATGCTGCCAAAGACCATCTGCGGCACGTCGATCCACGGCAAGGCGTACCTGGCTTCCAGCTCGGTGCCGGCAATTTCCTGGTCGACGGCGCCGATCAGGATTTCCAGGTCCTGGCGTATGCGTTCGTCGCGTTCCAGTTCCAGCTTTTGCTGCAATTGCGCGCGCGCCTTCCGCATGGCCGCCACCTGGCGCCCGGTGATGTCCGGCCCCAGGTCGGCGGCCAGGCCGTCGTACTGGGCCAGGCCCCTGTCGGAAGCGTCTTCGGGCGAGAACTGCGCCTGCGCCGCCAGCACGATGGCCGCGTTGCGGTTGCTCGCTTCAACCCAGGCCGATGAAGCGCCGGCAGTTGCAGGGACGGCGGCCATGGCGGGCATGGTAAACGCGATGGAGAGTGCGGCTACCAGCACGGTCTTGCACAATTGCGGAGTGACGGACATCGGGGGATTCCTTCCTGAGGTGAACGATGAGCGAAGCGGCGAGTATCGGCCAGCCTCGCATGCCTGTCAATTCAGCCGTTCAGGGCGGGCAGGTTCCACGGCGTGACGATCTGGATGGCGGACAGTGACGGCGATTGCGCCAGGGCCGGCAGCGCGCCCTGTGCCCGCAGGATTTCCTGGCACGCACGGCGCATGTCCTGCCCCAGGTCGTGGTGCAGCACGGCCTGGATGGCGCCCGACTTGAGCAGCGCCACATTGTCCGCATCGAGGTCGTGGCCAATGAAGACCTGGCAGCGCCGGCCCGCCTGGGCGAACGCCTGCACGATGGCGGCATTGCCGCCGCCGATGGAATACACGGCGGCGATGGCCGGATGATCTGCCAGGGCTTGACGCACCAGCGCCCCCGTGGCGCCGTCGATGCCGTGGCCCTCGCTCACCTCGACGATGGACAAGTGGCGGTGCCGTTCGCGCAGCGCGCGGCGAAAGCCGATCTCGCGCTCTTCCTCGCCATGAAAGCGGTTGCTGCTCAGGGTCACCAGCACCTGCTGCTTTTTCCGGCTGCCCAGCCATTGGCCGACCAGGCAGGCGGCCGTCTCCCCCGCCGCGCGGTTATCCATGCCCACGTAGCCGCGGCGCGCGGAGCCTGGCAAGTCCGTCACCAGGGTCACGACGGGAATGCCGGCCGCCGCCAGCCGGTCCACCGCCTCGGCCACCGGCGGCAAGTCCGGCGCTTTCAGCAGCACGCCGTGGCTGCCGTTCTTGCGGATGCGTTCGAGCAGTTCGACGATGCCGTCCACGTCCAGGGTTTCATGCAGGTGAAAGCGCGAGCGCAGCACGGCCGGATGCAAGGACGGCAGCTCCGCCTCCAGCGCGGCGCGCACGGCGTCCGTGAAGCGGCGCGGCGCCACCATCAGCACGTCGAGCATGAATTTTCTGCCGGCCAGGCCCACCTGCGTGCTTTGCCGCGCCAGTTCGTCGAGCGCCTGCATCACGCGGCGCACGGTATTGGCGTGGACGCCGCCGCGCTGCTTGATCACGCGGTCGACCGTGGCCACGCTGACGCCGGCCTGCAGCGCCACGACCTTGACGGGAAAAGGATGCGTCATGCGATATCCAATCCAGATTGATGGTTTTTTGATGGATTTCCTGATGAAAAATGCGGATTTTCATCCCTATACTGATTCTACAACTTAAACAACGGAGACACCGCATGCCCACCACAGACGCCGGCGCAGCGCCGCCCAGCCCCTTCTGGCTGGCATCAGAAAACTGCGATCTGCAAGACTTCATCGCCACCGTCAGCCAACGCACGGCGCCGGCCGACTATCCCCACGCCGCCGCGGTGGAAGAAAACATTCTCGTCTACGACTGCGACCGGGTGCGCGCGCTGGCCGGCAAGCCGGTGGCGTTGCGCGCGCTGCAGGCCGAATGGGGCCAGGCGCTGATGGACGGTCCCGGCGTCATCGTGCTGCAACGCGCCGTCGCCGACATGGAATGCCTGGAACAGGTGAACCGCGTGTTTCAGGCGCTGATCGCCGAACAGCACGCGAGCGGCCAGGCGGCTGGCGACCATTTTGCCAAGGCCGGTGCGAATGACCGCATCTGGAATGCCCAGCAAAAGCTGTGTCTGCGCGCGCCGGAAGCGTTCGCGCGCTATTACGCCAACCCCGTCTTCGCGTGGATAGCCGAGGCCTGGCTCGGTCCCGCCTACCAGATGACGGCGCAAGTGAACGTCGTCAACCCGGGCGGAGCGGCCCAGGCGCCGCACCGCGACTACCACCTGGGCTTCCAGAGCGCGGCCAGCTGCGCCGCCTATCCCGCGCCCGTGCACCAGATGTCCGCCCTGCTGACACTGCAGGGCGCCGTCGCCCATTGCGACATGCCGCTGGCCTCCGGTCCCACCCTGTACCTGCCCGGGTCGCAGCGCTACCGCGCCGGTTTTCTCGCCTGGCAGCAGCGGCCGTTCCGCGACTATTTCGCCCGGCATTGCGTGCAGCTGCCCCTGTCCAAAGGCGATGCCGTGTTCTTCAACCCCGCCCTGTTCCATGCGGCCGGGCATAACCGCTCGCCCGACATCCGCCGCATGGCCAACCTGCTGCAAGTGTCGTCGCCGTTCGGGCGCGCCATGGAAGCGCTGGACCGCCGCGCCATGAGCGCCGCGCTGTATCCGGCGCTGCAGGCGCTGCGCGCGCAGGGTGCCCTCAATGACGCTGGCGTGCGCCACGCGGTGGCCGCCTGCGCCGAAGGCTATGCCTTCCCCAGCAACCTCGACCGCGACCAGCCCATCGCCGGGATGGCGCCGCCCACGCAGCAGCAGATCATGCACGCAGCGCTGGCGCAGGACTGGCCAGCCGCGCGCTTTATCGACGCCCTGGACAGCCACGCATGGCGCCAGCAAGCCTGACCCCTTACCGCGATACACTCGGAGACTCCGTATGCAAGACATCCACATCGGCCTGATCGGCGCCGGCTACATGGGCAAGGCCCACACCATCGCCTACAAGGCCGTGCGCAGCATTTTTCACACGGCGCTGAACCCCGTGTGCGCCTGCATCGCCACCAGCAGCGAACAGAGTGCGGCGCGCAGCGCGCAGGAACTGGGCTGGAACCGCTCCACGGGCGACTGGCGCGTGCTGCTCAACGATCCCGCCATCGACGCCGTCATCGTCGCCACGCCGCCGGCCACGCACAAGGACATCGTGCTGGCGGCGCTGGCCCTGGGCAAGCCCGTATTCTGCGAAAAACCGCTGGGCATGACGGCCGCCGAATCGCTGCAGCTGGCGCAGGCGGCCGAAGCGGCGGGCGTGGCCAATATGGTCGGCTATAACTACATCCGCACGCCCGCCAGCCAGCTGGCGCGGCAGATCATCGCATCGGGAGAGATCGGCGAGATCATCCACGTCGCCGCCGAACACGTGGAAGACTACCTGCACGACCCGCGCGCACCGGCATCCTGGCGCACGCGCGAGGCGACGGCGACGCGCGCCGGTGCGCTGGCCGACGTGGGCTCGCACCTGCTCAACCTGGCCCTGCGCCTGGGCGGTCCCGTCGACGCGCTGGTGGCCGACATGAACACCGTGCACGCGCAGCGGCAAGGCCCGCACGGCATGGAAGCGGTGGAAAACGACGACCAGGGGAATGTGATGCTGCGCTTTGCCAGCGGCGCGCTCGGCGCCCTCACCTTCAGCCGCGTGGCGGCCGGGCGCAAGATGGGTTACACCTACCGCATCACGGGGACCAAAGGCGCGATCGCCTTCGACCAGGAAGACCAGAATGCGCTGTGGCTGTACGATGCCGGTCGCCCGGCGCAGCGCCAGGGTTTCCAGCGCCTGCTGATGGGGCCCGCCCACCCCGACTACCTGGCGTTCAGCCAGGGCGCGGGGCACGGCACGGGGTACAACGAGCAGATCGTCATCGAAGCGCGCGATTTTCTGCAGGCCATCGCCAGCGGCCAGCCGGTCTGGCCCACCTTCCGCGACGGCTACGAGGTGGACCGGCTGATCGATGCCGCGCTGCGCTCCGTGCAAGAGCGCAGCTGGATTACCCTGCGCTGAACACCTATCAAAACCTACTGCGCGTCGTGATTTACGGCCTCCGATGCTCACTGTACCTTCGTACAGTTGCGCTTCTCGACCGCAACTCACTTCCGCTCGCTACGGTTTTGTTAGGCGTTGTTAGTAAGCCAGGCCGTAACCGAACTTGTACAGCGGATGGGCCGTGTCATACGGCACGTCCGATTTCTGCACCTGCACTTCGGCCATCGACGACGGCAGCTCGAACGGCAGCTTGCCTTGCGGCTTGGCCTTGCCCGTCAGGACATCGAACAGCGCGCCGTCGCTGACGCCGAAGTTGGCGAGGATGGCGCTGGCCTTGTCCTGCACGTTGCCGAGGATGGCCGGACGGTCCAGGTACACGGTGACCACCGTCTTCGGCGCGTATTTCGCCGCGTTCTTGATCGCCTCGTAGTCGGCATTGCCATCGACGTAATCGAGGCGGCCCTCGTGCTGCATGCTGCCGAAGATGTAGTTCGGGTGCAGGGTTTCATACGGTGCGGCCACGCGCAGCAGGGCCACGTCCGCTTCCTGCGGCGTGGCGACCACCGTGTAGCCATACTGTTTCGCCACGGCCGCATCGATGCCGTACAGGTAGACCTTCTTGACGGTGGCGGCCAGCGGCAGAACCTTGTCCTTGTTTTCCAACAGGACCAGCGAGCGGCGCTGGGCCTCCAGGCCCGCCTCGACGAATTCCGCCTTGCCCACCGTGCTGGCCGCCTTGGCCGCATCGACGAACGGATGCTCGAACAGGCCCTGCTTGAATTTCTGGATCAGGATGCGCCGCGCCGAGGCGTTGATGCGCGCCTCCGTCAACTGGCCCCGCTGCACGGCTTGCGTCAGATACGGCGCTTCCGTCACGCCCCCAAACTGGTCCATCCCCGCCGTCACGGCCTTCACGTAACGCTCGGCCTTGGTGGCGTCTTCCATGCCCCACGGGGTGCCGAAACCGATGAAGGAAGGCGCCACGCCAGGCGCCGTGCCGTTGCGGCAGTTGGCGTCGCAGTCCGACGTGATGCCCCAGTCGGACAGGATCACGCCCTCGAAGCCGTATTTGCCGCGCAGCAGATCCGTCAGCATGGTCTTGCTGAAGCCGGCCGCCACTTGCTCCAGGGTGATGCCGTCGATGGTGATATTGCCGTCCGGCAGAGCGTAGGTCGGCATGACGGAAGCCGCCTTGGCCGTAAACGCCCCTTCAAACGGCTTGACGTGGTAGGCAAAATTGTTGCCCGGGTAGGTCATGTAGCGGCCATAGTAATTGTGGCCGTCGTAGCCCTCCTTCGTGGCGCCGTAGCCGACCCAGTGCTTGACGACGGCCACCACGCTGCCGTCATGCAAGCCCGTATTGCCGTCCTGGAAACCTTCGATATAGTGCTGCACCATGCGCTTGGCCAGGTCCGCGTCTTCGCCGAAAGTGCCGTTGATGCGCGACCAGCGCGGCTCGGTGGCCAGGTCCGCCTGCGGCGACAGCGCCTGCGTGATGCCGACGGCCAGGTATTCCTGGCGCGCGATGTCGCCGAAGCGGCGCACCAGCGCATCGTCGCCGATGGCGGCCAGGCCCAGGGTTTCCGGCCACTGCGAGAAACCCTTGGTACCGGCGCTGGCGCCCACCGTGTACTGGAAATGGTGGCGCGGATCGGTGCTGATGGAGACGGGAATGCCGTGGCGCGACGTTTCGCTCAAGGCCTGCACCTTGTTGTACTGGGCCGCCATATTGGCCGTGTCGCCCGCCATGCGGGTAATGAAGGTGTTGACGTATTGCTTGACGATCAGGTCTTGCAAGGCCGCCAGGTCATATGCGCCACCCAGGCCGATGCCGGAAGGGTCGGATACGGTGGGCGCCGTGCCGTGCATCATCAGGCCCGCCTTTTCATCGAGGCTCATGCGCGACAGCAGGTCGTCGGCGCGCGCCTCGGCCGGCAGGCGCCAGTCTTCGTACGGGTCGATCTTGCCGTTGCGGTTCATGTCCTTGAAGGTATAGCCGTCGACTTTCAACTGGGTGTAGCTGGTGGCGCCGAACACGGGCTGCGTGTATCCCTCGCTGCCGGTATCGCTGTTGCCGCAGGCGGCCAGGGCAAGCGTGGCGACGCAGCCGGCGACCACGCGAGCCATCGGTTTCAAAGTGCAATTCATCATTATCTCCAAGACTGTTTTTGTAGGTATCAAGGCGCGGCAGCAAGGCCGGCCGAAAACAATATAGCGTGAGAATGCGTGAGTTTCTTGACCGCGCAGCACGCGTTTTATACCCGCGAGAACAATTTTTGGTTAGATGGCACAACAACCAACAATCTCCTACAAAGTGCTAATATTTGTGAAAAATTACTACAACAAGCAGAATACGCTGAATAAGCAGGAGACAGCCTTGCACAAACCCGACACGCGTACGGTTTCGAACCGCATCGCGCAGCAATGCGCGCGCGCCATGCAGGCCGACGGCCACGATCCCGCCGACTTTTTCCGCCAGACGGGCATCACGCCGGCGCAGCTGGACGAGCCGGGCGGCCGCATCAACGCCGAGCGGCACCGCCGCATGACGGCCTACGCCCAGCAGCTGCCGCAGCACCGTAGCCTGCTCGATCTCGACGTGACGCACTGGTTCGCGCATTACTCGGGCATCGCCCACGTCTGCTTCAACCGCCCCACCCTGCGCAGCGCGCTGCACGAGCTGCTGCACTTGCGGGGCCTGATCGGCGAATTCGACTTCATGCTGATGAGCGAGAATGGCACGCGCATCGAGATCGAATACCTGTCCGAGTTCTGCCCGGTGGGCGGCGCCATGCAGGCGCTGGCCAATTTCCGCATGCTGTCGCTGGTGGCGCGCGCCTACGACGATGGCGCGGCCACCGCCTTCCATGCCGGTTTCCAGGGCAAGGCGCCGTGGTTCGCGCCGGCCATTGCCGAGTGCTTCGGCGCCGCCGTCACCTTCGGCCAGGCGCGCAATACCCTGACCTTCGACGCGCCGGCGCTGGACCGTCCCTTCGCCCAGTTCAACGCCATGCTGGCGCCGCACGCGCTGCGGCACGCGCAGGGACAGTTGCAGCAGCTGCAGGGGGCGCAGCTGTTTTCCGCCCGCGTGGAGCAGGCCATCATCGATTTGCTGGGCCGGCAAGGCGCCGGGGATGCCGACGGCGGCGCGCTGCTGCCGGCCCTGTGCGACGGCCTGGCGATGAACCGCTGGACCTTGCAGCGCCAGCTGCAGCAGGAGCAGACCTCGTTCCGCGCGCTGGAACTGCGCGCGAAGAGCCGCGAATCGCGCCGACTGCTGCGCGAAACGAGCCTGAGCGTGGTGGAAATCGGCGAGCGCCTGGGCTTTTCCTCGCAAAGCGCGTTCACCCGCTTCTTCAAGACCCAGTTCGCGCTGCCGCCGGCGCGCTACCGGCAGGATGCGACGGGAGTTTAACAAGTCCGAAACCCAGGCTCCCCGGGCCAAGCGAGCCTGAAAAATGTCGAGGGCAAGGCGCAGCGACGCAGACAGTACGCCAGTACGGCAAGGAGCTGCAACGCCGCCATCGGCATTTTCTCAGGCCCGCGTCTCCGGCCCGCTGTTTTCAATCTTCACCACCCTTGCCTGCGGCCGTATTCTGAACCAGATCGCATACATGGCCGGCAGGAACACCAAGGTCAGCACCGTGCCGGCAAACGTGCCGCCGATCAGGGTATAGGCCAAGGTGCCCCAGAAGACCGAATGGGTCAGCGGAATAAAGGCCAGGATGGCCGCAAGCGCCGTGAGGATCACGGGACGCGCGCGCTGCACGGTCGCTTCGACCACGGCGTCGAACGGCGCCAGGCCGGCCGCCTCGTTCTGGTGGATCTGGCCGATCAGGATCAGGGTATTGCGCATCAGGATGCCCGACAGCGCGATCAGGCCGACCAGCGCATTTATGCCGAACGGCTGCTGGAACAGCAGCAAGGTGGGCACCACGCCGATCAGGCCCAACGGGCTGGTCAGGAACACCATCACCATCGCCGAGATCGAGCGCACCTGCAGGATGATCATCAGCAGGGTCAATGCCAGCATGATGGGGAACAATGGCAGCATGGCTTGCGTTGCCTTCGCCGATTCCTCGATCGAGCCGGCCTGCTCGATGCGGTAGCCGGCTGGCAGCCTGTCGATGATGGGCCGCAGCTGCGCCGTGATGGTGCCCGAGACGTCGGGCGGCTGCATGCCGTCGGCGATGTCGCTGCGCACGGTGATCGTCGGCTGGCGGTCGCGCCGGCGCATCACAGGTTCTTCCCAGCGCACCTCGACGCTGCCCACCTGCGACAGCGCGATGCGTTCGCCGTTCGCGCCGGCCAGGGTCAGGTCGGCGATGCGCGCCGGGTCCAGCCGCACGTCGCCAGCCGCGCGCGCCACCACCTGCACCGTGCGGATATCTTCGCGCACGGCGGTGACGGGCACGCCGCTGAGCAGGAACTGCAGCTGCTGCGCCACGGCGGCCGACGTCAGGCCCATCGCCTGCAAGCGCTCCTGCTGCAGGCTGAAATGCAGGGTGGGCGTGCGCGTGCCCCAGTCGGTATTGACGGTACGCATCATCGGACTGGCCTGCATCACGCGCCGCACCTCGCCGGCGATGCCGCGCAACATCTCGGGATCGGGGCCGCTGACCCGGTAGGCGACGGGAAACGGCGAATACGGGCCGAACACCAGTTGCGTGACGCGCACGCGCGCCTCCGGCGCCAGGCCGGCGGCAACGGCCACGCGCAAGCGCCGCTTGAGGCTGTCGCGCGCCTGCTGGCTATCGGTGCGCACGACGATCTTGGCAAACGAAGGATCGGGCAATTCCGGCCCCATCGCCAGATAAAAGCGCGGCGCGCCCTGGCCCACATAGGTCGTGACGATCTTCGCTTCGGGCTGGCGCGCCAGCCAGGCTTCCACTTTCGCCGCCGCGCCGCTGGTCTGTCCGATCGCGCTGCCGTAGGGCAGCTGCACCTCGATCAGCACTTCAGGGCGGTCCGAGATCGGGAAGAACTGCTTCTTGACGACTGCCATGCCCAGCACGGCCAGCACGAACAGGCCGATCACGGTGCAGAACACCAGCCATTTGCGGGCGATCACGCGCCCCAGCAGGCGGCGAAAGCGGTGGTAGCGCGGCGTGCCGTACAGCGCGTCATGGCCGCCGGCGACCTTTTTCAGCTCGGGCAGCAGCTTGACGCCCAGGTAGGGCGTAAACACCACCGCCACCACCCACGACGCGATCAGCGCGATGCCGACGATCCAGAACATATTGCTCGTGTATTCGCCGGCGCTGGAGCGGGCAAAGCCGTTGGGCATGAAGCCGACGGCCGTCACCAGGGTGCCGGCCAGCATGGGCGCGGCCGTATGGCTCCAGGCATAGGCGGAGGCGGCGATACGGCTGTAGCCCTCCTCCATTTTCACGACCATCATTTCGATGGCGATGATGGCGTCGTCCACCAGCAGGCCGAGGCCCAGGATCAGGGAGCCGAGGGTGATGCGGTCGAAGTTCTTGCCCGTCGCCGCCATCACGATGAATACCACGGCCAGGGTCAGCGGCACGGCGGCGGCCACCACGATGCCGACGCGCCAGCCCATGCTGATAAAGCACACCAGCATCACCACCAGCAGCGCGGCGAGAAACTTGAGCATGAATTCGTCGACGGCCGCACTGATATTGACGGACTGGTCGGTGACCTTGGCCAGGCTCATGCCCAGCGGCATGGCGGCACCGATGGCCGTCACCTCCCCGTCCAGCGCCTTGCCCAGGTCCAGCCCGTTCCAGCCGTCGCGCATGACCACGCCCAGCAGCAGCGCCGGCTCGCCGCCGTTGCGCACCATGAAGCTGGCCGGGTCTACCTGGCCACGGCGTACGGTGGCGATATCGGACAGGAGCAAGGTACGCCCCTGCGCCACCACAGGCGTATCGCGGATCTTTTGCAGCGCGTCGAGCGCACCGTCGAGGCGGATGGACACCTGCGGCCCGCGCGTTTCGACCGAGCCGGCCGGCGTGAGGACATTCTGGCCGTGCAGCGCCGCGAACACGTCCTGCGCCCGCACGCCCAGGGTAGCCAGACGTTCCTGCGACAACTCCACGTAGATGCGTTCGGCCTGCTCGCCGATGATATTGACCTTTTTGACGCCCGCCACGTGCAGCAGCCGCTGGCGCAAGGTTTCCGCCTCGCGCACCAGCAGGCGCTGCGGCTCGCCTTTGGCTTTCAGCGCATACAGGGCAAAGGTGACGTCGGCGTATTCGTCATTGATCATGGGACCGATCACGCCAGCCGGCAGATTGGCCGCCTCGTCGCCGGCCTTCTTGCGCGCCTGGTAGAACTCGGCCTGCACCTGGTCGGGCGGCGTGCTGTCGAGCAGGGTCAGGGTGGTAAACGCCAGGCCGGGCGTGGTATAGGTCTCGGCGCGCTCGTACCAGCGCAGCTCCTGCAGGCGCTTTTCGATCTTGTCGGCCACCTGATCCTGCATTTCGCGCGCGCTGGCGCCAGGCCAGGCGGTGACGATGGTCATCACCTTGACCGTGAAGGCCGGGTCTTCGGCGCGCCCCAGCTTGAAGAACGACAGCAGGCCGGCCAGCGAAATGAGACAGATCAGGAACAGGGTGACGGAACGCTCGCGCACGGCCAGCGCCGACAGGTTGAAGCCCGCCGCGCTCATGGATGCGCTCCCGCGCCGGCGGCCGCTGGTGCCGGTTCGACCCTGACCCGCTCTCCCTGGTGCAGCAGATGGGCGCCCAGCGCGACGATGCGCTCACCCGCCTTCAGACCGCTGACGTCGGCGCCGTCGTCGTGCAGCCCCTGCACCTTCACGGGCCGCCAGGCCACTTGCGCCGGCGCACCGGCGATCACCCACACGCCCGGCCCCTTGCCCGCATCGTGCAGAGCCGCCAGCGGCACTTGCACGGTGCCGCTGGCGGCAAGCGCGCCGGGCAGGCGCAGGGTGACGGTGGCGCCCAGCGGCGCGTTTGAGAGCGCCGCGTCGAGCACATAGCGCGCCTCGAAGGTACGCGTTTGCCGGTCCGCCGTCTGCGCCAGCTGGCGCAAGGTGGCCGGCACGCTGGCGCCCGGCCTGCCGAACAGGATGGCCTGGCCCGTGGAGCCGAGCGCGGGACGCACGGTTTCCGGCAGCTGGATCGCCGCTTCGCGCCGGCCGTCATGGGCCAGGCGCACCACCACCTGCCCGGCCGCGACCACCTGGCCCGGTTCGGCCAGGGTGTCCATCACGACGCCGTCGGCGTCGGCCAGCAGCAGCGCGTACTGCAGCGCATTGCGCGCCACCCCGGCCAGGGCTTCGGACGCTTTCAATTGGGCGCCGGCCGCGTCAGCCGCCGCCTTCACCTGGTCGTAATTGGATGCCGAGATGGCGCCGGTGCCGCGCAAGTCACGGTAGCGCGCTTCCTCGTCCGCCGCCTGGCGCGCGCGGGCGCGGTCGGCCGTGACGGACTCCTGCCGCGCCTGCGCCAGCAGTTGCAGGTCGTCGGCGTCGAGGCGCATCAATGGCTGGCCACGGCGCACGGCCTGGCCGGCGTCGACCAGCCGTTCGCGCACCTTGCCGGCCACGCGAAAACCGAGGTCGCTTTGCACGCGCGGCGCGACCACGCCCGTGAAGCTGCGCGTACCCGCTTCGGCACCCTGCACCGGGACGGCGCGCACCAGCGGCACGGCGGTGCGCGGATCGGCCTGCGCCTTGTCGGCGCAGGCACTCATGGCCAGGGGCAAGGTGGAGATGACTACAGATGAAGCGAGGCGGCGCCAGCGCATAAGAATCCCATGAATGAGTGATCAGGATTCTCATTCTGGTACCAGTGACCAAATAAGTCAACAGTCACAAATTAATGCAAAGCTATGGCGACAGGCTGCGCAATACCAGGCTGGACAGTTGCAGCACCGCCGTTTCGCTGCTGTCGACGCTGTGTTGCAGCAGCAAGGGATTGACGTAGGGACGCATCACCAGGTAGATCGCGCTGGCCGTCTCGTCGAGCGGCGTCTTGCGCTCGAAATCGCCCGTCTTGCGCCCCTGCTGCAAGATATCCTGCAGCAAGGCGCCCATCGCCAGCTCGTAGGCCTGCACGGCAGGCCAGCGCCCGGTGGCGGCCGAGGCGGCGATGTCGTACAGCTTGCGGTCCTGGAAGAACAGCCGCAAGCTGGCCGCGACGCTGGTCCGGAACATGCGCCGCAGCTGCTCAGGCGGCTGGCCGGCCGCCGCCACTGCGTCTTTCACCTCGGTTTCAATCTGGCGCAGGCAGCTGGCGCAGATATGCTCGCCGATGGCTTGCTTGGATTCGAAGAATTTATAGATATAGGCCTTGGAAAAGCCGATCGCCCTGGCCAGGTCGGAGACAGTCGTCTTTTCATAGCCGTAGCGGCTGAAGTAATCGGTGGCGGCGGCAACGATCTGGTCGCGCACGTCGTGGCCGGCCGGGCCGCGCGCAGGGCTTGGTGTGTCGGGTGTGGTGGAATTCATGGCGACAGCTTAACGCGCCGCGACGGAATGCACAATAAGTGACCAATATGTATTATAGTCACTCATTATTCTCTTTTGAACTGGAAGACCACCATGCCACTGCCACGCCTGCGCCTCCCCTTTCTGCTGATCGCCGCCGGCCTGGCCGCCACCGGCTGCACTGCTGGCCTGGACTACCGCCGGCCCGAACTGCCGCAAGCGGCGCAGTATCTGCACCAGGCGGCGCTCGGCGCGCGCCAGGATGCTGACGCTGCCGAACTGCTGCAGTGGTGGACGGCCTTCGGCGATCCGCGCCTGACCCATCTGGTAACGGTGGCGCTGGCGCAAAACCTCGACCTGGAACAGGCGCAGGCCAGGGTCAGGCAGGCGCGCGCCGCCACCGGTGCGGCCGACGCCGAGCTGCTGCCGTCGGCCAGCATTGGCGGCCAAGCGGCGCGCGCCTACCAGTCGGTGCAAACGCCGCTGGGCCAGGTCCTGAACGCCACGCCAGGCTATGAGCGCGCCGGCAGCGCGCGCGAATTGAACCTGCAAGCGTCGTGGGAACTCGACCTGTTCGGCGGCCTGCGCCGCGAACGTGAAGCGGCGCGCGCCGATTACGAAGCCAGCGAGGCTGGATGGGCCGCAACGCGGCTGGCCGTGGCGGCGCAAACGGCGGACCTCTACTTGTCCATCCAGGGCCTGCAGGCGCGGCTCGACCTGGCGCGCCTGCAGGTCGACACCGACGCGGCGCTGCTGGAACTCGCCACCCTGTTATATGACAAGGGATTGGCGAACGAGGCGGCGCTGCGGCAGGCCGAAGCATCGCTGGCGCAGGCGCGCGCCGTCGTGCCCGGCCTGGTCACGGCGCGCGAGGTGGCGCTGCATGCGCTCGACGTGATGCTGGGCGCAGCGCCCGGCACCCATGGCCAGGAACTGCCCGCCAGCGGCATCATCGCGGTCGCGCCACGCATCAGGGCCGGCGGCTCGCCGGGCGACCTGCTGCGGCGCCGGCCCGACCTGATCGTGGCCGAGCGGCGCCTGGCCGCGGCGAGCGCGCGCACCGGCGCGGCCGTTGCCGAGTACTACCCAAAATTCAATTTTGGCGCCTTGTTTGGCAGCGCCACGGCCGGCGGTACCCTGTTCGGCAGCGGCTCCGGCCAGGCCGCCGGCATGCTGGGCCTGCGCTGGCGCCTGTTCGATTTCGGCCGCATCGATGCGCAGATCGAGGCTTCGCGTGGCCAGGAAGCCGAACTGCTGGCGGCCTACCGGCTCGCTGTGCTGCATGCTGCCGAAGACGTGGAAAACGCCTGCTCGGCCCTGCTGCGCCATGAAGAACAGGCCACTTTACTGGCGCATGGCGTAGAGGCGCTTGAGCGCGCCCGCGCCGCTTCGCTGGCAGCCTACGAGAAAGGCGCTGCCAGCCGGCTTGATGTACTGCAGGCCGATACAAGGCTGCTGCGTGCAAGGGACGCGCGCGCACAGGCGCAAACGGCGTCAGCGCGCGCGGCAGTCGCCGCCTACCGGGCGCTGGGCGGCGGCTGGCAGGCGCCGCAGGCCGGGGCCGCGGCGGTCGCCGCCAGGTAAATGTGAGGGCGGCCCGAGCCACGGCCGCCGTGCCCTCGGTGTTCCACCGCCGTTTGATGCGGGTGGTGGAACAGTATTGCCAATTGAGTAATTTTTCCCCATACTGCCAGGCCTTGCCTTTCATTGCCGTCCACTATGCTTATCAGCCTGCGCCCCGTCACCGTCGGCAATTTCGACCTTATCAGCGAACTGCCCCTGTTGCCGCAGCAACGCGACTATCTGGCCAGCAACGACTATTCCATCGCGCAAGCGAGTTTCCATCCCGGCATCCTGCATACGCGCGCCGTGTATGGCGACGAGGAGGTGATCGGCTTTCTGATGTTCGTCTCGCCCGACGCCGACGACCCGCCCGGGCACTACCAGATCTGGCGCTTCATGATCGACCACCGGCGCCAGGGGCAGGGCCATGGCCGCGCCGCCCTCGCCCTGGCGCTGGCGGAAATCCGCGCCCGCCCGGATGCGCGCAGCATCGAAATCTGCTACAAGCCCGGCAATGCCAACGCGAAACAGTTCTATGCCAGCATGGGTTTCGTGGAAAAAGGCATGGACGCGGATGGCAATGACATGCTGGCCGTGATCGAACTAAGCTAGCTGCCTGGCGCCGCGCCCGCATCGGCCCTGGCATCGAACGCCAGCCGCGCCGCATCGATGGCGTCGCGGTGGCCGTAGGCCCAGGCGCCCAGCGCGCTGATGGGAATCAATAGCGAACGCCCCAGGTCCGTCAGCGCATAGTCGACGCGCGGCGGCACGGTTGGAAACACGGTGCGCGTGACGAGACCGTCGCGCTCCAGGCCGCGCAGGGTCAAAGTCAGCATGCGCTGCGAGATGCCGCCGATCAGGCGGCGCATCTCGTTGAAGCGCTTGGTGCCATTGCCCAGCAACATCACCACCATCACGCTCCATTTGTCGCCCACTCGGGTCAGGATGTCCGTGATCGGGCGGCACGAGTCCGCCACGCCCGCATGGCCGCCGTGGTCGCGCATGCGCTTTTCCAGCTCGGCCCCGCGCGCGGCCACGGCGTCCATGGTCACATCCGTGTGCCCCAGTGTGGAAAAAGTGCCTTCTTGTGCGTTCATTTGATAGTCACTATATTTAACCCGGTTACAAAAACATACCACCCGATCATACCATCCAAGAAGGCCTATATGAACATCCTGCATATCGATTCCAGCGTCCTTGGCGAGCATTCCGTCAGCCGCCAACTGAGCGCCGCCATCGTGGCCCGCCTGCAAGCGGCCGCGCCCGGCGCCACCGTCCACTACCGCGACCTGGCCGCCCAGCCCTTGCCGCAATTTACGGCCGCCCCCGGCACCGCCGAGGGAGAAATCCTTGCCGCCGCGCTGGAGCAAGTGCTGGCCGCCGACGTCATCGTCATCGGTGCGCCCATGTACAACTTCGCCATCCCCAGCCAGCTCAAATCGTGGCTCGACGCGCTGGCCGTGCCCGGCAAGACCTTCCAGTACGGCGCCAATGGCCCGGAAGGCTTGCTGGGAGCCAAGCGCGTGATCATCGCCTCGACGCGCGGCGGCTACTATGGCGCCGACACGCCGATGGCCGCCCTGGAACACCAGGAAAGCCATCTGCGCGCCTTCCTCGGCTTCCTCGGCATCCAGCAGATCGAGATCGTGCGCGCCGAAGGCGTCAAGGTCAGCGACGCCGCCAGGGCGCAGGCCTTGACGGCGGCTTTCGAGCAGATCGGCGCGCTGCAGGCGGCGTAGGTTCAGCTTGATTATCTGGCTGCGGCGGAAACTGTTTCGGCGCAGCCAGGCTGGGCATGGCGGACAAGAAAGGGCAAACTGCGCTAAGCTGCATCCGCCCCACCACTTTACAAGGAACACCATGACCCTGATCGTCGTCGCCACCATCGATGCCCAAGCCCAACATATCGACGCCGTGCGCGCCGCCCTGGAAGCCGTCGTGCCGCCGAGCCGCGCGGAAAGCGACTGCCTGCGCTACGAGTTGCACCTCGACAACAAGATTCCCACGCGCTTCATCATGCTGGAAGAATGGACGAACAACGCGGCCCTGACGGCGCACTACGCGACGCCCCACTTCCACGCACTCGTGGCCGCCACCGAAGGCAAGGTCGTCAAGATCGACGTGGCGGAATTGAGCAAGCTGAAGTAACAAGCGGCGCGCTGCGCAAGCGCGCGGCCATCTTGGCAAGTTGCCATCTATAATATGGCAACTTTTCTTTATGGCCATCATGACGACTCTTTCCTCGATACGCGGCGCCGCAGCGGCAGCCGCCTTGACACTCTGCGCTGGCGCCTTCGCGCAAGCGCCCATGCCCAATCTCGTGGGCGAATACAATCTGCTCTCGTCGAAGACCGTGCCGCCCAGCAACTGGGGCTATTCCAAGGCCCGTGTTTCAATCAAACAACTCGACGACCATCACTTGCTGATCCTGCTCGCCTGCGAATGGAAACGCGAACCGAAGGCCGTCTGCGGCGACTATTTCTATGCCCAATGGCGCGACGACGGCCTGTACCTGCAGGACATGAACACGTTTGCCATGCGCCTGTACTTCGATCCCGCCACGCGCAAGCTCACCATCATTTCGCGCGGCGCCGACGCCAAGCAAAGTGTGCGCCACGAAGTGTTCGGCACGACGACGGAGCCGCTGGTCGATAGCGCCCTCGTGCGGCGCATGAAGCGCGAGCAATCGAATGCCGACAGCAAGGAAAACCGGCGCGTGTTCGGGCCCTACACCAAGTGGCAGTATCAGGAAAACCGCATCGAATTCCAGCGCCAGGACTTGACGGCGCGATAATGCGGAGACTGATCCAGCCCCTGCGGCGCCAGTTGCTGCGCCTGGCCGGCGCCCTGCTGTGCTCGCCCGTGCTGGCGCGCGCGGCCGACAACGAACTGCCCCGCGCCGTACGCCAGCGCATCCTGGCCACCCTGGATTCTCCGCTGCCCAAGGTGCTCAATGTGCACCATCTGGCGCTGATACGGCGTTTCAGCATCGGCTGGTCGCCCGTGGAAAACGGCGCCCCCATGCTCAATCCGGCCTACCCGCTGGGCAAGGGCGACACCCTGGAACTGGCCATGCAGGCCATTGCCAGCCAGGATGCGGCGCTGGCCGCGCAGCGGCTGATGGAAGCGGCGCAGCTGCTGCCCCACTTCGTGCAAATGGCGAATCTGAAACCGGGCAGCTATGCCAACGGCAAGGCGTCGTTCACGTTTACCACGCGCCACCTGCAACTGCTGCGCCAGCAGTCGTGGCTATCGCTGGAGATGCTGGGCATGGGCGCGCCCGGGGATTACCTGGCCGAGGGTTATTGGCCTACCCCGTCCGTCGACGGCAAGCGGCCCTACGGCAATTTTACGAATTACCCCGTGGAAATGGCGCAAGCGCTGGGCCTGCCCCTGCACCACCAGGCGGACGGCAGCCTGACCATCACACCCACGTTGCGCACGGAACTGGAAGCGCTGCACCAGCAGACCATGCCCGCGCTGCAAGTGTTCGTGCGGGAAGCGGGCTTGCGGCGCAATACGCCGTAAAACACAGGCAGGAGCCGGCGTCTGGCTATGCCAGAGCAGACTGCCGTAACGGCACCGCGGATGCGCCAGTATTGCTCACTGGTCGCACGCATCGAGCCACCGGTTCAAAAAGCTGAATACGCCCTGACTCTTTTTTATCAGCCGGGCCATTTCAACCCAGCTGACCACGGCGCCGCCGGATTTTTTTCTTCTATGATGCTGGCTATCCACTTCACTGCTACTGGTACTGAATCCCTGGACTGCGCAAAGAAAGAGGCTCGATGGCACCCCGCCCCTTGCAAGGCCCAGCCACTCTCCACCAAATTGTCTCCCGGCATCTGCATCAAATGGCAGGGGGTCCGCCTGAATTGGAACGTAATATCCCTTTTGAAATTTACACTTCAAGCTGTCGCTTTCCGCATCAGTCAACGCAGCGCTCAAGGAAAAAAAGAGGTCTTTCACATCCTGCTCGCTTCTATGCTCCAGGAACACCAGGTATTTGAGACCTGGATGGAGAGGATAAATTCCCAGAGGCATGAAAAACTGCACATCAACATCCTTGCCGCCCTTCAATGCTTGCACGACTTTTGCCCGGTAAACAAATCCACAGGGTTTCCCATCATCCGCCTCCTCCCGCGGCACTGCCGTCACGGACACGACCGTCACCTTCGCCACCAAAGATGCGCTTTTGACTACTTGACTTAGCGCAATATGGCCCGTTTTCGAGCCGACTGCTATCAGTTCTTGCGCATGAGAATCACAGCAACAAGCGAGAAGATAGAGAGCAAGAAAAAGACTCATAGAAAATGATACTTTCGTGCTTCTTTTCAATACCCGCATGTTTCACCCATTGCCATAGCAGAAATCCGTCAGTTGACATAGTAAAACGGTGCCAGCCCGTCCAAAGGAATGATCTCCAGCGTGCCGCCCGAGGCCAGCAAGGCGGCAAGGTGATCGCCCATGACGGCGAGCAGGAGCAGGCCGGCGGTCGTCACGTGGTAGTCCGCCATGGAAGTGACCCGCGGGCCTGCGGCCTCGCCCCACGGCGGCCGGCTGGCAAGGTCATTGAAATCCCACACCGCCTGCCCCGGCGGCAAGGCTGCCAGGCCGGCCTGCAGGTCACGCCATTCGGCGCAGGCCGCAGCGGCATCGGCGGCGTCCAGCCGCCCCCGGCACAGCTGGAGCATGATGCAGGGAAAGCGCGAACCCCACTCGCCCCCTTCCAGGCGCACGGCCACGGTGGACAGCAGCGAATGCAGCAGCACCTCGTAGCCGATGTCGCCAAGCGTGTCACCATGTCTGAATGCGATGGTCACAATCGTCGTCCTGTGAGCGGTCGCTTAGCCTTGCGGAACAGGCGCGGGCGGCGGCAACGGGGCCGGAACGGGCTCCGGCACCGCCTTGCCATGCGCTTCCTGCCCGCCCTCTTCCACCGGCACGGCCAGCGGCGCGGGCGGCGCGCCTTCCTGCAGCAGATCGCCCGGCTCTTCCACCGGTTCATCCTGCGGTTCCTCGACCGGTTCCACATGGCGCAGCGGCGGTGGCGGCTTGCCGCCGGGGAAGATGGCGTCGCGCGACAGCTTGCCCGTGTCGAGCGCCGTCTTGAAGAAGTCGCCCACCACCAGCACGGCGTTGTGGCCGCCCTGGCCCCAGTAGTTGCTGCGCATGGTGACGCGCGCATCGTTGAAACCCACCCAGGCGCCGCCGACGAGTTCCGGGTGCATCAGGATGAACCAGCCATCCGCATTGTTTTGCGTCGTGCCGCTCTTGCCGGCCACGTCGGAGCGGATGCCGAAGCGGCTGCGGATGGCCGTGCCCGTGCCGCGGTCGATCACGCCGCGCAGCATGTCCGTCAGGGTGGCGGCCGATGCCGCCTGCATGGCGCGCTTGGGCTTGTCTTCGCCGAAACGGGCGATGGTCTTGCCTTCGCGGTCCGTGATGTGCGTGACGACGAACGGCAGACGGGCCTCGCCCTGGGCCGCGATGCTGGCGTAGGCGTTGACCATTTCCAGCAAGGTGACGGGACTGGTGCCCAGCGCCAGCGACGGCACTTTTTCCAGCTTGCTGTCGCGGATACCGAGCGCGCGCGCCAGCTTGATGATCGGCGGCAAGCCCACGTCCTGCATCACTTGCGCCGTGATGGTGTTTTTCGAGTACACGAGGCCGTCGCGCATGGTCATGTCGCGCCCCGTCGTGCCGCTCATGTCCGTCGGGCGCCATTTGGTGCCGTCGGCCGCCTTGATATCCATGACTTCATCGCGGTAGACGTGTTCCGGGCTGAGGCCCTTTTCCAGCGCGGCGCCATACACGATGGGCTTGAAGGTGGAGCCGGGCTGGCGCGCCGCCTGCGACACGTGGTCGAACTGTTCACGCGCAAAGTCGCGGCTGCCCACCCAGGCGCGCACGGCGCCCGTGGCCGGGTCCATGGCCGCAAAGCCCGCTTCCAGCCGCGTCTTCGACTTGCGCAGGGCCGCCATGAAGGCGCGGTCGCCCTTCAGTTGCGCCAGCGCCTCGTCCGGCGTGCCGCCGGCCGCCGTCAGCTTGCGGTAGTCGGCGGACTCGCGCACGAAGGCGTCGAGCAGGGCCGGATGCGATTTCCAGAAATAATCGAACGGCACGCTGCCGCCCTGCATGCCCGCGTACATCCCCGTCGAGGTGGAGGACGGCACGCCCGCGCGGCTCCATTCCACGTCGGCAATCGCCTGTAAGGCATTCGCCTGGCGCTCGACGGCGCGCTCGGCCGCCTGCTGCAAGTCGTAGTCCAGCGTGGTGTGCACCACCAGGGCGTCCAGTTCCAGGTTGTAGTCGTTCTCGTCGGCCCAGTCGATCAGCCACTTGCGCACATAGGCCGTGAAATGGCTGTCCGACTGCGCCCGCTCGCTCTGGCGCTCGAAATGCAGGCGCAGGGGTCGCTTGATCAACTGCTTGTAGCGCGCCTCGTCGATGACCTCATGCTTGCGCATCTGGCCCAGGACCACATTGCGCCGCTGCAGGGAACGTTCGGGATTACCGACGGGATTGTAGTAATTCGTGCCCTTGAGCATGCCGACCAGGGTGGCGCTTTCCAGGATATCGAGGCGCGCAGCGGGCTTGTCGAAATACGTGCGGGCCGCCATTTCGATGCCGTAGGTGTTGTACAGAAAGGGCACCGTGTTCAGGTAGGCTTCGAGGATTTCCGTCTTGCTGTAGGTGGCCTCGATCTTCAGGGCCGTGATCAATTCCTTCAGCTTGCGGTTCAGGTTGCGCGAGCGGCCAATTTCCTCGGGGAACATATTGCGCGCCAGCTGCTGCGTGATGGTGGAACCACCCTGGGGGTTGCCCCCTGCCGTATGCAGGATGGCACCGGCCGTGCGGGTGAAGTCGATGCCGTGGTGTGCGTAGAAACGGTGGTCTTCCGTGGAGATCAGCGCGCTGATCACGTTCGGCGAAATCTGCTTTAACGTGACCCGTTCCTGCAAGCCCTGGTCGAAGCGGGCCAGTTCCTTGCCATCGGCGCTGACCATGGTGCTGGGCGCGGCCGCGCGCGCCTGGCGCAAGTCGTGGATGCTCGGCGTCAGGGGGATCAGCAGCAGCATGTAGGTGATCGTCAGCGCCAGCAGGGCCAGGAACGACCACAAGGCCAGCACCAGCGCGCGCCGCACGGGCGGCAAGGTCATCAGGTGCGCATGGCCACGCCGGTACAGCGCCACCGCCTTGACCCATGCCACTCCCGCCACGCGCACTGCCTGTGCGCGCGCCCGTATGAACGCCTGCCGTGCTTTTTCCTGAAACTGCTCCATGCCTGATGCCATGCTTGTAACCTTGTCTGATGCCGGATTATCCGTTTCAGCAAGTATATAGGGCGGGCAACAAAGCGGGCCGGAATTTACGCCAGGCAAGCATCGAGGCGCGCCAGGGTGACGCCGACATACGCGCCCACGCAGCGCCCGTCATGCGTCGTAAACGGGTTTTCCAGTTGCAGCAGGCCGCAATCGCAGACGACGGGGTCGACCTGGGTGACGACGCCGAGCGCCAGGTAGCGCCAGCCATCGAGGCGCAGCAGGCGTTTTTCCCGGCCGGGATTGGCGCTGAAGATGGCGTCCCAGTCGTCGATCTCGCTGGCCATGGGCCACAGTTCGAGCTGGACTTGCGTGCCGGCGGCCAGTTGCCCTCCGCCGAACTCGTCCATCACGTGCAGGCGCTGGCCGTCCACCTCGATGACGGCTTCCAGGTACTCGCCCTCGGTCGCGATGAAAGTGGCGGCGACGATGCTGGCCGTCACTTCTGCGCCTGCTCCAGCAGGGCCGGCAATTCCTTCAGCATGGCCTCGCGCGTGCGCAAGCCCGCGGACTGCTGCCCCTTCTGCTCCTCCTGCACCAGGCGCGCGAAGACGATGCTGCGCCCGCCCTTGCTGGCCCAGCCCACGAACCAGCCGTATCCATGCGCTTCGTCAAAGCTGCCGTCCGCCTTGCGCGGGAAAGCGGCGCCCGTCTTGCCATGCACTTGCCAGCCGTCCACATCGGCCAGGCGCGTCAGACGCCGCGTCTGTTCCATCGCCTGTTTCGTGACGGGCAATTGATCGTTGACCAGCTTGCGCAGGAAGCCCAGCTGTTCCAACGGCGAGATCTTCAGCGAAGAGCTGATCCACGAGCGTTCCAGGCTATTGTCCTTGCCGGGGTCGCCCGAGACGTCCGCATTGCCATAGCGCAAAGCCTTGGCATATTTCTGGAAACGCTCGGCGCCCAGCGCCTGCGTGATCTGCTGCGAATACCAGACGACGGAATACTGCATCCAGCGCGACGGGTCCGTATCCTGGCGCCACGCTTCGCCGCCCCAGTCCACATAGCCCTGGCGGAATGGCAAGCTGGGCTTGTGCTCGTCCTTGAGGAAACCGGCGTCATAGCCCATCAGGCTGAGCGCGATCTTGAACGTGGAGGCGGGGGTGACGCGGTCGATGCAATTACCCTCCTGCAGCAGGACGGCACCCGTTTTGGCGTCGGCCATGGCGGTGCAGATGGTGGCGGCGTGGGCTTGCGAGGCGGCCAGGACGGCGCCTGTCAGGCCGAGGATGAACTGGAAGAATGCACGGTATTTCATGGGCCTCCGGGGCTGAGGGAGAATGACAAAGCGAAATTGTACCGGGCGGCGCGGCGCGATGCCAGCGCTGATGCAGCGCATGCGCATTAGCGCCCCGCCGGCGCGCCCGGCTGGCGTTCCCGCTTCAAATGTTCCTTTTCCAGCTCGTCCATGCCCAGCTTTTCCTCGTCAATCAGCGCATGCTCGCGCCGCTCGCGCTCCAGTTCCTCTTCCAGGCTGTCTTCGCCCGGCTCCTGCGTGATGTTCTCCGGCATGCGGTCTTCCTCCACGGTGGTTGAGTGAAAAGCTCAGGCAAGCTGGCCCGTCTGCGCCACGGCATCGTGCGGATGCAGGCTTTCCATATGCCGTACGGTAACACGCGCCTGCGCATAATGCGACGCCAGCGCCGCCTGCACGCGGCGGGCCGCGTCTTCCACATACATCAGGTTAGCACCATTCAAGCGTGCAAACGCCTGCTCGTCGGCCCGTTTCACGGCCGTCTGCAAGGGCGTCGCCAGCGCCGCTTCCACCCGGTCGATCAGGGGAAACAGGTCCAGTTCGGCGTCCTGCGCCACCTGCACGGTGACCGTGGCCGTGCTGCGCTGGCTGTGCGGCGTGGCCAGGCTCGCGTGTTCCCGCAGCCAGTCGCGGGCGGCCGCGCCGTCGATGCCGCCCGCGCCGAACTGCGCCGCGAAGGCGTCGGCCAGCAATTGCCGCGCCAGCGCCGCCGAACACGGACAAGTCGACGAATAGCCGATCTCCACCGTCAGGGACAGGGCAAAGCCCTGCGGAGCAACACTGGCTTGCAGGCGCACGGGATACGATTTCCAGCCCGACAGCCCCGCCGTCAGCAGCGCCGGCTGGCGCCGCAGCAGGGGAAACGCCAGCGCGATGCGCGCCTGCGTGCTGCCGCAATCGGCGTGACTGCCGACCATGCGCCGCAGCACGGCGGCCAGCGCGCCCGCATCGAGCGGCTGCGCGGCGGCAAAGGCATCGAGCAGCAGATACAGGCGCGACATGTGGATGCCCTTGACTGCCGGATCGGGCAGATCGACTTGCACGTCGGCCCACGCATGCACTTGCTGCGCCTGCCCGCCCTCTTCCAGCCACAGCGGCAAGGCGATGCCCTGCATGCCGACCCATTCCAATGGCAAGGGGTGACCCAGATGGGGACCGGCCGCCACATCGGGCAGGGGCGTGGAAAGAGAATCGCGCTTCATGGTCAAGGCTCCATATGCAAACAAGTTGCATATCATGGAGAAAAAGCGCCTCATTTGCAAGTATCTTGCATTAAAGTGACGCAATGATTTAACTTGACTCGCTAACACATGTCAGATAATGTTGACACATGACAGATACAAATACTCCCAGCCCCACCGGCGACCGCTTGCTGGCCATGCTGGCGGCGCTCGACAATCCGCACCGGCTGCGCATCATCGCGGCCCTGGCCAGCGGCGGGCGCAACTACATCAGCCAGCTGGCGCGCGACCTCGGCATCAGCCGGCCTCTGCTGCATTTGCACCTGCAAAAGCTGGAACACGCGGGACTCGTCACCAGCCAGCTGGAACTGTCGCATGACGGCAAGGCCCTCAATTACTTTGAAGCCAGTCCATTTGAATTGCTGCTGACGCCGGCCAGCATCGCCGCGGCGGCGTCCACGCTCACCCCCAACCCGGATCAATCCTGAACTGTAGAGGTCATCATGTCTGAAAATATCTTTTTCGCCGCCTTCTTCTTCCCCTGCACGGCCGCCGTCATCATCTTCGCCCTCAAATATACGTCCGGCATCGTGCAGGCGCGGGCCCGGCTGGCGCAGGACGGCGCCTACCAGGAACTGGCCAGGTCCATGGCCGCCACGCAGGCGGAAACGGCAGTTTCGCTGGCCGCGCTGAACGCTTCCGTGGCGCAGATCCAGGCGCGCCTGGGCAGACTGGAGACGATACTCAAAGAAGTCGAGTAAACCGTTTCATCGCCCACCACGACCAGGAGATCGCACCATGAATACCGTATCGACCGCCCGTCTGTATGCGCTGCGCGCCATGTATCTGCTGGTTGTCCTGGGACTGGGCAGCGTGCTGTGGCCCGGCATCGTCACGCCGCACGCGCCGTGGGAACTGGCGCGGGGCACCGTCAACTGCATGCTGGCCGCGTTTTCGCTGCTATGTCTGCTGGGCTTGCGCTATCCGCTGCAGATGCTGCCCCTGCTGCTGTGGGAGGCGCTGTGGAAGACCATCTGGCTGCTGCTCGTGCCGCTGCCGCAATGGCTGAACGGCCAGATCGATCCCGCCACCGCGGCAACCGCGTTCGAATGCGCGTTCGTGGTGCTGGTCTACCTGGCCATTCCGTGGCGCCATGTGCATGCGCACTACATCCTCAAGCCGGCCACGCCGTGGCGCCAGCTCAGGCAGCCTTGCGAAACGTCAAATTGATGCGTTGCGCGCCCAGCAGCGCGTGTTCGCCCTCCTTCAGGGGCGCCACGCCGTGGAAGCGCAGGCGGTCGGTGCCGCCCCACGCCACCACGTCGCCGTGCAGCAGCGCGATGCGCGCCGCCTTGTCGCTGCGCTCGGCGCCGCCGAACAAAAAGGTGGCGGGCAAACCCAGCGAGACGGAAACGATGGGCGCGCTGAAATCGCATTCGTCGCGGTCCTGGTGCAGGGCCATGCGCGCGCCGGGCGCATAGCGGTTGATCAGGCAGGCGTCGGGAACAAAGCCCGGATAGCCGGCCGCCAGCGCCGCCTCCCGCGCCAGGCGCAGGAACACGGGCGGCATCGGCGGCCAAGGCAAACCGCTGGCCGGATCGAGGCGCGCATAGCGGTAGCCGCGCCCATCCGTGACCCAGCCCAGGGGGCCGCAATTGCTCATGGCAACGGACATGCGCAAGCCGCCCGGCGTGGCCATGTGGCGCAGGGGCGCCGCCAGCACGATGGCGTCCAGCGCCGGCATCAGCTCGGGCAGATACGGCAGCGAAAAACCGCGCAGCAGGACCGACGCGCGCGAGCCGGGCACCAGCGGCGCCGGGCTGGCCGGGGCCTGCTCTTCATCGGCAAACAGGGACAGGTTCATGCCGGCTATTTTAGCCGCGCCACACAAAAAACGCCCGTGGTGCGTTACAGTAGCGCTTCCAGCCACTACCGCCCTCCTCCACGATGGATCATTACGCCGATTTGCTGCACACCCTGGCGCAACAGGAAGAATCCCTGCAGTTCAAACGCTTCGACAACGACGCCGCGCTGGCCGTGGGCCTGTGGATCGTCGAAGAAGTGCGCAAGCGGGGCAAGGCCGTCACCGTCGACATCACGCGCAACGGCCAGGTCCTGTTCCACCACGCCATGACGGGCGCCACGGCGGACCAGGCGGACTGGATACGCCGCAAGAACAACACGGTGCAGCGCTTTTGCCGCAGCTCCTACTACATGGGCATTTCGTATAAAAGCCGCGGCAGCACCTTCGAAGACGTGAAATACCTCGATGACATCGAGTACGCGGGCCACGGCGGCGCGTTTCCCCTGCTGATACGCGGCGTGGGACTGGTCGGCACGGTCACCGTGTCCGGCCTGGCGCAGGCGGACGACCACGCGCTGGTGGTGGCGGCCCTGCAGGCGCAGCTGGACGCGCAGCTCAATACATAGTCAGGCGTCCAGCGCCCGGCGCAAGGCGGCGCGCGCCAGCAAGCGCGTGGAGTCCAAGGTCGGCAGCGGCGAATTGGCGTCGCCGATGATCAGCGGGATTTCCGTGCAGCCGAGGATGACGGCATCGCAGCCCTGCCCGCGCAAGCCGGCGATGACGGCCTGGAAGCGCGCCACGCTGCCTGGCTTGACCACGCCAGGCACCAGTTCCTCCATGATGATGCGGTTGATTTCGCTGCGCTCGTCCTCGCCGGGCCGCAAGCAGGCGATGCCGCGCGCGGCCAGCCGGTCCGGATACACGGCGCTGTCGACCAGCCAGCGCGTGCCCGTCAAGCCCACGCGCTGGTAGCCGCGCGCCGCCGCCTCACTGGCCACCACGTCGGCGATATGCAGCCAAGGCAGCGGCGAACGGGGCGCCACCAGCTCGAATGCCTGGTGGATGGTGTTGTCGGGGCAGATCAGGAAATCGGCGCCGGCCGCCGCCAGCTTGTGCGCCGACGCCAGCATCAGTTCAGCCACGCCGGCCAGGTCGCCCCCGTTCAGGCAAGCCACATAGCGCGCCAGCGGCGGCGTGTGCAGCGTCACTTCCGGATGTGCATACGCCCCCAGCGCATGCGCGCCCTCTTCGCAGATCGTGCGGTAGCACAGGGCCGCCCCTTCGGCGGAACAGCCGACGATGCCGATATGTTTGCTCATGATCGTCCTCCTGGATCAGATGCGCTGGCCGCCGTCGATGGGGATTTCCGCGCCCGTGATGTACGAGGCGCGCTCGCTGCACAGGAACTCCACCAGATCCGCCACTTCGGCCGTCGTGCCCAGGCGGCGCAGGGGGATTTGCGTGTCGACGATGTGCGAGGTGCCCGGCGACAGAATCGCCGTGTCGATCTCGCCGGGCGCGATGGCGTTCACGCGCACGTTCAGCGGCGCCATGTCATTGGCCATTTCGCGCGTCAGCGAGGCCAGCGCCGCCTTCGAGCTGGCGTAGGCGGAGCCGGCGAACGGGTGCACGCGGTAGCCGGCGATCGAGCACAGGTTCACGACGGCGCCGTGCGCGTTCGACAGTTCCTGCGCAAAGCCGCGCGTCAGGGCCAGCGGCGCAAAGAAGTTCGTGTTGTACATCTCCTGCCAGGTCTGCATGTCGGTGGTCAGCGAATTGACGCGCGAGCCTCCCGGCCCCTTCGGCGACACGCCCGCGTTGTTCACCAGCGCGTGCAGCTTCGAGTCGCCCAGCATGGGGCGCAGGGTGTCGACCATCTGCCCGATCTGGCTCAGGTCCGACAAATCCATGCACACATGCGTGTTGTGCTCCTGGCTGCGCGGGCAGCCGCCCGGTATCGGGCTGCGCGAGACGGTGATCACGCGCCAGCCCAGGCTGCGGAAGCGCTCGGCCACGGCGTGGCCTATGCCGCGGCTGGCGCCCGTGACGATGGCGGTTTTCTGTTCAGTATTATGCGTGTTCTGCGTCATGTGCTTCCTCGTTCTGTACTTTTCCTTGTTCTGTTGCGCCGGCATGCATGCGCTCCTGGCGCATTACATACGCCAGCATCTGCGTGCCGCCGTCGAGGATGTCCTGTTCCATGGCGCGCCGCGCCGCCGTCCCGTCGCGCTGGCGCAGCGCGGCGATGATGGCGTGGTGGTGGCCGACCCGCATGTCGGGCGAAAAGCTGGCGTAGCCGGCGGCGATCAGGGGCGCCGTCTGCATCCACAGGTGGTCGACGAAGCGTTTTAACGTCGGCATGCCGGCCGCCTGCGCCAGGCCCAGGTGAAACGCCTGGTTGCATTGCAGGGCCGCCGGCAGGTCGTGCCGCGCAATCGCCTCTTCGTTCGCCTGCAGCAGGCGTTCCAGGTCGGCCAGGCTGGCCGCGTCGATGCGCTGCGCCGCCTCGAACGCGCCCAGCCCTTCCAGTTCCAGCCGCAGCGCGCGGATTTCCAGGTAGCGCGCCACGCTCAGCACGGGCACGCGGAAGTCGCGCGGCGAGCGCAGCACCAGCGCCTCTTCCTGCACCAGCTGCAGCATGGCGTCGCGCACGGGCGTGACGCTGGTACCGAGCTGCAGCGCCAGCTCGCGGATGCGCAGCCGGTCGTTCGGCTGGTAACGCCCGGCCGCCAGCGCCTCGCGCAGCATCGCATACACGGACTTGCCCAGGTTGACGTGCAACAGGCTGTCCAGGGAATGGTTCATAGGTGTTTTTCAACTGTGTCAAATTATGATGCATCATACATCAACACGAAAAACAGTGTTTTTCCAGGCGTGCGCCGCAGACAGGAAGCCGCGCAAGACCGTACAATCAGCCGCCACCGTATCGAAAGGAGCGCACTTGAACTGGGATTATCCGCACGCCCACACCCTGCCCGTCACGCCGGAAGCGGCCGACATCGACGGACTGCAGCACACCAACAACGCCGTCTACGTGCGCTGGTGCGAGCATATCGCCTGGCACCACTCGGCCACCCTGGGGCTGGACCTGGACGATTATCGGCGCCTGGACCGGGCCATGTCGATACGCCGCGGCGAATACGACTACCTGCTGCCGACGCGGGCCGGCGAAGCGCTGACCCTGGCCACCTGGCTGTGCGCCAGCGACGGGCGCTCCAGCATGGAACGGCGCTTCCAGCTGGTGCGCGACAGCGACGGCGCCACCGTCGTGCGCGCACGCTGGGATTTGATCTGCATCGAATTGAGCAGCGGCCGCGCGCGCCGCCTGCCGCCCGAGTTCCTGGCCGTGTACGAACCGGCCATCGTCGCGGCCGCCGCGTAAAGGGGGACGCCCGGGCGCCGCCGTTTTGCGCGCCGTTCCGCGAAGATGCGGGGCTTTTCTTGCGCCTCCGCAGTGCAACATGCATTTCGCTCCTGCTTTGCCCGTGCATGCTTTAGAATCAGCGACCTCAGCCCCGTAAAAACAGGATAAAACATATGACGGCAGTCGGGAACACCGAACCACAAGAGCTCAAGCGCGGCCTGAAAAGCCGCCACATCCAGCTCATCGCCCTGGGCGGCGCCATCGGCACCGGCCTGTTTCTGGGCATCGCGCAAACCATCAAGATGGCCGGCCCGTCCGTGCTGCTCGGCTATGGCATCGCCGGCGTCATCGCCTTTTTGATCATGCGCCAGCTGGGCGAGATGGTGGTCGACGAACCCGTCGCCGGCTCCTTCAGCTATTTCGCCGACAAATACTGCGGCCACCTGCCCGGCTTCCTGTCGGGCTGGAATTACTGGGTGCTGTATGTGCTCGTCAGCATGGCTGAGCTGACGGCCGTCGGCATCTACGTGCAGTACTGGTGGCCGGGCGTGCCCACCTGGGTCTCGGCGCTGATCTTCTTTTGCGCCATCAACGCCATCAGCTTACTGAATGTCAAGGCGTTTGGCGAAATGGAATTCTGGTTCGCCATCATCAAGGTGGTCGCCATCATCGGCATGATCGTCTTCGGCGCGTATCTGCTCGCTTCCGGCGACGCGGGACCGCAAGCCTCCATCGCCAACCTGTGGCAGCACGGCGGCTTCTTCCCGAATGGCTGGCAGGGGCTGGTGATGGCCATGGCCGTCATCATGTTCTCGTTCGGCGGCCTGGAACTGGTGGGCATCACGGCGGCCGAGGCGGATGATCCGAGCACGACGATACCGCGCGCCACCAACCAGGCCATCTACCGCATCCTGATCTTTTACATCGGCGCGCTCGGCATCCTGCTGTCGCTGTACCCGTGGCAAAACGTCGTCACCGGCGGCAGCCCGTTCGTGCTGATCTTCCATGCGCTCGACAGCAACCTGGTGGCCACGGCCCTGAACGTGGTGGTGCTGACGGCCGCCCTGTCCGTCTACAACAGCGGCGTGTACTGCAACACGCGCATGCTGTTCGGCCTGGCCAAGCAGGGCAATGCGCCGCGCGCGCTGCTGCACCTGAACCGCCGCGGCGTGCCGCTGGTGGCGCTGGGCGTGTCCGCGCTGGCCACGGGCGCCTGCGTGGTGGTCAATTACTTCATGCCGGGCGAGGCGTTCGAAGTGCTGATGGGCCTGGTGGTCTCGGCGCTGATCATCAACTGGGCCATGATCAGCTGGATCCACCTGCGCTTCCGCGCGCAGAAGAAAGCCGAGGGCAAGACGACCTCGTTCCAGAGCCTGGGCTACCCGTTCACCAACTACCTGTGCCTGGTATTCCTGGCAGGCATCCTGGTGATCATGTACCTGACGCCGGGCCTGCGCATCTCCGTCTACCTGATTCCCGTGTGGCTGGCCGCGCTGGGCGTCGGCTACTGGATCAAGCAAAACAAGGCCAAGGCATAGGCTGTTTGCGCCAGATCAAGCGACAAGCAAACAAAAAGCCCGTCTTCGCAGACGGGCTTTTTGCATTCGGCGCGGCCGTGTCTACGCGGTGGCGGCCCCGCCCTCTTCCGGCAGCACGTCGGCTTGCCACAGGCTGATGGTCTGGCCCGCATACGATTGCAGCAGCACGTCGTCGCTCAAGGCCTGCATCGCCTGCTGGCGCTGCTCCGCCTTTTTCTCGGGCGTCATGCCCAGCTCGTCGGTACGGTACGGTCCCAGCGCGGGCAGCAAGTCGCGCAGCACGGAAAAATTGCCCGGCGTGGTCTTGTCCGACTCCAACTTGCCCAGGAAATACTTCATGACATGCTCGGACTGATTGCCCTCCTGCCGCAAGCTCGCCTTCACCATCTTGCCATCCTTGTAAGCCACCTGCGCATCGCTGCTGGCCGTATCCTCGATCTGGTGATAAGTATAGTTCTGCGATTCCGTATTGTCCGTCAGGCGCAGCGGCACGCCGGCGACCAGCGACTGATGGAAGCTGGCGCTGAGCTTCGATTGCTGCCGCTGCCTGATTGAACGCTCGTCCTGGCTGGGGCCGGCCTGCTCCGTCTTTTGCGACACTTCGTAATGGAAGCCATCCTTTTCCGAACTGCGCATGGGATTGCTGAATTTCACGGCCTGCGACACGGAGGCGCTGAAATCGGCCAACCCCGTCAGGATGGACTTGTCCTCGGCCGCCAGGCGCCACTTGCCCGCCGCGGGCGTGTCCGTGGCCGCTTGCGGCGCGGCGGCATTGCTGTGCAAGGCCGTAAAGCTATCCTTGAGCATGGCCACCAGGCCCGCGTCGCCATGACCGCGCGACGCCGCCTGGTCGAACTGTTTCATGTAGCTGTCCAGCGCCTTGGCTTGCCGCTCCTTGCTGCCCAGGGTATTGAGTTGGCTGGCGTCGACCTTCAGGTCCAGGCTGCCGGCCTCGCCGCTGAAGCTGACCTGGCGCTGCGCGCCATCGGCCTGGAAATCCAGGGTCTGCACGCTTTCCATCTCGCCGCGCACCTTGACTTCCGCATGCAGCTTCACCGACGCCAGCACCTGCTGGTCGAACTGCATCAAGCCTTCCAGCTTGATTTTCGGCGTGCTCTGTCCCAGGCCGTCGATGGCCGCCTGAAAACCTTTCGCCAGGTCGCCCAGGGCGCTGGCTTCAGCGTCGCTGAGGTCGCCGCTGGCCGTCATGTTCACGGCCAGGCCGTCGCCCTGGCTGTCGAGCGACAGCTTGACTTCCACGCCGCTCCTGGTGGTGATGCTGAGGGCAACCCTGTCTTCGCCATTGCCATGCAGGCTGCCCGGAGCGATGCCGGCCGCCTCATAGACATTCGGCGTCGTGCTCGGCGGCGGCTGCCGCATCGCCTGCGAGAAATTGTAATTGCCCAGCTTGGCTTGTCCCAGCATGGCCGCGCCCAGCCCGCTGAAGCGGCCGCCAAACGCATACGACGAGAAACTCTTCGTCATCGCCTCGCTCACCTTGTCGCGCGTCGCGCTTTCCCACACCAGCGGCGGTTTCACGAGCGCGCCCGCCGCGCCGCTTCCGTTTACGCTCTCCGGGCTGAGAGCGACGATGGTGGACGGCGCGG
>NZ_JBWBYV010000060.1:0-20053 GCF_056174685.1 Janthinobacterium sp. BHSEK
CGGGCGGCCTGAGCCTGGCGCAGATCGCCAAGGGCGCGGACTTGCCGCGCACGACGGTGCACCGCATCGTCGCCGCGCTGGAAGCCCAGCAACTGGTCAGTTCCGGCGCCGGCGGGGTGAAGCTGGGGCCGGCCATCGCGCGCCTGGCCGCGTCGGCGCATACGGACGTGGTGGCGGTCCTGCGGCCGCATGCGGAAGCGTTGGGCCGGCGCACGCGCGAAACGGTCGACGTGTGCGTGTACCGCGGCCTGCATGCGGTGTCGGTGGACCAGTATTGTTCCGACCATGAACTGCGCGTCGTCTCGGCCGTGGGAACGGCCTACCCGATCCACTGCACCGCGCATGGCAAGGCGCTGCTGGCGGGTCTGTCAGACGAGGCGTTGGGCCGGCTGTTCGGCGAACGCCTGGAAGCGCGCACGGGTCAGACCATCGCGGCGCTTGCGCAACTGTTGCCGCACCTGGCGCAGGTGCGCGCGCAAGGCTACGCCGTCGATATGGAAGAGCATGCGCCGGGCGTGTGCGGCATCGGCGTGGCCCTGAACACGGGCACGAGCGAGCGCTACGCGCTGTCGCTGGGCGTGCCGGCCCTGCGTTTCCACGCTCAGCGGGAGCTGCTGCTGTCGGCGCTATTGCAGTGCAAGGCGGAAGTCGAAGCCGTGCTCGGTGTCAAGCCGTAAACGCGCCGATCGGGCGGTTGCGCGCCAGGCTCCAGCCCGTCGTGTGCTGGGCTGCTGGCTGGCCGTCCGCCTGCTGCACGCTGTAGCTCCAGAGGATTTCCGTAAAGTTCAGCTTGAACTGTTCGGTCGGCATGTCGTTGGGATGGGATTGCAGCTGGATTTCGCTGATCAGGGCGTCGCGCAGGGCGATGGTGATGATGTTGACCGTCTTGTCGCCCGAGTTGCGGGCGATGTAGAGTTTGGTCGGCTGGGCCGCGCCGCTGCCCAGCGGCTGGGCGCTCAGGCACAGTTCGTACAGTTTCACCGAGATCGCATCGACATATTTGACACAGGTAAATTCCGTGATCACGGGCCGCCCCGACGTGCGCGCCGCATTGCTGACGTCGGTCGTCACCTGCTGCTTCATGCCCTGATGTAATGACACGAGTTCGATGCAGCGGCCCATGTCCTGCAGCGCGCCGCTATCGCGCCAGGCGCTGTCGATCAGGCTGCCGCCGCTGCTGTCGATACAGCCGTCCGGCATCTTGCCGAACACGAGTTCCCCGTTGCCGGGTTCGAGCAAAATCAAATCCATGACGCATTCCTCCGCTTGAGTGTCAGCCGCCGCCGTGCGCGAGGCAGCCCTTGAGCCGATGTGGCCTGGTCCAGCCTGCTTCGCCGGCCTGGTCGACAAAACAGATGGTCAGCTGCGCAAAGCCTTGCGAGGTGAAGTACACGCTGGCCGTGGCATCCTGGCGCTCGCGCGTGATGAACCACTGCGCGTCGCCATGCGCGAGGCCCCAGCTGGCCGCGCGGTGCACGAGCAGGTCGGCATTGCCGCGCTGCACGATGGCTACCCGCACGTCGGCTTCGCCCATATTGTTGGTCTGATAGATGCGCGCCACTTTCCTGACCCCAGTTCTCATCGTGCCTGCGACTATACACCGGTTAAGTTGCCTAAAGATAAGTAAAAATGGCGGCGTGAACACTTTTTTTGCGCCGCTGCATCCAAATGCGCGCATGGCGGGTAGTACCGGGGTGCGCTCGCTGCCACAGCGGCTTGGGCGGCACGTCCCTTCACTCACTTACCGGAGCCACGCTCATGTCCACGCTGCCATCCTTGCCATTTTCCAGGCTGCTGCTCGCTTCCGCCGTCGCCATCGCCTTGTCCGCCTGCGGGGGCGGCGGCCACCACGATGAGGCCGTCGTCACGCCAGCGCCGCCTCCCGTCGTCACGGGCGATGTGTTTGTGCTCACGGCCAGCAATCAACTGCTGTCGTTCGACCGCGCCGCGCCGGCCACCATCCGCAGCACGGTCGCCGTGACGGGCTTGCAGGCGGGGGAAAACCTGCTGGGCATCGATTTCCGGCCCGCCGATGGCCAGCTCTACGGCGTCGGCAGCACGGGCCGGCTCTACACCTTGAATGGCGGTACGGGCGTGGCCACCGTGAAAGCCAGCCTGGCGGCCGATGCGGCCGACACCACGGCACCCTATACGGCGCTGGCCGGGACGGCCTTTGGCGTCGATTTCAATCCCGTCGCCGACCGCCTGCGCATCGTCAGCAACACGGGGCAAAGCCTGCGCATCAATGCCGATACGGGCGCCACCACCACGGATGGCAACATCAACGGCGGCGCAGGCAATACGGCCATCACGGCCGCCGCCTATACCAACAGTTTCGCGGGCACGGCCGGCACCACTTTGTTTGTGATCGATGGGGCCAATGCCACCCTGTACACGCAAAATCCGCCCAACAACGGCACCCTGGCCGGCGCCGTGCCGCTCGGCGTGGCGGCCACCAGCGTGGCCGGCTTCGACATCGATGCGCGCACGAATACGGGCTACGCCGTCATGACGGTGGCCGGCGCGCGCAATCTCTACACCGTGAACCTGGCGGCGGCCACGGCACCGGCGACGCTGGTGGCGGCCATCGGCGTGACGGAAGAGCTGCGCGGCATCGCCTTGACGCCGCCGGCGGCGCCCGTCGCCTACGGCTTGACGGACGATGGCCGCATCGTCACCTTCAAGACGGCCACGCCGAACACGCTCGACGCCAACTTGGCCGTCACGGGCCTGGCGGCGGGCGAGCGCCTGCTGGGCTTTGACATCCGTCCCAAGGATGGCTTGTTGTACGGTATTTCCTCCGCGGCCCGCATCGTCACCATCGATCCGGCCACGGGCGCCGTCGCCGTCAAGGCGACGCTGGCGGCCGACGCGCTCGATACCAGCGCGCCGTACACGGCCATCGCCGGCACGGCCTTTGGAGTCGATTTCAACCCCGTGGCCGACCGCCTGCGCGTGATCGGCAACACGGGGCAAAGCCTGCGCATCAATGCCGACACGGGCGCCACCACCACCGATGGCGCTATCAACCGGGCGGGCGCGGCGCCGGCCGTGACGGCGGCCGCCTATACCAACAGCTTCGCGGGCGCGGCGGCGACCATGCTGTTCGATATCGACACGGCCAGCGCCAGTCTCGCCCTGCAGAATCCGCCGAATGACGGCACCCTGGCCACTGTGGGGGCGGGCGCGCTCGGCGTTGCCGTGGCGGGCGACGTGGGCTTCGATATCGCGGGCGGTGCCAACGGGCTGGTTCTGGCGGCCCTGCGCACGGCGGCCGGCGGCCCCAGCGCACTGTACCGCATCGACCTGGCGACGGGCGCGGCGGTGCTGAGCGGCGGCGCGGCCACGCCGGCCGCCTCCGCCATCGGCAATGGGACGGTGGGCTTGACCGATATCGCCATCGCGCTGAAATAAGGCAGTCCCGCCGCGGCCTTTGCATTCATTCAATAATTCCAGTATTATGGAATTATTGTTGACGTTCACAGGCTGCGGCGCATGGTGCCCGCGACGCCGCACCGCACGGGACCCTCGCCGCATGCTGACCGCTTTCCTCATCTTTCTCGCCACACTCATCCTCGTCATCTGGCAGCCGCGCGGCCTGGGCATCGGCTGGAGCGCCGTCATCGGCGCTGGCGTCGCCTTGCTGGCCGGCGTGATCCACTGGGGCGACATCCCCGTCGTCTGGCATATCGTGTGGAACGCCACCGGCACCTTTGTTGCCGTCATCATCATCAGCCTGCTGCTCGACGCGGCCGGCTTTTTCGAGTGGGCCGCCTTGCACGTGGCGCGCTGGGGCGGCGGCAGCGGAAGAAAACTGTTCGTGCTGCTGGTCTTGCTGGGAGCGCTGGTGTCCGCCGTGTTCGCCAATGACGGCGCCGCGCTGATCCTCACGCCCATCGTCATCGCCATGCTGCGGGCCCTGAAGTTTTCCGCCAAAGCCACCCTGGCCTATGTGATGGCGGCCGGCTTTATTGCGGACACGGCCAGCCTGCCGCTGGTGGTGTCGAATCTGGTGAATATCGTCTCGGCCGACTATTTCAAGATCGGCTTTGCCGAGTACGCGTCCGTGATGGTGCCCGTCAACGTCGTCGCCGTGCTTGCCACCCTGGCGGCCTTGCTGCTCTTTTTCCGCCAGGATATTCCGCGCGACTATGACGTGGCGCAACTCAAGCGCCCGGGCGCCGCCATCCGCGACATGGGGACCTTCCGCGCCGGCTGGCTGGTGCTGGCGCTGCTGCTGGTAGGGTTTTTCTCGCAAGAAGCCCTGGGCGTGCCCATCAGCCTGATCGCCGCCGTGGGCGCCGCGCTGCTGCTGGGCGTGGCGGGCAAGGGCCACGTGATTTCCACGCGCCACGTGCTGCGCCATGCGCCGTGGCAGATCGTCGTCTTTTCGCTGGGCATGTATCTGGTCGTGTACGGCTTGCGCAATGCGGGCTTGACGGCTTACCTGACGGGCATGCTGAATCACTTTGCGCAGTACGGCGTGTGGGGCGCGGCCATGGGCACGGGCGTGTTGACGGCCTTGCTGTCGTCGGTGATGAACAACCTGCCGACGGTGCTGGTGGGCGCGCTGGCCATCGACCCGACGACGGCGCAGGGCGCCGTGCGCGAGGCGATGATCTACGCCAATGTGATCGGCAGCGACCTGGGGCCGAAGATCACGCCCATCGGCAGCCTGGCCACCTTGCTGTGGCTGCACGTGCTCGACAGTAAGAATATCCACATCTCGTGGGGATACTATTTCCGCGTCGGCATCGTGCTGACCGTGCCCGTGCTGCTGGTGACCTTGGCGGCGCTGGCGCTGCGCCTGTCCTGAGTTCCGTGTATGGTGGTGGCTGACAGCAACTTTAACTGGAAAGCCATGAAACTACTGCTCGTCGGCGCCACCGGCCTCGTGGGCCGTGAAGTGCTGCGCCTGGCGCTGAGTGACGCGCGCGTCAGCCAGGTCGTCGCGCCCGTGCGCCAGCCCTTGCCCGCGCATCCCAAGCTCGATGCGCCGCTCGTCGATTTCGACCGCTTGCCGCCCGGCGCGCCGTGGTGGCAGGCGGACGCCGTCATCTGCACCCTGGGCACGACCATGAAGCTGGCCGGCACGCGGCAGGCGTTCCGGCGCGTGGACCACGATTACCCGCTGGCCGTGGCGCGCCTGGCGCTGGCGGCTGGCACATGCACGTATGCGCTCAATTCCGCCGCCGGCGCCAACGCCGCCTCGCGCATCTTCTATAACCGCGTCAAGGGCGAGCTGGAACGCGACTTGGAGCAGCTGGGTTTTAGATCGCTCACCTGCGTGCGGCCCGGGTTGATCGGCGGCGAGCGCGAGCAGGCGCGCGCGGGCGAGGGCGCCGCCTTGCGCGTGCTGCGCGTGCTGGGGCCCATGCTGCCGCGCCGCTGGCGCATCAATCCCGCGCCGCGCATCGCCGCCGCCCTGCTGGAAGCAGCGCTGGCCGCCGCGCCGGGCGTGCACGTCGTCAGTTCGGAGCAACTGGCATGAATGCGCATCGCCTATAATCGGCATTCATGTTCTTTTGAGTACGGAAAATGCAAACAATACGTCCTTACCGGGCCGGCGACCGGGACGCCTGCCTGGCCCTGTTCGACGGTAATACGCCGCGCTTTTTCGACCCGTCCGAGCGCGCGGACTTTGCCGCCTGGCTCGATACCTCGACGCATCCGTATCTGGTGATTCTGCGCGACGGCCGCATCGTCGCCTGCGGCGGCCATGCCATCGAGGCGGGTGGCAGCGTCGCCAGCCTGTGCTGGGGCATGGTGGCGCAGGATCTGCACGGCCAGGGACTGGGTCGCGCGCTGACGCAGGCGCGCCTGGACGCGATACGCGCCATGCCTGGCGTGGCCAAGGTGAGCATGAACACCAGCCAGCATACGCAGCAGTTTTATGCGCGCTTCGGCTTTGAGCCCGTGAAGGTGACGCCGGATGGCTTCGGGCCCGGCATCGACCAGTGGGACATGCTCCTGTCCCTGAAAAGCAGGGGGCCTGAACATCGCCATATCGCCCCCGTGCCGCTGGAAAAGGCGTATCGCCTGCTCAATCATGGCCCGTCCATCCTCGTCTCGGCCCGCCATGCTGGCGTGGACAACGTGATGGCCGCCGCCTGGGCCTGCGCCCTCGATTTCGCGCCGCCGAAACTCACCGTGGTGCTGGACAAGGCCACGCGCACGCGCGCGCTGGTCGAGGGCAGCGGCAGCTTCGTCATCCAGGTGCCGACGGCGGCGCAGCTGCGGCTGACGCATGCGGTGGGCACGCACAGTCTCGATGCGCAGCCCGACAAGCTGGCGCGCGCCGGCGTGCAGCTGTTTCATATGGATGGTTGCGATTTGCCGTTCGTGGCCGGATGCTCCGCCTGGCTGGCCTGCCGCCTGCTGCCCGAGCCGCACAACCAGGCTGCGTATGACCTGTTCATCGGCGAAGTGGTAGGGGCCTGGGCCGACACGCGCGTGTTCCGCGACGGTCACTGGCATTTCGAGGAGGCCGATGCATCGTGGCGCAGCCTGCATTACATCGCCGGCGGGCGTTTTTATGCGATCGGCGAGGCGCTCGACGCGCAGATGTAATCAGTCGAGCGCGATGACCCGGTCGTCCGGGCCGGGCACGCAGCCGTCGGCGACCGGTTCCCAGCCCCGGTGCACCACCACCTGTTTGCCGTCGTGGCAGATTTCCACGCGCTCGCTGGCGGGCAGGCGCTGGCGCGCGAACGCTTCCAGGCTGGCCGGCAGGCTGACTGCCAGCCGCATGGTGCCGATGGCTTCGGGCGGATGGTCGTCCATGTGCACCAGGGGCACGAAGATCGATCCCAGCATCAGCCAGCGGGCGCCCACGTCCACAGGAGCGGGGGTGTAAGGCGCGGCGCGCAGCCAGTCCTGGGCGCGCGCGCGCAAGTCGCCGCCCGCGGCCAGTTCGCCCCAGGCGGCGGCCAGCATTTCCACCACCCACTGATTGCAGTTCTGGTATTTCAAATTGAAGGCGTAGGCGTTGGCGCTGTAGCGGCCCGCCAGCAGATCCTGCACGCGCACGGGGTCGAGCAGGGCACGGCGCAGGGGCGGCACGGTTTCGGCCGGCAGTTTCACGAGCGAGATGTAGCCGAGCGCAGGATTGGCCGTGCCCATGGCGAAACCGGCCGTGCCCTGGTCGAAGATGCGCGGGCGGCCTTCGTCGCAGGCGTAGTACAGCTGGCGCGCGGACCAGCCGCTGTCATTGTCGTGGCGCCAGGCCAGCGCCGCGTGCGAATAGCGGATGCCGAAGCGGGCCAGGTCCAGGCCGGAGCGGCTGATCAGGGCTACGCTGCCTTCGCTGGCGGCCAGTTCCTCGCGCACGACGGCGGCAAAGCGCAGCAGGCGATCCTGTTCCGTTGCCGTGAGTTCCTGTGCGCGGTCGCAAAAGCGCGACGAGGCGAGCGAGGTGCCTGCCTGCGCGGCGCCAGCGCTGACGATGACGCCCAGCAGCAGTGCCGGGCGGTGCAGGCGAAAACGGATCAAAGGCTGACGGGACGCGTGGCCATTTCGCCGTACCAGTCGTCGGCCAGCACGAGGAAGAAGGCGGCGCGCGTGTCGTTGCGCGAGAATTCGATGCCGTAGGCGCGGTTTTGCGCATGCACCACGTCGCCCTGCGCCAGCTGCTGCTTGTCGAGCGCCGCCTGCGGCAAGTCCAGCACCAGCGGCGTGGCCGTGGCGTCGGCCTGCATGGTCAAACGCGTCATGCCGTCGCGGCCCGGCACGGCGGCCACGTCGATGATGCGGTAGGGGCCATTGGCCACCTTGTTGTCGCGCGAGGAGCTGTTGCTCGAACCGTTGAGCGAATCGGAAATGCTGCCGCTCGACTGGGAGCCGGCGCTGGAGGCCGAGGAAACGAAGCTGTCGGCGTTGGCGTTGCACGCCATGGTCAGAGCTGCGGCCAGGCCGAGCATGCGTAAGGAGGTAGTCAAGGCAGTTTTCCAGTGGACATCAATGAAAGCGGACCGGGTCCATCCCGGCCTGCGCCATCATAGCAGATCGGCCATCAGCTGAGGAGCACCTCGATCAGGCCCTTCGCTTCGGCCGACGGCTGCGTGCGCAGCGCCTGCAGCACGGGATCGTGCTCCAGGTAGGCTTGCAGCGGCGCGTTGACGGTGATGCCGGCCTGCGGCAGCGGCGAAGGCACGGGCGCCAGCGCCTTGGCCAGCAGCAGGGTGTCGCGCAAGCCTTCGGGCGGCAGCATGATGGTCGAGCCGGGCAAGGCGTTGACGGCGTCGGCCACCTGCTGCGGCACGCCCAGCTGGCGCATCAGTCCCCGGCCGATCACTTCCAGCGTGGACGCCATCTGCGTTTCCAGCTGGGCGTACAGGCCCGGGGTCTTGTCGGCCTGGGCCAGCAAATAGAAGCCTGCCACTTCATGCACGATGCCGGCGAACAGCGCCGTGTCGGCATCCGTGTGCGTGACGGCGCCCGCCAGCGCATGCGCCAGCACCGCCACGTGCACGGTGTGCGCCCACAGCTGGGTGGCATGGGCGCGCAAGGCTTCGTCGCGGATGCCCGCGTTCAGCTGGCGGATGACGGCCGCCGTCGCCAGCGCATACAGGTTGCGGTGGCCCAGCCGTTCGACGGCGGCGCGCACGCTGGTGATGGCGGGCGCCTGGCCGGGCGCGAACAGGGCCGAATTGGCCAGCGCCACGGCGCGCGCCGACAAGGTCGGTTCGCACAGCAGCAGTCGGCTGATGTCGGCCGAATGGCAATCCGGATTGGCCAGTTCCTTTTGCAAGAGCAGGGCCGTATTGATGCTGGTGGGAAAGGCCAGGGTTTCCGTTTCGGCGCTGGCCAAAAGTTGCGCCAGGCTGCTGAGCGTGTTGACGTGCATGGATGGGGCAGGGAAGTAGCGATGTCTCCATATTATCAGGCAATGCGGCTGGCATGGCGTTCGCATGCCTTTCTGCCATCGGCCGCGCATCGATCCATTCATCAGCCCAGCTTATAGGCGCTAGTGGCTTTGCGCCGCTAATCAGCGCGGGCCAGCGCTGTTAAGCTGGACTTGCCAGGACAGGCGCAGCCGGCTGCCCGGCTGCCCGTGGGGTTAATCATACCGGTAAGAAAGGAAACCAGACATGCATCGATACGCCGCGGCACTCTTGCCGCTTTGCCTGCCCGCCGGGGCCGTTTCTGCCTCCGCGTCTGCCGAGGCAACTGCCACACACGCCGCCGTCACCGTCACGCGCGCCGCCGTCATGCCCGCCATCACGGGCGACGCCGCCTATTTCACGGGCACGGTCGAGGTCGACGCCATGTTCCAGCGGCCGTCTCCGGCCCGCGTGGGCGGCGGCATCGTCACCTTCGCGCCCGGCGCCCGCACGGCGTGGCATACGCATCCGCTGGGCCAGACCCTGATCGTCACGCAAGGCCAGGGCTGGGTACAGCACTGGCAGGGCCCGCTGCAGGCGCTGGCCGCGGGCGACGTGGCGTGGATACCGCCCGGCGTCAAGCACTGGCATGGTGCGACGGCCACGTCCGCCATGCAGCATGTCGCCATTGCCGAGGCGCAAGACGGATCGGCGGTCAGCTGGCTGGAGCAGGTGACGGACGACAGTTATCCGCGCTAAGACGCTGGCTGGCGTTGCCGCGCGGCGCGTTTACGCTACGGCAGCAGCAACGCATGCTGGCTGGCCGTATGGAAATCGCGCCAGACGCGGTTGATGGCGCTGTCTTCGCGCGCCGCGTACAGGCCGCAATACGGATACAGACCGTCGACGGCCGCGCGGCACACGGCCACCAAAGCCAGCGAACCGGCCTGCACGGCCTGCATGGCGTGCTCGTCGAGTGTCGCGCCGGCGGCCACCTGCGCCCAGCTGTCGTCCAGCACGGCGTAGAAGCGGGCGCGGGCGGCGATCAATGCGTCTTTCTTTCCTTGCAACATGGATATTACTTCCGGCACCTCCAGCAGCGGCAGGCCGGCGCGCGCATGGCGGCGGTGGCGCATGCATTCTTCGGCCAGCCGCATGAAATGCGCGGCCATGCCGGCCACGTTGGCGGCCAGGGTGACATACGCCAGTGAATAGAACGGGTAGCGGTACAGGGGGCCGTCGGCCGTCGCGGCTTCCGGACTGATGGTAAAACCGTGTTCCTTGCCGACCCATGCGCCGTCGATGCGGTAGCTGTGCGAGGCGCTGGCGCGCATGCCGATGCTGTTCCACGAGGGCACCAGCTGCACCAGGGCGGCGGGCACGAGGAAGGCGCGGATGCGCGGCTTGCCTTGTTCGTCGAGCAGGGGCCGGCCAGCGCGCTGCAGCCGGGCGTTCAGGGTGAAGTGGGTCGCCATCGGCGCGCCGCTGGCGTAGTCCCAGCTGCCCGTGATGCGGTAGCCGTCGCCTTCTTCCTCCGCGTAGCCGGTGGCCGCGCCGCTGCCGCCCAGGCAGACGCGCGGCGTGCCGATGATGGCGCGCGCCATGCTTGGTGCGAGGAAGCCCGCGAACCAGCCGGCGCCCGCGCACAGGGTCAGCACCCAGCCCATGCTGCCGTCGACGGCGGCCACGGCTTCTTCCAGGCGCACCACCTGCGGCAGGGGCAGCTCGGCGCCGCCCGCGCTGCGCGGCGCCAGCATCGTCAGCCAGCCGCGCCGGTGCAGCAAGGCTTGCTGGGCCGGGTGCAGGAAGCGGGCGGCGTCGGCTGCCTGGGCGTGGCGCGCAATGCGCCGGGCGTCGCGCCCGGAAAGGGTGGCAAGGGTGGCGAGAGCAGCGTGCGGCATGAGTAAAGTCCGGCAATGGCGAAGGCGGGCATTTTCGCACAGCGCGGGTCATTGCGGGCGCCTGGCGCGTTCGGCTAGGTACTGCGCCGCCGGTACTCGTCCGGCGTCTCGCCTGTCACCTTGCGGAACATGGTGATAAAGGCAGAGGAACTGGCATATGCCAGGTCGAAGGCGATGCTTTCCACCGTCTGGCCTGCTTCCAGCATGGCCATGGCCTTGATCACGCGCAACCGCGCGCGCCATTGGGCGAAACTCATGCCGAGGTCGCGCTGGCAGCGGCGCATCAGCGTGCGCTCCGTGGTGTTGACGGCCTGCGCCAGCGCGGCCAGCGGGCGGTCGTCGCCGGGGTTGCTGTCGAGCATGGCCAGCACCTTGCCCAGCATGGGGTCATCCGAGCTGGGCAGGTAACTGCCCACGGGCGTGGCGCGCGCCAGCTGGTCCAGCAAGACATGCAAGAGGCGCTTTTCATGAATCGTCTGCGGCAAGCCGGGCGGGTGGGCGCGCAAGTGCTCGTGCATGGCGCGCACGAAGGGCGTGACGGCCAGCGCGCACGGCGCGGCTGGCAGCTCCCCGCACAGTGCTTCGCTCACGTACAGCGAGCTGTGGCAGGCGGGATGGCGGTTCTGCCCCGTATGCGCCACGCGGGGCGGCAGCCAGATGCCGTACTGGGGCGGCACCAGATAGTGTTTTCCGGCCACCAGCACTTCCACCACGCCGCTGAGCGCATACACGAACTCGCCCCAGGAGTGGCTGTGGCTGGGATACATGGCCGCCGCGGGCATGGCGGCGCTGCGAAAGCAGATGGCGGCTGGCAGGGCGCCGCTGTAGGGCGCCAGCAGCAGATGTCTTGCGGTGGGCACGGGCATTGTGGTTGGCTGCATTGAAAGAGGGGCTGTCGGATTCTCACTATATCAAGAAAAGCCGCACCGTTGATAATGAGGACTCCGATATGCAACAAGGAATCCTGACGCCGCTGTCCGGCGTGCTGCTGGCCGGCATCGTGCTGGTCAGTGCCTGCGGCACCCTGACCGTGTTGTTCGCGGCGCGCTAGAAGCAGGGTAGAGTGGTGCCATAAGTTCTTTTTTCTGTTCACTTGAGAAAGTATTTCACCATGACACGACTTCCCGACCCGCAATTCGCCGACCGAGTCCGCGCCAGTTTCGATTTGCAGAACGCCATGACCCTGATCCGGGCCAGCCTGCCCGTGGTGGCGCATGGCAGCACGGAAATCCACGTGCCGCACTGGAGCGGTATCGAGCAGCAGCATGGCTTCGTGCATGGCGGGGTGGTGGGCATGATCGCGGACTCGGCCGCCGGCTACGCGGCCATGACCATGGTGCCGGAAGGCGCGTCCGTGCTGACGGTGGAATACAAGATGAATTTGCTGGCGCCCGCCGATGGCGAGAGACTGATTGCGCGCGGCAAGGTGATGCGGCCCGGCCGCACCCTGATCGTTACGCAAGCCGAAGTGTTTGCCGTCAAGGATGGCCAGGAAACCCTGTGTGCGCTGATGCAGCAAACCATCATGGTGATGCACGGCAAGTCCGAGAAAACTTAACTTAACGAAATGAAAACTATGCCCGCCCCAGACCAGAGTGAACACTTGCCGCATAGTAAGCCGTTGACGGTGCCAGCCTTGCAAGCCATGCGCGACGCGGGGAAAAAAATTGCCGCACTGACTAGTTATGACGCCAGTTTTGCCACCCTGATGAATGCTTGCGGCGTGGAGCTGCTGCTGGTCGGCGATTCGCTGGGGAATGTGGTGCAAGGGCAGGGCACGACCTTGCCCGTCAGCGTGGCCGACATCGCCTATCACACGGCGAGCGTGGCGCGCGGCAACCGTACGGCCGTGCTGGCGGCCGACATGCCGTTCGGCAGCTATGCCACGCCGCAGGCGGCGTATGCCAACGCCGTCCAGTTGATGCAGGCGGGTGCACACATGGTCAAGCTGGAGGGCGGCGGCTGGCTGTGCGATACCGTGCGCTTTCTCACCGAGCGGGGCATCCCCGTGTTCGCCCACCTGGGCTTGACGCCGCAGTCCGTGCATCAGCTGGGCGGTTTCAAGGTGCAGGGCAAGACGGCGGAAAGCGCGGCAGTCTTGAAAGCCGACGCGCTGGCCCTGCAGGCGGCTGGCGCCGCGCTATTGCTGCTTGAAGCCATACCGGCCGCGCTGGGCCGGGAAGTGTCGGCGCTGCTGGCCATTCCCACCATCGGCATCGGCGCTGGTCCCGATTGTTCAGGCCAGATACTCGTCATGCACGATATGCTCAACGTGTTTCCAGGCAAGAAGGCGCGCTTCGTGCGCGACTTCATGACGGGGCAGGCCAGCATTGGCGGCGCCTTCACGGCCTATGTCAGCGCCGTCAAGGAGCGGTCTTTCCCTGCTCAGCAACACTGCTTTTAAGCCGCCTTGGCTAATCCTTCCGCTTCCCAAGCAGCCTTGACGCTGTCGCGCTGGGCCACTCTTGCGAGGAAGGCTTGCAGATGCGCCAGCGCGGACAAATCCACGCCCACGTTCGGCGCCCAGCCCGTGACGACGAACAGATAGGCGTCGGCCACGGTGAAGGTGTCGCCCGTCAGATAGGGCCGGCCTTCCAGGCGGCTGTCCACCCACTTGAATTTTTTGCCAAGTTGCTCAATGAATAAGGTCTTGGTGGCGGCGTCGAAGCGGGGATCGAACAGGGGACTGAACGATTTGTGCAGTTCGGACGTGATGTAGTTCTGCCATTCCAGCACCTTGTAGCGGGCAAAGCTGCCCACGGGCGGCAGCAGGTCCTGCCTGCCGGCCTGTTCGGCGATGTACTGGGCGATGACGGGGCCTTCGCTCAAGGTCGTGCCATCGTCGAGCGCCAGCAGCGGGACCTGGCCTTTCGGGTTGAGGTCGTAGTAATTGCCGCCTTCCTGCGTGCGGTGCCGGCCCAGGTCGACCTTCACGAGGGTGAAGGCCGCCCCCGTTTCGCGCAGGATGATGTGCGGTGCCTGCGAGCAGGCGCCCGGCGAATAAAAGAGTTTCATGGCGATCCTTGAACAGGTGGGAAAGCAGCCACTATAGTCCTGCGCCGCCGCACGGTAAATGCGTGTTCGTTCACTTTGCCGTCCGCGTCCGCTCACGGCTTGCGCTGGCTCAAACGGTCGGAGATGGATAGCGCAAGGTGTCGAGCAGCAGGGTAAACGTGGGCGACGGGTGGCGCCGGCTCGGGTAATACAGCTTGTAGCCCGCATACGTGGGGCACCAGTCGTCCAGCACGCGGACCAGGCGGCCATCGGCCAGGCAGGGCAGGACGATATCTTCGGCCATGCAGGCCAGGCCCAGGCCATCGAGCGCCGAATGCAGCCGCATGGCCATGTTGTTGACAATCATCTGTCCTTCCACGCGTACTTTCAGCTCCTGCCCATCCTTGGCAAATTCCCAGGCAAACAGGCCGCCCAGGGTGGGCAGGCGCATGTTGATGCAGTTGTGCGCCATCAAGTCCTGCGGCGTGACGGGCGGCGCATGGCGGCTGAAATACGCGGGCGAGGCAACGATGGCCATGCGGAAATCCGGGCCGATCGGCATGGCGATCATGTCCCTGGCCACTTGCTCGCCCAGGCGCACGCCCGCGTCGCAGCGCGTGGCGACGATGTCGGTCATGCCATTGTCGACGACGACTTCGATATTGATGTCGGGATATTCGGGCAGCAAGCGGGCGATGGCCGGTTGCAGGATGGTCAGCGCCGCATGTTCTCCCGCGCTGATGCGGATGTTGCCGGCAGGCTTGTCGCGCCGTTCGCTGAGCAGGGCCAGCTCCGCCTCGATTTCGTCGAAGCGGGGCGCCACCGTGCGCAGCAGCTGTTCACCCGCATCCGTGGGCGAGACGCTGCGTGTGGTGCGCACCAGCAGGCGCAGACCGAGCCGTTCTTCCAGCGCGCGCACGGTCTGGCTCAGCGCCGACTGCGACACGCCCAGCTTGGCCGCCGCCCGGGTGAAACTGCCTGCGCGGGCCACGGCCACGAAGGCGAGGATATCGTTGAAGTTGGTTTGTGCCATGTATGACTTTCCATTTATTAGTGAGACTAATAAGTTCATGCGGACTTTAGCATCTATTCATCGTAATGGGGAAGGCATACAGTGGCGGCATGAAAAATCTCCCCGCTATCCCCGCCGCGCCGCACAAGGCGGCCATCCTCGCCATCATCCTCGTCAGCTATGTGATGATCGTGCTCGACACGTCCATCGTGTTGACGGGCTTGCCGAAAATCCATCAGGAACTGGGCTTTACGGACACGGGCCTGGCCTGGGTGCAAAGCGCCTACACCCTGACGTTTGGCGGCTTGCTGCTGCTGGCCGCGCGCGCCGGCGACGTTTTCGGCCGGCGCAGGATGCTGCAGCTGGGCCTGGCGCTGTTCACCGTGGCGTCGCTGGCCATCGGCCTGGCGCGGTCGCCGGCCATGCTGATCGCCGCGCGCGCCATCCAGGGCGTGGGCGCGGCCATCCTGGCGCCGTCGACCCTGGCCTTGCTGCAAACCACGTTCGCGGAAGGGCGCGAACGCACGCGGGCCATCGCCCTGTACAGCGCCGTGGCCGGCATCGCCGCCAGTGTGGGCCTGGTGCTGGGCGGCGCGCTGGCCGAATGGCTGTCGTGGCGAGTCGGTTTCTTCCTCAACCTGCCCATCGGCGCGGCCATGCTGGCGGCTGCGCGCCGTTACATCGCGGAAAGCGCGCGCAGCCGGGGCTCGTTCGACGTGGCCGGCGCCGCCAGCTCGACCATCGGCATGACGGCGCTCGTGTATGGCCTGATCCGCTCGGCCGGCGCCGGCTGGGGCGACTTCCTGACGCAAGGTACGCTGGCGGCGGGCATGTTGCTGCTGGCCGCTTTCATATTCATCGAGCGGCGCGCCGCGCAACCGATCCTGCCGCTGCGTCTTTTTGCCGATAGGCAACGCAATGCGGCGTACGGGGCCAGGGTGCTGTTCCTGGGCGCCATGATCGGTTTCTTCTTTTTCACCACGCAATTCCTGCAAGTGGTGCTCGGCTATCCGCCATCGCTGACGGGCCTGGCCTTCCTGCCCATGACTCTGGTCAACTTCGGCGTGGCCCTGTGCGTGCCGCGCTTGACGCGGCGCTTCGGCAATGCGCGCCTGCTGGCCATGGGCCTGGGCTTGACCCTGCTGGGCATGGCATGGCTGAGCCGCGTCGACCTTGGCACGGCCTATTGGTTGGGCGTGGCCTTGCCGATGGTGCTGATCGGCGCGGGGCAGGGCATGGCCCTCAGTCCGCTGACGGCGGCCGGCGTGGCCGGCGTGCCGGCGCGGGATGCGGGCGCGGCATCCGGCATCGTCAACGTGGCGCACCAGCTGGGCAGTTCGCTGGGGCTGGCTGTCCTTGTGGCGATCTCGGCTGTTGGCGCGCACCAGCTGGCAGGCGTGCCGCTGCTGGCGCACCGCGTGACGCTTGCCCTGGGCAGCGCGAGTGCCATGCTGGCGCTGGCCTTGCTGCTGGTGCTGTCATGCCGCGGGCGCGGCTGACCACTCGCGCAGCAATTGGCCAAACGCTTCGGCCGCCGCCGTGGCACCGGTGGCGCGCCAGACGAGCTGGAAGTGGGCGGCGGGCAGGGCGGGCAAGCCATGCTGGCCATCGATGACGACCATGCCCGCCTCCAGGTCGCCTTGCGGCAGGGCCGTGACGGCCAAGCCCGCCAGCACGGCGGCGCGCAAGCCCTGCTGGCTGGGCGAGGTGAACGCCACGCGCCAGTCGAGGCCGGCGCTCTCGAGGGCATCGACGCCCACTTGCCGGTGCATGCACGGCGACGGTGAAAACGCCAGCGGCAGGGGCAGCGCGCCGTCGTGGCGGAAATCCTGCGCCGCGGCCCAGACGAAGCGCGTGCGGCGCAGCACGGCCGCCTCGTCGCCGCAATCGGCCGGGGCCATGATGACGGCCAGGTCCAGCGCATCGGCCGCGACCAGTTTCTGCAAGTCAAGATAGGTGCCCACCGTCACGTCCAGGCGCACGGCGGGAAACAGGTGCACGAACTGCGCCAGCAGGGCCGGCAGGCGCGCGCCCATGAAATTTTCCGGCACGCCGAAGCGCACGGCGCCGGCGATCGAGGAACGCTGGAAGCGGCGCGACAGGGCATCCTGGGCCGCCAGGATCTGCCGCGCGTGGCGCAAAAAATCCTCGCCGTCTTCCGTTAGGCGCAGGCGGCGCGTCGTGCGTACCAGCAATGCGGTGCCCGCTTGCTCTTCCAGCCGGCGGATCTGGTGGCTGACGGCGGACTGGCTCAGGTGCAGCCGTTCGGCGGCGCGCGTAAAGCCGCCCGTGTCCGCTACGGCAACCAGGGCGCGCAGCAGGGCGGTATCGAAGTCCATGGGGTTCCCGTGATTCATGATTAAAATGAATGAATTGTACAAAATTTTATCATTTCCATCATGAGTCGAGGCTTTCTAGAATGGCGGCTCGCGGTGCGCCGTCCCCACGCGCGCCTCCATGACTACCGACATCAAGGCTTCGATGCACCTGACTACTTCGCAACACAATACCCTGACCCTGGCAGCCGTCTGCCTGGCCTCGCTCATGTTCGGCCTGGAAATTTCCAGCGTGCCCGTCATCCTGCCCACCCTGGAAACGCTGCTGCATGGCGACTTCAAGGATTTGCAGTGGATCATGAACGCCTACACGCTGGCCTGCACCACGGTGCTGATGGCCACGGGCACCCTGGCCGACCGCTACGGCCGCAAGCGCTTGCTGCTCGCCAGTCTGGCGCTGTTCGGCGTCAGTTCACTGGTCTGCGGCTGGGCCGGCAGCACGGGTGTGCTGATCGCCGCGCGCGCGCTGCAGGGCGCGGCTGGCGGCGCCATGCTGATCTGCCAGGTGGCCGTGCTGTCGCGGCAGTTCCCGGCCGGCGCCGCGCGCGGCAGGGCGTTTGGTGCCTGGGGCATCGTCTTTGGCATCGGCCTGGGTTTTGGCCCCATCATCGGCGCGGCCATCGTCGCGCTGTCAAACTGGCAATGGGTATTTCTCGTGCACGGGCCGCTGGCCGTCGTCGCGCTGCTGCTGGCGGGCCTGGGCGTGACGGAATCGCGTGACCCGCAGCGGCGCAATCTGGACGTGGCGGGCATCGCGACCCTGTCGCTGGGCGTGTTCAGCCTGGCCTGGTGCATCACGCAGGGGCCGGCGCTGGGTGTCACGGACCCGCGCACCGTGGGCAGCCTGGCCGTGGCGCTCGTCAGCCTGGTGCTGTTTGCCGCCATCGAACGGCGCCAGCCCGAACCGATGGTCGATTTTGCCGTCTTCCGCATCCGCCGCTTCTCGGGCGCCTTGCTCGGTTCGGCGGGCATGAACTGCAGTTTCTGGCCGTTCATGATCTATCTGCCCCTGTACGTGCAGCATGGCCTCGGCTACAGCAGCCTGGGCACGGGCCTGACCCTGCTGGCCTACACGGTGCCCACCTTGCTCATGCCGCCGCTGGCCGAGCGGCTGGCGCTGCGCTACCGCGCCGACCTGGTCATTCCTGTCGGCATGCTGGCCATCGGCGCAGGTTTTCTGCTGATGCTGTGGGGCAGTCATGCGGACGCCGCCAGCTGGCTGACGATCCTGCCCGGCTGCCTGCTGGCCGGCACGGGGCTGGGCCTGACGAATACGCCCGTCACCAATACGACGACGGGCGCCGTGCCGGGCGAGCGGGCAGGCATGGCGTCCAGCATCGACATCAGCGCGCGCATGGTCAGCCTGTCCATCAATATCGCGCTGATGGGCTTTATTCTCGTCGAAGGCATCCAGTCCGCCTTGCGGCTGCATCTGCCCGGCGGACCGGACGCAGCCACCGTGCGCGCCATGGCGGAGGATTTGTCGGCAGGCAAGGGCGCCGGCGCGCTGCCGGCCGGCGTGGCCCAGCTTGCGCTGGCACAAGGCTTTGGCGCCGTGATGCTGTACGGCGGCGTCGCCGCCTGCCTGTTTGCCGCGGCCAGCTGGCTGGTGTTCGGCGCCGGGAGGGTGGGTGCGCCAGGGGCGGGAAGGCTATAATCGGGGCACGTTGGCAAGTGTTGCTCAACGTCATTACGAGGCCGCCCATGCATAAACTGATTTCCGAACTCACCCGCCTGTACCTGTTCGAGGAACAGCAGCATTACGTCGATGCGCAGGGCGGCATGCAGCCTTTGATGCCGGCCGTGCTGGCGCGCCACCTGGCGGGCGAACAGACGGTGGCCGTGCGCCTGGTGAGCGGGCACGGCCTGGCGCGCGCGCTGGTGCTGGAGTTTGGCGGCAAGGGCGGCGGCGAGGCGCACTGGAGCGCGCTGTGCACGATCGCCAATGCGCTGCAGCACGAGCTGGACTTGCCGGCGCCCGCCGTCAGCATCTCGGGCACCGCGTTTCAGTTATGGCTGTCACTGGCCACGCCCGTGCCCGCCGCCCAGGCGCGCCAGTTCGTGCAGCTGCTGCGGTCCACCTTCTTACCCGCCTCGACCGATATCCTCGCTGTAGCGCCGCCCGCCTACGTGGAACAGGCGGCGCTGCCGCCATGCCTGCAGCCGTCTGGCAAGTGGGCCGCCTTCATCCACCCCAGCATGGGCGCCGCCTTCGTCGACGAGCCTGGCCTGGACATGCCGCCGCCGCCCGCCGCCCAGCTGGGTTTCCTGGAAAGCTTGCGCAGCATCAATCCGGCCCAGTTCGCGCAGGCGCTGGCGAAGCTGCAGGGGCATGCGGGGCTGGCGGAGCCTGCTGCGCCCGCAACCGTTCCCGTGGCCGCATCGCCTGTTGCATTTTCCGCCACCGCGCCAGGCTTGCTGCTGCAGGACGCCACCCTGGAAGACATCGTGCGCTGGCTGCATGCGCGCAACATCGAGCCGACGTTCCGGCACAGGTTGCCGTAGCGGGGCGCACTGCTGGCGTTCCTGCGTTGGCGACAGGCGTCATTGCAGGCTGCTTCCTTCACTCGCCGAACGCACGGCCATGAATATTGTAGATTTCGAGAGATATTGAACGCAACGCATTGGCGGCTTGAGGAGTTGAAACATCATTCGGCGGAGATCGTCTGGCTTGATGCCGATGGTGCGCGCCGTGCATATGACTTGGTCGGCCTTTATGACTCGAAGACGCATCCCGGCTTGAACGGCAGCACCGTGGGTTCGCTCGAACGCTTCGACTTCGGAGCGGATGCGGCCAGTGCGACTCGATGGTTACGCGCGCGCGTGCCGGGTGCGCAGCAGCTTGTCGTGGTGTTTGGAGAAGACGCGCGCTTCTCATGCAGCAGCGTGTTCTGTATAGAAAATTGGTCGGATATTTTTGTCCCTTCGCGCGACGATGCGATGGTGTATTCGCACGACACGCCCCTTATAATATTTTATTGCCATGAC
>NZ_JBWBYV010000061.1:0-71788 GCF_056174685.1 Janthinobacterium sp. BHSEK
ACCTGTACCAGTTCTTCGATGATCGTCAAGAGCCGATGGATTCCATTCTGCCGGTAATGGTGCGCCAATACCTGACGTGGAGGTCGACCAGCATAGCCGAAGAGCAACGGAAAAAGAACGCCAGCTTGGCGGCGCGCGGCAAACCCGTGCCCGACTGGACCGGTAAGGAAGGGCAAGTTGCGGCCAATCGGGATAAGGCGCTGCTGTCGCATATCTGGAATTTTGCACGTGGCGCTGGCTTGACCAATCAAGCCAACCCGTGTGCCGGGATCAAGGGCTTCAAGGAGGAGGGGCGGGACGTGTACGTCGACAATGAAGTGTTTTCAGCCGTATATGCCGCGGCAGCGCCAGGCCTGCGAGACGCACTCGACCTGGCTTACCTTACTGGCCAGCGACCGGCCGACATGCTGAAGATCACGCGCGCCAATTTGAAAGATGGCGCAATCGAAATAAACCAGAATAAAACACGCAAAAAATTACGCATCGAGATCGTAGGTGAGCTGGCGGCGTTGTTAGAGCAGCTCGACAAGCGCCCGGTCGTCGGCATAGGACTGATCAATAACGACGATGGCCAGCAGATGACGAAATACATGCTGCGATATGCATTTGAAGCGGCGCGCGCGAAAGCGGCCGCCGACAATCCAGGAATAGCCAAGGACATTAAGAATTTTCAGTTCCGGGATTTGCGAGCCAAGGCCGGCACGGATACGGAGGAAATTAGCGGAATTGCAGCGGCACAAGCGCAGCTGGGGCACACCACAACGGCCATGACAGCCAGGTATGTGCGACATCGGCGAGGCAAGCTCGTCAAGCCTACAAAATAGCTACGGGAGACTTTTTGCGGAACAAAACCAGTTTTGCGGAACTGGTAGAGAGGATAAAAATAGTGGTCACTATCTCTGTAAAATGCATGTGCGCTGGTGCCCGGAGCCGGAGTCGAACCGGCACGCCCTTACAGGCGGGAGATTTTAAGTCTCCAGTGTCTACCAGTTTCACCATCCGGGCAGCGCGGCGAGATTCTAGCACAGGTGATGCTTGTTACGCCATCTTGTGCCTGAGCGAAGGGGCCGCAGACACAGCCAGGTATCCGCTACCCGCCATCAAAACGTCGCCTTGAACTGCACCCCATACGTGCGCGGTTCGTTGATGATGCCCGTCAGGTTGTCGAAATCGATCGCGCCCAGCGATTGGATCTGGTTGGTGATGTTGCGGCCGTACGCGGAGAGTTCGTATTTGTCCCATTTGTAGCCGACGCGCAAGCCGCCTTCGAGCAGTTCCTTGGCCTTGTATTCCTTCGCTTCATACAGGAAGAAGTTGTAGCTGGTGCGGTAGGCCCAGTCCGTGTAGGCATAGAACTCGCCATTGGCGAGGGGAATGCTGTACTTCAATGTGAAGTTGGTTTGCCATTCCGGTGCGCGCGGCAGCGGGTTGCCGTCGATGTAGGCCGTGCCCTTGAACGGACCCAGCGGATCGGTGACGGTACAGCCGCTGGCCGGGTTGTTTTGCGCATTGCCGCAACTTTGCACGAACAGCTTCTTGTCCTGGATTTCCGTGTGGTTGTAGCTGCCGCCCAGGGTCATGCTGAGCGAATCGCTGAGGTTCGCCTGGAAGTCGAGTTCCACGCCGCGGCCCGTGGCCTTGTCGGCGTTGATCAATTGGTTCATGTTGACGGCGCCGCTGCCGGCTGTCAGCTGCTTATCCTTCACGCGGTACTGGAACACGGCCAGGCTCAGGCGCGCGCGCTTGTCGAACAGGTCTTGCTTGATGCCCGCCTCGACGGATAGCGCTTTCTCGGCACCCGCAAACGAGGGGCGGTCGGCCAGGCCGTTCAGGCGGCCCTGCATCGACGGCGCGCGGTAGCCGGTGGCGATGCGCGCGTAGGCATTCGTTGCCGGCGTCAGCACATAGGTGCCGCTCAGGTCCCAGCTGACGTTGTGCGAGGTGTCGTGCAAGTCGAAGGGTCCGGCCGTGATCGCTTCCACGCGCTTGGCGGAGAAATCCTTCTTGTCTGTCGTGTAGCGCAGGCCGGCGCGCAGTTTCAGGGCGTCCGAGACCGTGTAGTTGAGCGAGCCGAAGGCCGCGTACGACTTCGAGCTCTGGTTTTGCGTGGCGTAGTTCGGGCTTTGCGGGTTGCCGGGCGCCAGGCTGTCAAAGCCGAAGCTGTCGATCTGGATATCTTCCTTGAAGTAGAACAGGCCGGCTATCCATTGCAGCGGGCCGCGGGCAGACGATTCGGCGCGGAATTCCTGCGAAATCTGCTTGTGGTTGGGGATCGCGTCGGCCGTTTCCACGACAAACGGAATAAACCCGGGACCCATCGGCGGCGCGTACACGGCGCCATAGCCGCCGTCGACGTCGGCGCGGCTGTAGAAATCGAGTTTTTCGTAGCCGGTGATCGAATGCAGGGTCACGCCGGGCAAGTCCCATTTCAGGCGCATGCTGGCGCCCTTGGTTTTCAGGTGCTGGCGGTTGATGCCGTCGGTCGGGTAGTTGTCGTAATCAAAGCCGTCGACCAGGTCGTTCGTGCCCTGTTTCAGGATGTTCGCGCGGAACAGGGTGGCCGTGCCGTCGAGGTTGCGCGCGTGCACGTTGAACAGGGCCGTGAAGTCGCGCGTGGGCTTGACCAGCACCTGCAGGCGGGCGGCGCTGTCTTCATAGCCTTCGAAGTCGCGCGTGCCGGTGGGCCGCGGGTTGTGCACGCGGTCGTCGCGGCGCTGCGTCTGGCCGGAAAAGCGCAGGGCGACCGTGTCGCTGACGGGCACGTTGAAGGCGCCTTCCAGGCTCTTCATGCCATCCTTGCCGAAGCCGCCGCTCAGGTAGCCTTCCGTCTTGAAGACGGGCTTGGCGGAATCGAACTTGATCACGCCGGCCGGCGAGTTACGGCCGAACAGGGTGCCTTGCGGGCCGCGCAGTACCTCGACCTGGTCGACGTCGAACACGGGAAAACCTTTCAGCATGGCGTTTTCCTGCACCACGTCGTCCATCACCAGGCCCACCGGCTGCGAGGCGTTCAGGTCGAAGTCGGTATTGCCCAGGCCGCGAATGTAGAAGCGGGGGAAGGTGCGGCCGTAATCCGATTCGACGGACACGCTGGGTGAGCGGCTGTTGAGGAAGCGGATGTCGGCGCCGCCGGCCGTCAGGGTGTCGAGCTTGTCGCCCTTCAGGGTGGCGATGGACATGGGCACGTCCTTGATGTTTTCCGCGCGCCGCTGCGCCGTCACGATCACCGTTTCCAGCTGGCCAGGACCGGCCTGCGCCGCCGGTGCGGCCGGCGCGTCGGAGGCGGGCGCCGGGACGCTGTCCTGGGCCTGCGCCTGCAGGGGAAAGGCGGCGGCGATCGCCAGGGCAATCAGGGTATGGCGTACGGTGCTGGCGTGCGGTGTCATCATGAAACGGCTCCTGTCGGTCGAGGTTGTGCGAAAGGTCCAGGCAGGCGCTAGTCCGCTAGACGAAAAATCATGCTAGCACGGGAAGTTTTAGTATTCATGCCATTTTCCAGCTGCCGCCATTCATATCTGTTTCGACTCAATACGCGAATAAAATCGTATTTGTCGTCAATATCCGGCGGGTGCATAGTGAGGTGCCGGCAGGCCTGTGCGGGAGCAAAAGAGGTGGGGCAGGACGCTGGGTTTTCCTGCGGCTGCGCAAAAAAACGTGCGCCGTTTTGGCGTAGTACCGGGATCCGGAGGCCAGAAATACAACAGTTGCCGCGGATTTTTTATGCGAGCGGTGTGTTGTTGCAACGCGACAGGGGAGGCCGGCTGCGGCTCTCCCCTGCGCGGTTGAAGCGGGGCATGCGTGGCTGCATGCCTCTATCTGCTTAAAACTCTTCCCAATCGCCGGCCGTCACGGCTTCCGCTTGCACCGCGCGCTGTTTCGCGGGCGCGGCCTGGCGCTTGGCGGGGCTGCTGGCGGGCGCCGGTACCAGGCGCAGCGGCTTGGCGCTGGCGCGTGCGGGGGCTGGCGCGTGCGCCGCCACATGGCTGTCGTGCGTCTTGAAGATGCTCACGGTTTGCACCAGGTGGCTGGCCTGGTCGCGCAGAGATTCGGCCGCCGCCGCCGCTTCTTCCACCAGCGAGGCGTTCTGCTGCGTGACGCTGTCCATCTGGGCCACCGCCTGATTAATCTGCTCGATGCCGGTGGACTGTTCCTGGCTGGCCATCGTGATGTCAGCGATGATGTTGCTGACGCGGGCGACGCTGGCGACCACTTCCGACATCGTCGTGCCCGCCTGCGCCGCCAGCCTGGCGCCCGCATCGACGCGGCTGACGGAGTCGTCGATCAGGGTCTTGATTTCCTTGGCCGCGCTGGCGCTGCGCTGCGCCAGGCCGCGCACTTCGGTCGCCACGACGGCGAAGCCGCGGCCCTGTTCGCCGGCACGCGCCGCTTCCACGGCGGCATTCAGGGCCAGGATATTGGTCTGGAAGGCGATGCCGTCGATGACGCTGATGATGTCGACAATCTTGCGCGACGATTCGCTGATCAGGTCCATGGTGCCCATCACTTGCCCCACCACGGCGCCGCCCTTGCTGGCGACGTCCGATGCCGTTGTGGCCAGCACATTGGCTTCGCGGGCGTTTTCCGCATTCTTGCGCACGGTGCTGGTGAGTTCTTCCATCGAGGAAGCAGTTTCTTCCAGTGAACTGGCTTGCTGTTCCGTGCGCAAGGACAGGTCGCTGTTGCCGGTGGAAATTTCCTCGGCGGCAAGGGCGACCGTGTCGGAATCCTGGCGCACGGAGGACACCACCGAGGTGAGCGACACCTGCATGCGCTGCAGCGCCGACAGCACGCTGGCGGTATCGTGCGGTGCAACGCTGAGTTTGCCGGTCAGGTCGCCGCCGGCCAGCAGGCTGACGGCGTCGCACAGCTGCTTCGGTTCGGCGCCCAGCGCCTTGAGCAGGCTGCGCGTGATGAGCCAGCCCGCCAGGGCCGCCAGCACGATGGACAGCAAGCTGGCGCCGATGAGGATATTGCGGTTGAGCAGGTACTGCGCATTGTCTTCCTGCAGGATGACGGCGGAACGCTGGTCCGTCAGGGCGAAATATTCATCGCTGGCGGCGACGAGGGCGGCCAGCAGCGGACGGCATTCCTCGTTCATCTTGGCGATGGCCTGCTCGGTTTTCTTTTGCAGCGCCAGGTCCACGATGGCCAGCGCCACGGGGGCATAGCGTTTCTCGATGCCGTCGATCTTGTTGATGACGCCGCGCACCTCGTCCGATACTTCCGGCTGCTGTGCCAGCTGCAGCAGATGCTGCATGTTCTTGACGACATCGGCGTGGGCCTGCAAGACGTGTTTGCGTTCGATCTCCAGGTCTTCCGGCTTGGTGACGAGCACCAGGTTCCTGGCCGCCACGGCACGCATGTCGATCGCGTCACGCACGCGGTGCGCCATATTGGCGCGGGCGGTGATGCCGTTGACATACTGGTCAAAACTGGCGTTGAAGTTGGAAAAGGTCCGCACGGACAGAACCGATATGCCGATGAGGAAAAAGACCAGCAGGCCGAAAGCCAGAGTCAGCTGGGTGCGAACGGTGAATTTATCCATGATGTCTCTCCCAAGATACGTGGTGACGATTAGAAAGGGGGCTTGCGTGGACAGGTGACAGGAGTTTGCCTGACAGCGGGCCGTGCCCTACGCAGTGCTTCTCTATCCAAAACACGGATTCGTGGTGTGAGGATCGTTTTACTTTAAAAACCGATTTCAATAATTTATTTGTTTTATTTATTAAAATCATTGTGGCACAGAAAATTCAGTAAATCAATCAGATTTTGCGTGCCAAAAAACAACTTTTCTGCACGGACGCTTGTTTCCGCGCCGCGCCGCAGGATGGGGCGCGGGAACAAGCGTCCGGGGGAGGGGATCAGCCGGGAATCGGCGTGCCCTGGTGAAAAAACATTTGCCAGCGGCTATCGCGCCATTTCCACAGCGAACTGCGCAAGCTGGCGCTGGCGGGCAGGGCGCCGCTGGCGTGGCGCTGTGAGCGGTAGGTAACCAAGGCAACATCGTCGGCCAGCAGGCGGGCCTGGAAATCGCAGATGCTGCGTGGGCAAAAGTCTTCCGCCGGCAAGTCCGCCAGGGTTGCCGCGCGCGTCCAGAGATTGCCCGAACTGCCGAACTCGACGAAGTCGTCGGCCAGCAGGGCCGCCAGCCTGGCCCTGTCGGCGCGCACCGCCTGGCTTTGCAGCGCCGCTTCCAGCGCCTGCAGCTGCGCCGCCAGGCTATCTTGCGCGCTGTCCTGCGCGTCGTCCATTGCCATGGCCGTCAGATGGGAAATGCGCCCGCGCCCGAGACGTTCAGGCAGGCGACCTTGTCGCTGGAAAAGTACTTGATTTGTCCCAGGCCGATGGCGTAGCAGCCGTCGCTGAGCGGGGAAATGGGGCCGGTGAGCTTTTCACCGCTGATCAGGGTCACCACCCACGGCGTGGTGGCCGGTTTGCCCGCGTGGGCCAGTGCGTGTTGTACCAGGTCCGACATGCTGCCTCCGATGGAAATCAAAACCCGATGATAGCAGTGTCCAGTGCCGGATAGCCGCTGGTTTGCCGATACGATGGCCGGCGTGTTACGCGTCGGCCAGCAGGTTCTTCGGCAGGGCAACCGACACCAGTTTCCAGCGCCACAGGCCGTCGCGCGTCAGGGTCAGTTCGCCGATATGGCTCTTGCTGTGGGCGCGCTGGACCACGACGCTGTTCCAGGAGGTGTAACGCAGTTTGTAGTCGGGCTTGGGGTTGCGTTTGCGGCCGCTGATGTCGCTGACCTTGGCGATCGGTTTTTCGTAGCGGTCATTGAGCTTCATTAAGGCGACGATGCCTTCGGGCATCAGCATGGTGTCGAGCAAGGGATCGATGACGTCGGGGCTGATGTCGTCGGCCACTTCCGGCGCCGAGAACAGGGTATGCAGCTGCTGCCCCAGGCTGCCGCGCAACTGGGCCAGGTCGATCTGCGCGGCCAGCGCCTGCGTATCCTCGTCCATGGTGGCCGTGCGGATCTTGTTCATCGTGAAATACGGGCTGCCATAGAAGACGCCGGCCAGCGCGACCAGTGCCATTACAGCGAGAAGCATCATTTTTTTCATCGTGCAATCTCTCGGATGCCTGGCGACCCGGTGCGCCTGAAGCGTTGGTATTCTACATAATATTTCCAAAAATCAATATAGCGGTTTAGGTAAGTGTTGTTTTAGATCAAGTTTCTTTAGAGTAATTCCGGCGGCAGGGTAATGTCCATCAGTTTCCAGTCCCAGATGCCGTGGCGGCGCAGCAGAAACTGGCTGGCGGCGGGGCCGGCGCCGGCGCGCCGCAGCACCACCTCATTCCACGAGCGGTACGCCATGCCGAAGTCGTGGCGCTTGCCGTCCGTCCCCTGCTTGCCGTGCAGGATCAATACCGTGATGCCGGGCGGCGAGACGATGGTATCGAGCATTTCCTTGAAATCGTCTGCGCTGGCCGTTTCGCCGGCCCCCCGCAGCTGGCGCGCCACGCTGGCGCGGATGGCGGGCAGGTCGGCCTGCTGCGCCAGGGTTTCCAGGCGCACGGATTTCGCCGCGATGCTGATGCGGTACATGGCGATGTAGGGGCTGACCCAGGTAAAGCCGACGGCGGCAACGGCAAAAATGATCGCGGTGGCGTACTTTCTTTTCATGGTCCGTGTTTTTGTATGAGCTGTGCCACCGTGATTTTACCCGGCCACGGGTGGCGGATGGTGTAGCATTCGTGCCGGCGCGGACCATCGCGCCGCAATATTGAGGACAACCATGAATATCACTATCAATCAGGTGCTGCAGTCGTATATCGACCCGCTCACCGCCAGCGAGTACGCGGCGCTCGAGCGCAGCCTGCTGGCCGAGGGCTGCCGCGACGCGCTGGTGCTGTGGAACGACGTGCTGATCGACGGGCATAACCGTTACGCCATCTGCCGCCAGCACGGCATCGAATTCAAGACCATCCAGAACACCAGCTTTACCTCGCTCGACGACGTCATGCTGTGGATGATCGACAATCACCTGGCGCGCCGCAGCGTGTCGGACTTCCAGCGCGGCGTGCTGGCCTTGCGCAAGAAGGAGATCGTCGCCGCGCGCAGCCCGGCGCCCGTCAACGCCCAAGACGCGCCGGAAGGCGAAAACGCGCCCAAGCCCCCCATGAGCACGCGCGAAGAGGTGGCCAAGGCGGCCAGATTGAGCAGCAACCAGATCAGCCAGATCGAGAAGATCCAGAAGGCGGCCTCGCCGGAACTGGTGGAAGCCGTCCGTTCGGGCACGATCTCCATCAATGCGGCGGCCACCGTGGCATCCTTGCCGCCGGAAGAGCAGGTGGCAGCCGTCGCCGGCGGCAAAAAATTATTACGCCAGGCGGCCAAGGAAATCCGCGAACAGCGCGCCGCCACGCGCACGCCGCGCGAGCCGAAGGCGCCGCACGTGTCGCAGGATACGCCCGAGACGGGCAACGAGCCGTGGGCGGAAAACGCGGCCCAGGCGCCGTCCGAAACGGAACGCCTGCGCGGCGAGATCGCCAGTTTGAAGCAGAAAGTGGCGCTGCTGCAGGCGGAAAATGTGGAACTCAACCAGCGTATCGCCACGCTGATCGACGCATCCTGACTATTGGAGTAGTTCATGCCAGCTCGCCGTGCCCTGTTCGCCGCCATCGCCTGCGGCGCCGTTGCCGTACCTCCCGTGTTGGCGGCGCCGGCCGTTTCCGCTGCCGACATGGCCCGCTGGCAGGCGCAGGCCGCCCATGTCAGCATCGCGCGCGACACGTGGGGCGTGCCCCACGTGACGGGCAAGAGCGATGCGGATGCCGTCTTCGGCTTGATGTATGCGCAGGCCGAGGACGATTTCCCCCGCGTGGAATTGAACTATATCAATGCCATGGGGCGGCTGGCGGAGGTGGAGGGCGAGCGGGAGCTGTACCGCGACCTGCGCATGAAGCTTTTTATCGATCCGCTTGAGCTGCAGGCGCAGTACCGTGCCAGCCCGCCGTGGCTGCGCAAGCTGATGGATGCCTTTGCCGATGGCCTGAATTTTTACCTGGCCACGCATCCGCACGTGAAACCGCGGCTGATCGCGCATTTCGAGCCGTGGATGGCCCTCAGTTTCAGCGAGGGCAGCATCGGCGGCGATATCGAATCGGTCAACCTGACGCAGCTCGAAGCGTTCTACGGCCAGCAGGCCAGGCCCGCCGCCGTAGCGCTGGCCAGCGTGGAGACCGGATTGGACCCCGAACCGAGCGGTTCGAACGGCTTCGCCATCGCGCCCGCGATTACCAAAAACGGCCATGCGCTGCTGATGATCAACCCGCATACCTCATTCTACTTCCGTCCCGAAGTGCAGATGACCAGCGGCGAAGGCCTGAACGCGTACGGTGCCGTCACCTGGGGCCAGTTCTTCGTCTACCAGGGTTTCAATGAGCGCCTGGGCTGGATGCATACCTCGGGCGGCGGCGACGTCATCGACGAATACCTGGAAAGCATCGTCGACCACGATGGCGCGTGGTACTACCGCTATGACGGCGGGCTGCGGCCCCTGAAAGCCGTGCCGATCACCTTGCCCTATAAACTGGCCGATGGCCGCATGGGATCGACAACCATCACCGTCTACTACAGCCACCATGGCCCCATCGTGCGCGCGCAGGATGGTAAATGGGTGGCCGTGCGTTTGATGCACTCGCCCTTGAAGGCGCTCATGCAGTCGTACACGCGCACCAAGGCGCGCGATTACGCGGCCTTCTACAAGACGATGGAACTGCGCACGAATTCGTCGAACAACACGGTGTACGCGGATGCGGACGGCAATATCGCCTACTTTCACGGCAATTTCATCCCCGTGCGCGACCCGCGCTTCAACTGGAAGCAGCCCGTCGACGGCAGCGATCCGGCCACGGAATGGAAAGGGCTCCACACGGTGGCGCAAACCATTACCCTGTTCAATCCGAAGAATGGCTGGATCCAGAATACGAACAACTGGCCGTATTCGGCGGCCGGCGCCAACAGCCCGCGCCGGCAGGATTATCCCGCCTACATGTCCGTGTATGGTGAAAACGCGCGCGGCCTGCATGCCGTCAAGGTCTTCCAGAACAAGACCGGTTTCACGCTCGACAGCCTGATCGCCGCGTCCTACGACAGCGAACTGACGGCGTTCGAGGCGCTGCTGCCACCGTTGTTCACGGCCTACGATGCGCTGCCGGCCGGCGCCGCGCAACAGCGGGCGCTGGCCGACAAGATCGCCTTGCTGCGGGCCTGGGACTGGCGCTATTCGCTGACATCCACGGCTACGTCCCTGGCCGTGTTCTGGGGCCAGGAACTGGCGGAATTGACGGGCAAGCAGGCGCGCGAGCAGGGCGTGCCCGTGGTCGACTTCATGGCGACGGACAAGGTGCATGGCGAACAGCGCCTGGCGGCGCTGGCGACGGCGGCGGACAAACTGCAGCGCGATTTCGGCCACTGGCAAACGCCGTGGGGCGAGATCAACCGCTTCCAGCGCCTGACGGGCGACGTGGTGCAGCCGTTCGACGATGCGCAAGCCAGCTTGCCCGTGCCTTACGCGTCGGGCAACTGGGGCGCGCTGGCCGCGTATGGACAGAGCAGCAAGAGCACGACCCGCAGGATATACGGCGAACGCGGCAACAGCTTTGTCGCGGCCGTGGAATTCGGTCCGCGCATCAGGGCGAAGAGCATCCTCGCGGGCGGCCAGAGCGGCGACCCGAAGTCGCCGCATTTCCAGGACCAGGCGGCCATGTATGCGCGGGGCGAGTTCAAGGAAGTGCTGTTTTATCCGGATCAGGTGGAACAGCACCTGGAGCGCCGGTACCGGCCGGGGGAGTAAGGTTTGTGGTATGTCGGATTACGCCCTTGCGGGCTAATCCGACCTACCGTCCTCAGTATGCCGTAGGTCGGATTAGCGCAGCGTAATCCGACACCTCTTCCCTCAAATCGCGTCGAGCGCCGTGCGCAAATCGTGGCGCAAATCCTCGATATCCTCGATCCCCACCGACAGGCGGATCAAGCCGTCGCCGATGCCCAGTTTTGCCCGCTGTTCGGCGGGAATGCTGGCATGCGTCATCAGGGCGGGATGCTCGATCAGGCTTTCCACGCCGCCCAGGCTTTCGGCCAGGGCGAACACTTCGCAGCGCTCCAGGAAGCGCCGCGCGCCTGCCAGGTCGGTGTCGAGGTCGATCGAGATGATGCCGCCGAAACCATCCATCTGGCGCTGCGCCAGCGCGTGCTGCGGGTGCGATGCCAGGCCCGGATAAAACACGGTTTTCACTTCCTTTTGCTGCTCCAGCCACTGCGCCAGGGCCAGGGCGCTTGCGCAATGGCGCTGCATGCGGATGGCCAGCGTTTTCACGCCGCGCAAGGCGAGGAAGCTGTCGAACGGCCCGGCAATTGCCCCCACCGAGTTTTGCAAAAAGCCCAGCTGCTCGCGCCATTCGGCCTGGCGTTCCTCCGCGCCGACGATGGCGATGCCGCCGATGATGTCCGAGTGGCCGTTCAAATACTTGGTGGTCGAGTGCACGACGATGTCGAAACCGTGTTCCAGGGGGCGCTGCACCAGCGGACTGGCAAAGGTATTGTCGGCCACGGCGATGATGCCCCGCTCGCGGCAGATGTCGGCGATCGCCCGCAAATCGGCCAGTTTCAGCATCGGGTTGGTCGGCGTCTCGACCCACACCATCTTCGTTTCCGGGCGCAGCGCGGCCAGCAGGTTTTCCGGATTCGTCAGGTCGACGTACGTGAATGCGTGGCCGGCGGAGCGGCGGCGCACGCGCTCAAACAGTCGATACGTGCCGCCGTACATGTCGTCGCCGGCGACGATGTGGCTGCCCGCGTCCAGCAATTCCAGCACGGACGAGATGGCGGCCAGGCCCGAGGCGAACGCGAACGCGGCGCTGCCGCCTTCCAGGTCGGCCACGCAGCGCTCGAGCGCCCAGCGCGTGGGATTGTGCGAGCGGCCGTAATCGAGGCCCTTGTGCACGCCGGGGCTGGCCTGCACGAAGGTGGAGGTGGCGTAAATGGGCGGCATGATGGCGCCCGTCGACGGGTCGGGCGACTGGCCGGCGTGGATGACGCGGGTGGCCAGATGGCTCTTGCGGGGGATGTCTTGGCTCAAGATAAAGTCCTGCGTAAGTGGTTGAGAAGGTCGAAGCGGGTGATCAGGCCATAGAAGCCGCTATCGTCGGCGACGACGGCCGTCAGGCCCCGGTCCAGCGTGGCGCGCAGGGCGGGCAAGCCGCTCGATGGCGCCAGGGTTTCGATCTGCGTCGTCATGGTGGCGCCCACCAGCGATGCGAAATGCGCGGCGTCGCCCGAGACGTGCAGCAGCAAGTCCGATTCGTCGAGAATGCCGACCAGTTTGCCGCCGTCGATGACGGGCAGCTGCGCCAGGTCGCTGGCGCGCATGCGGTTGAAAGCGGTCAGCAGGGTGTCGCCCGGCGCCACGCTGACGACGTCGCCTTCGTCGTAGCGGCGCCCGATCAGGTCGCGCAAGTCGCCCGAGCGCGCGCGCTGCAGCAAACCCTGGTCGCGCATCCAGCCATCGTTGTACACCTTCGACAGGTAGCGCGTGCCCGTATCGCAGACAAAGGTGACGACGCGCTTCGGCGTCGTCTGTTCGCGGCAGTATTTGAGGGCGGCGGACAGCAGGGTGCCCGTGGACGAACCGCCTAAAATACCTTCGGCGCGCAGCAGGGCGCGCGCGGAATCAAAACTTTCCTGGTCCGTGATGGTGTAGGCTTTCGTGACGCTGTCCATGTCGGCGATGGCCGGGATGAAATCTTCGCCGATGCCTTCGACGGCCCACGAGCCGCTCGTGTCGCTGACTTTGCCCGTGTCGATGTATTGCGTGAGGATGGAGCCTTGCGGGTCGGCCAGCACGAATTCGAGCTTAGGCTGCGCCTTGCGGAAGTAGCGCGTCAGGCCCGTCAAGGTGCCCGACGAGCCGACGCCGACGACGATGGCGTCGACGTCATGGCCAGTTTGCTCCCAGATTTCGGGAGCCGTCGTCGTTTCGTGGGCCAGCGGGTTGGCGGGATTGTTGAACTGGTCGGCGAAGAAGGCGCCCGGCAGTTCGCGCGCCAGGCGTGCCGCGTAATCCTGGTAGTACTCGGGATGGCCCTTGCCCACGTCCGAGCGCGTGGTGTGCACTTCGGCGCCCAGCGCCTTCAAATGCAGCACTTTTTCCGTCGACATCTTGTCGGGCACGACGAGAATCACGCGATAGCCCTTGATGCGGCCCACCAGGGCCAGGCCGATGCCGGTATTGCCGGCGGTGGCCTCGACGATGGTGCCGCCCGGCCGCAGGCGGCCGTCCGCTTCGGCCGCTTCGATGATGGACAGGCCGATGCGGTCCTTGATGGAACCGCCGGGATTTTGCGACTCCAGTTTCAGGAACAGCTGGCACGGTCCGGTGTCCAGTCTGGTCACTTCGACCAGCGGGGTGTTGCCGATCAGCTTGTATAGCGCCGGCGGCTGGGAGGGGGATGGCATTCGATCATTCATGGTGGCTCCTGTCAAAGAAACAGCCGCTCAGGATTGTGTCCCGAGCCGCCTTCCGTGCCGCGCAGTGTAGGCGGGTGGACGAGTGCGGCGAACGAATGTTTATATGTTTGCATATGCGCGCTGCGCATATCGGCGGCAAGGTGTGCGATGCGAGTATGCGCCGTTTTTTGCCCGCTTGCCGCGCCAATGGCATGCTTATTAAGCTGCCGCAAGCCCGCCATTGCGATTTATAATCACGCCTCGAAAAGGTACTGAACAGTATCTTTGAAAAACCAGACGAACAGGGCAGGCGGCAGTGGCAAAACTTTATTTCCGGTATTCCGCGATGAACGCGGGCAAGTCGACGGCCTTGTTGCAGGTCGCGCACAACTACGAAGAGCAGGGCCAGCAGGTGCGCCTGTACACGGCCGCCATCGACAGCCGCTACGGCGTGGGCCGGGTCACCTCGCGCCTGGGCCCGCAGCGCCAGGTTGATATCTTCCATGCGGACACGAATTTCCTCGACGATATTCCCCGGGTGGCCTGTTTGCTGGTGGATGAGGCGCAATTTCTCAGCACGGCCCAGGTGCAGCAGCTGCACCAGCTGGCGCAAGTGAAGGGCGTGCCCGTCATCTGCTACGGCTTGCGCACGGATTTCAAGGGCGAACCGTTCCCCGGCTCGGCCTACCTGCTGGCGCTGGCCGACGATATTGAAGAGTTAAAAAATATTTGTACTTGCGGCAAGAAGGCCACGATGAACATCCGCGTGGACGAGCAGGGCCGCCGCATCAAGGAAGGCGAGCAGATCAGCATAGGCGGCAACGAGAGTTACCGCCAGGCTTGCGGGCGCTGTTTCTACTCGTAAGTTAATTCCTTATTCGGCGACGGGCGCGCCCACGTCCGCATCGTCGGACAGCGCCAGGTCGCCCCGTTCGAAGGCGGCCAGGATGTCATTGGCGCGCGCCACGTCGTGTTCGCGCACCATGACGCGGGCGCCGCCGATGGCAGCTGCCAGCAGCATGTCGGCCTGCATGTGCTGGTCGTCCGTCAGCAGCACGTCGATGCCGGCGGCGGCCAGGCAGCCGCGGATGACGTGCGCATCCGTGGGGATCATCAGCCGGGCAATTAAAACATAGTCGTCGTGCATCGTGTCTCCTGGCAAGGTGGATTCGTCCCCATCTTAGCACCAGGCTGTTGTTTGTCGTTTGAATTACAGCTTGAACACGCCCACCACCTGGTTCAGCTCCTGCGCCTGCTCCTGCAAGGCGTCGGCGGCCGCGGCCGCCTCTTCCACCAGGGCCGCATTCTGCTGGGTCACCTGGTCCATCTGGGCGATGGCCTGGTTGACTTGCTCGATGCCGCTGCGCTGCTCGTCGCTCGCCTGCGCAATTTCCGCCACGATGGTGCTTACTTGACGCACGCTGGCCACCACGGTGTCCATGGTGGCGCTGGCCTGGCTCACCTGGGCGTGGCCCAGGTCCACCGTGCCGGCGGATGCCTGGATCAGGTCCTTGATGTCTTTCGCGGCGGCCGTCGAACGCTGCGCCAGGGTGCGCACCTCGGTGGCGACGACGGCGAAGCCCCGTCCCTGCTCGCCGGCCCTGGCCGCTTCCACGGCCGCGTTCAAGGCCAGGATATTCGTCTGGAAGGCGATGCCGTCGATGACGCCGATGATGTCGGCAATCTTGCCAGACGAGCTGCGGATGGCGTCCATGGTGCTGGCCACCTGCGCCACGGCCGCGCCGCCTTCGGCTGCCAGGCTGGACGAATCGTGCGCCAGCTTGCTCGCTTGCTGCGCATGATCGACGTTCTGCCGCACGGTGGAGCTCAGTTCCTCCATCGAGGCTGCCGTTTCTTCCAGCGAACTGGCTTGCTGCTCCGTGCGGCTCGATAAATCCAGGTTGCCGCTGGCGATTTCCCCGGAGGCCGTGGCGATCTGTCCGGCGCTGCCGCGTACCTTGCCGACCACTTGCGAGAGGTTGTCGCTGATGCGGTTCATGGCGCGCAGCAGGCGGCCGATTTCGTCCAGGCTGGTCGTATCGAGGTGCACCGTCAGGTCGCCGGCAGCGATTTGCGCGGCGGCCGTTTCGGCGGCGGCCAGCGGGCGCGAGACGAGGGTGCGCACCAGCCAGTACAGCAGCAGGGCGAACACGAGCAGGGCGATGAAGCCGGAAATGGCCAGCTGGTTGCGCAGCTGGCGCGCTTCCAAGGTGATTTCGTCCGTGAACGTGCCGCCCGCGATGATCCATTGCCAATCCTTGAATTGACGGTAATACAGCTGCTTTTCGCGCGCGCTGGCACTCGTTTCGCCGGGCGCCGTCCACGTGTAGCGCATGGCGCCGTTTTTTTGCGCCAGCATTTCCTGGATGAACAGGCGGCCGTCGCTGGCCTTGAACTCGAGCGCGCTCTTGCCTTCGCTGTTCGGGTGCAGCACCATGTGGCCGTAGTTGGCGCCGGGGGCCGTATCGAGGATGTAGATGTAGCCCGTCTGGCCGATCTTGACCTGGCGAATCTTGTCTTTCAGCATGGCCAGATTCTTGCTGATATCGAGGCCGATGAACAGCACGCCTACCACCTTGCCAGCCGCATCGCGCACGGGGTCGTACTGCGTGATGTATTGCTTGCCAAATAAGGTTGCCATGCCGACGAAACGCTGGCCCGCGCGCAGCGGCGCGTAGCTGGGGTGGTTGTGGTCGAGCTGGGTGCCGATGGCGCGTTCGCCGTCCTGTTTTTTCAGCGATGTGCTGATACGGACGAATTCATCGCCGTTGGCGGCAAAGATGGTGGCGATCACGCCCGTCTGCGCCGTGTAGCGGTCGACCACGGCCGTGTCGAGGTTGAGCACCTTGCCGCCATTGGCCAGGGCCGGCGTGGCCTTGCCGGCCACGGCCACCATGGCGCCCGTGTCGACCGTGAACGGGCCGGGAAACTCGGCCGCGAACAGGCGCGCAAAGCTGGCCGCTTCGTTGACCATGGCCGTATGGAAGACTTGCGTGGTCGTCATGACGCTGTTGAGCTCGCTGGTGACGGCCGCTTCGGCGCGCTGTTCCAGGGCATTTGAGGTGCGGATGCTGATCAAGGTCGTCAGGCTGGCGAGGATCAGGCTGACCAGGGCAAAGGTAAAAATGGTGATCTTGCCGCCGACACTACAGTGGCGGGGGGAGAAGGAAATTGTAGGCATAGTGTGAGTCTGGCAAAGGGTAATCAGCTCGGCCATTCCTGGTCATGACATGACACGCGGGGAGGGGATCTGGTGGGGAGTACTGTTGAAACGGAGGCGCGCCGGCTGTGGGAGCGGCGCGCAGGCAAGCTGTATTTCAGGGCGCGATGATAGCATGTCGCTTGCTATTTGTTACTAAGTGTTTCCCGCAGGAATCATTTTTTTCGCATAAAAACATCATCGAGATCAAGGATTGCCGCTTTCACCTATTGACTTTTTGTATTCCAATGGATCATGTTGATATTCATCGCTGCTGAATGATGCGATTTTTCTCACGAATGTTTCACTTTGTAATGAATGAGACGCAGCCTTTAATCCGCGTTTAAGCTTCCAGGAAGAAACTGATCTTCCATGGGAGACTGCCAGGCCGTATCCTGTAGAATAATATGCAGACCAGTCGCGTATTCCCCTTACTGTCTTGCTGGCTGGCGCATGAGTAGCTGCGCCGCCTGGAATTGATTTAACTAATTTTCGGAGAAGCCGATGAAGAAGCAAATGATGCTGGTCACCCTGGTGCTTGCCCTGTCAGCCCATGCTGGCGCAGCCCAGACGGACAAGAGCGCCGCTCCTCCGCTCACCATGAAGCCCCTGGCCCAGCAAACGCAGGCCGCCTTGTGGGCATCGCGCGTATTGACGCGCGTCCATTACAAGGCCATGCCGCTCGACGACGCCATGTCGGAGAAAATCTTCGACCGCTATTTCAAGTCCCTGGACGCGGAGAAACTGTTCTTCGTGCAAGCCGACATCGACCGTTTCGCTCCGCTGCGCACCAAGCTCGACGACGCCATCGTCAATGAAGACCTGACGGCGCCGTTCGCCATCTACAACCTGTACCAGCAGCGTTTCGACGAGCGCATGGCGTATGCGCGTGAATTGCTGAAAACCAAGTTCGACTTTACCGCTGACGAGAGCTACCAGATCGACCGCGAAAAGGCCGCCTGGCCGAAGAACGACGAGGAAGTGCGCGACCTGTGGCGCAAGCGCGTCAAGAACGACTGGCTGCGCCTGAAACTGGCGGGCAAGGAAGACAAGGCCATCCGCGAGACGCTGGACAAGCGCTATGAAAGCTACACGACCCGTTCGCGCAAGCTCAACAGCGAAGACGTGTTCCAGATCTTCATGAACGCCTACGCCATGTCGATCGAGCCGCACACCAATTACCTGGGCCCGCGCGCCTCGGACAACTTCGACATCGCCATGCGCCTGTCGCTCGAAGGCATCGGTGCCGTGCTGCAGACGCGCGACGAATACACGGTGGTGCGCGAAGTCGTGCCGGGTAGCCCGGCCGGCCTGTCGGGCAAGCTGAAAGTGGGCGACCGCATCGTCGGCGTGGGGCAGGGCGAAAGCGGCCCCATCACCGAAGTGCTGGGCATGCGCATCGACGACGTGGTGCAGCTGATCCGCGGCGCCAAGGATTCCGTCGTGCGCCTCGACATCCTGCCGGCCGACGCCGGTCCGGACGCCAAGCACGTGGTCTTGCCGCTGGTGCGCAAGAAAATCAGCATGGAAGAGCAGGCGGCGAAGAAATCGGTCATCGAAGTGCGCGACAACGGCGTCAAGCGCCGCATCGGCGTCATTTCCCTGCCGACGTTCTACCAGGACTTCGAAGCGCGCCGCCGTGGCGACAAGGACTTTAAAAGCGCCACGCGCGACGTCAGCCGTTTGCTGGCCGAGTTGAAGAAGGACAAGGTCGACAACGTCCTGATCGACTTGCGCAACAACGGCGGCGGTTCGCTGAACGAAGCCGTCGAACTGACGGGCCTGTTCATCGACAAGGGCCCGGTCGTGATGCAGCGCAATGCCGAAGGCAAGGTCGACGTGGAAAGCGACACCAACGCGGGCCTGGCCTGGGATGGTCCGATGGGCGTGCTGATCAACCGTGGTTCCGCTTCCGCGTCCGAGATTTTCGCCGCCGCCGTGCAAGATTACGGCCGTGGCGTCATCATCGGCGAAGGCAGCTTCGGCAAGGGCACCGTGCAAACCTTGTTCAACCTCGACCGTTTCGGCGGCAGCGAGAAAGCCCGCTTCGGCGAGCTGAAGATGACCATCGCCCAGTTCTTCCGCATCAACGGCGGCACCACGCAGTTGCGCGGCGTCACGCCCGACATCAAGTTGCCTGCCATGTCGGACACGGAAAACTTCGGCGAATCGAGCTATGACAATGCCTTGCCATGGGTGGCCATCAAGCCGGCACCGTACATGCCGACGGGCGACCTGAAGGATATCGTGCCGCTGCTGGACAAGAAACATGAAGCGCGCGTGGCCAAGGACAAGGATTTCCAGTACTTGCTCGATGACATAGCCCTGGTCGTCAAGCAGCGCAAGGAAAACCAGATTTCGCTCAATGAAACCGTGCGCCGCAAGGAGCGCGATGCCCAGGAGGCGCGCGCCAAGGCTCGTGAAAAACGCCTGATCGCGCAGATTTCGAATCCGGCCGACGACCTGGTGGTGATTCCCGATCCGAAAGACGTGCTGAAGGGCGCGAAGGCGGCCAACAAGACGGCCAAGCAGATCGCCGCCGTGAAGGGCGCCTTGCGCACCGACGATGGCTTGCAGGGCGACGAGCGCGCGCTGAGTGCCGAACTGGACGCCGAAACGGCCGCCAAGAGCGCCAAGGACGTGCTGCTGAACGAAGCGGCGCGCATCCTGGCCGACGAAGTGGCGCTGATCAAGGCCGATACCCGCATGGCGGCCAAGGTCTTGCCGTATGGCGCGGATGGCAAGGCGACGCCGGTGACGGCAGCGAAGTAAGGCTTTCATGCACTAGAAAACCGGTTCCTTGCGGAGCCGGTTTTTTTTCGCCCCGATCAGTTATCTGTTTGGCGTATTTCTATCATTCCAACAATCAATTGGATGGATATGCCGCGATGCAGCATAATGCACTTGTCTCCTCTATTCTCCTCCAAGAAAATAGATTCGGCCCGCTCTCGCAGCGGGCTTTTTTTTTGCCTCAGATTCTGTGCGTGCTCGCTTGTACGTCGGGTTGAGCGGCCAGCAGGGCCGTGAGCCAGCCGGCAAACGCCTGCAGCTTGGGCGTGGCCAGCCGCCCTTGCGGCGTCAGCAGCGACATGGGCATCGGCGTCGGCGGATAATCCAGCAGCACGGCCACCAGCGCGCCGCTGTCGAGGTGTTCGCGCACCTGGTACTGGGCCGCCTGCGCCAGTCCCAGCCCCTGCAAGGCGCAATCGACGCTGGCGTCGGCATCGTTGACGGCGATGGGGCCGGCCATCTGCACGCGCAGCACTTCCTTGCCTTGTTGAAAATCCCAGTCGAAAGCGCGGCCCGTGCGGCCCGAGTAATGCATGATGCCCTGGTGCGCGGCCAGGTCGGCCAGGGTGTGCGGCGTGCCGTGCCGCGCCAGGTAGGCGGGCGAGGCGCACGTGACGAAGCGCATCAGGCCGACCTGCTTGCCGATGAAGGCGGAATCCTGCAAGGTGCCCACGCGCAAGGCGCAATCGATGCCTTCCTGCGTCAGGTCGACCAGGCGGTCCGTCAGGCTCAGCTGCAATTGCACGTCCGGCCAGGCGGCGTGGAAGTGCGCGATATGCGGCACGACCAACCTGCGGCCCACCGTATTGGGCAGGTTGATGCGCAGCAAGCCGCGCGGTTTTGTCGCGTCGGGGCCGCGAAACGCCAGTTCCGCCGTATCGACGGCCTTCAGGATATCTATGCAATGGCGAAAGTACTCGGCCCCTTCCGGCGTCAGCGACAAACGGCGCGTGGTTCGCTGCAGCAATTGCGTGCCCAGGTAGGCTTCCAGCTTTTGCAGGGTGGCCGTCAGCGCGGCGCGCGGCAAATTCAAGGTTTCGGCCGCCTTGGAAAAACTGTTGGCTTCGACGATGCGCACGAAGGTCTGCATGGCCTTGATCTTGTCCATGGGATAGCTTCCATTCTCATTGTTCATTTTATGTGAAAAGTATAAGTGGATTATGCCCTAATTATCTTTGCCCCGGTTTTGCCTAGAATGGCGACATCCCTATCGAACCGAGGAAACAACATGAACAAGGCCTCATCTTCCGCTCCCCACGACATCGCACCGGCCATGGTGCTGCTGCTGGCCATCGCTTCCGGCCTGATCGTGGCCAATCTGTACTACGCGCAAACCCTCGTCGGGCCCATCAGCGCCTCGACGGGCTTGTCGGCCAAGGCGGCCGGGCTGATCGTCACCCTGACGCAAGTGGGCTATACCCTGGGCCTGCTGTTTGTCGTGCCGCTGGGCGACTTGCTGGAAAACCGGCGCCTGATCGTCACGGCCTTGCTGGTGACGGCCACGGCCCTGGTGGTGGCGGCCCTGAGTACGGGCGCCATCGTCTTCCTCGCCGCCGCGCTGGCCATCGGCCTCGGTTCCGTGGCGGCGCAAGTGATCGTGCCGTTTGCCGCCCACCTGTCGCAGGAAGCGACGCGGGGGCAGACGGTGGGCAAGGTCGTCAGCGGCTTGTTGCTGGGCATCATGCTGGCCCGTCCCGTGGCGTCATTGGTGGCCGCGCACGCCAGCTGGCACGTGGTGTTCGGCGGCGCCGCCGTGCTGATGCTGGCGCTGGCTGCCGTGCTGCGCCGTGCCTTGCCCGTGCGCCAGCCCGTGTCGAGCATGCGCTATCCTGCCCTGATGGCGTCGCTGTGGCATTTGCTGCTGGGCACGCCCGTGCTGCGCCGCCGCGCCGCCTATCACGCAGGCTTGTTTGGCGCCTTCAGCCTGTTCTGGACCGTCACGCCGCTGGTGCTGGCCAGCCCCGCGCTCGGCCTGTCGCAAACGGGCATCGCCATCTTTGCCCTGGTGGGCATGGCGGGCGCCGTCGCCTCGCCCATCGCGGGCCGCCTGGCGGACGCCGGCCACACCTTGCCGGCCACGGCCGCCGCGCTGGCGCTGGGCATCGCCGCGTTTGCCTTGCCCATGTTCGCCCCGGAATCGAAGCATGTGGCGCTGGGCTTGCTGGTGGTGGCGTCCATCGTGCTCGACATGGGCGTGGCGGCCAACCTGGTATTGGGCCAGCGCGCCATCTTCAGCCTGGGCGCGGAAGTGCGGGGCCGTTTGAACGGCCTGTATTTCGCGCTGTTCTTTGCCGGCGGTGCGGCTGGCTCGGCCATCGGTGCCTGGGTGTACGCCAGCTACGGCTGGCAGGCAACCTTGCTGGCCGGCATGGCGTTTCCGGGCCTCGCCCTGCTGGTGTGGCTGGGCGAATTTTTACCGCTGGCCACGCGCCGCACGGCTTGAAACCCTGATGGAGCCTCATTATCACGAATTGAAATTTCTATCATCATGAAGATAAAGTGGCGTGATATGCCGCGATGCCGCAAGATGCACTTGTCTCCTCTATCTCCTCCAAGGAAATAGATTCAGCCCGCTTCCATAGCGGGCTTTTTTTTGCCTGTGTTTTTTAAATGACCACCAGGTCCAGCGCCCGCATGAAGTTGGCCGCCTGCGCATGCGTGATGACGGCGCCTTTCAGCAGCGCTGCTTCGCTCAATTTGAAACCGTCGATATCGGCGCCGCGCAGGTCCGCGCCCTGGAACTTCGCCAGTTTGATGGTGGCATTGCGCAGGCTGCCACCTTCGAAGACGGCCTCGCGGAAGTCGCAGCCGGCCAGGTAGGCATCGGAAAAATCCAGCTGTTTGAGTATTGCCTTGCGGAACGAGAAGCCGCGCAGGTCGGCGCCCACCAGCAGGCTGTCTTCGAACGTCAAGCCCAGGTGGGCCGCTTCCTCGAACGAGGCGCCCGTCAGCTTGCAGCCCCGGTAGGTGAGCGAGGCCAGCTTGGCGCGCCGCCATTTCGTGTTGTTCAGGTCGCAGCCTTCGAAGCTGGCGTCGACGGCGTCGACGGATTCGAAGTCGGCGCTGCCCGCGCGGCAGCGGCGCCAGGTGCTGCGCGCAAGCTTGCTGGCAAACAAGTTGGTGTCGGCAAAGGTGCAGCGCTCGAAGGTGCAGCCCTGCAAGTCGAGGCGCGACAGGTCTTCACCGTCGAAGGCGCAATCGATGAAGTGGCGCATTGGCAGGGCCAGTTGCTGCTCCATGCCGGCGCGGTCCAGGGTCATGCCAGTTACTGCGGTGTCGTGTGTTGCCATCCGTTTTTTATTCCTCATCAAAGCAGGGGAGGGATGGCGCGGCGGGAAGATGCACGAACCAGAACACCTCCCCGGCTGGTGTAACAGCCAAGGGTCAGCGCCGTGGGTCCGCGTGGGCGGGAGCATGACTGGACGGTGCCAGGCACTTACCGGGTTACCAACCGGTGCGCTCATTTTCGATCTGGGCGTATTGTAGCGTGTCCGAATCGGCCTTGCCAGTTCTTGCGAAGCCGGGTTAGTATCGTTGCAGGTGCAGCCACTGCGCCAACGTCGCTCGGACGGATCCGGGCGCTTACGTACAGAGATAACCATGACCGACAGCCAAGCTCCGCGCAGCTTTTCGCGCATCAATCGCCTTCCCCCCTACGTTTTCAACATCACCGCCGAACTCAAGATGGCCGCGCGCCGCCGTGGCGAGGACATCATCGACATGTCGATGGGCAATCCCGATGGCGCCACCCCGGCCCACATCGTGGACAAGCTGGTCGAGACGGTGAAACGGCCCGACACGCACGGCTATTCCGCATCAAAAGGTATTCCGCGCCTGCGCCGCGCGATTGCGCACTGGTACAAGAAGCGCTACGAGGTCGACATCGACCCGGACAGCGAAGCCATCGTCACCATCGGCTCGAAAGAGGGTCTGGCGCATTTGATGCTGGCGACGCTCGACCGGGGCGACACGGTGCTGGTGCCGAACCCCAGCTACCCGATCCATATCTGGGGCGCCGTCATCGCGGGCGCCGATATCCGCTCCGTGCGCATGGGGCCGGGCGTGGATTTCTTTGCGGAACTGGAACGGGCCATCCGCGAAAGCTACCCGAAACCGAAGATGATGGTGCTGGGTTTTCCATCGAACCCCACGGCGCAATGCGTGGAACTGGAATTTTTTGAAAGAGTCGTGGCGCTGGCGAAACAGCACAATATCCTGGTGGTGCACGACCTGGCGTATGCCGACATCACCTTCGATGGCTGGAAGGCGCCGTCCATCATGCAGGTGCCGGGCGCGCGCGACGTCGCCGTGGAATTTTTCACCATGTCGAAAAGCTACAACATGGCGGGCTGGCGCATCGGTTTCATGGTCGGCAACGCGGAACTGGTGGCGGCCCTGGCGCGCATCAAGAGCTACCACGACTACGGCAGTTTTACCCCGGTGCAAGTGGCGGCCATTGCCGCGCTGGAAGGCGATCAGAGTTGCGTGACAGAAATCTGCGCGCAATACCAGCGCCGCCGCGACGTGCTGGTGAAAGGCTTGCATGAAGCGGGCTGGATGGTGGAAAAACCGAAGGCGTCGATGTATATCTGGGCGCATATCCCCGAGGCTTATCGTCACCTGGGCTCGCTGGAATTTGCCAAGCTGCTGTTGCAAAAGGCCAAGGTGAGCGTGTCGCCCGGCATCGGCTTCGGCGAGTACGGCGATGAATACGTGCGCTTCGCCCTGATCGAAAACGAGGCGAGGGTGCGGCAAGCCTTGCGTGGCATCAAGAATATGTTGCGTTCCGGCGACGGGAAAGCGGCAGCGGCAGCATAAAAGTTGCCGCATGGAATTCTTCGTTGCCCTTAATATCACCGCTGCGTATTTCTGACATCACGAATATAAAGTGGTTTTATATGCTGCAACGCGGCATCATTCATCTGTCTCCTCTATCTTCCTCCAAGGAAATAGATTCAGCCCGCTCCCGCAGCGGGCTTTTTTTTGCCTGTCGTTTTGGCCCTCGCTTTCCGGCCGGCACGCTCGGCGAACGGGGCGGCCGGCTTCGCGCAGCATGGCCCGATGGATTGTTCGGCTACGGTTTCGCATGAATATTAATAATGGATGCATGAAGTTTTACCATTATTTTTCATGGATGAAAGCCTCTATGATGTCTCCATACTTCACTGGGAGGCACTACCATGACCGTCACGACACACAATCTGGGCTACCCGCGCATCGGCGCCAAACGCGAACTGAAATTCGCCCTGGAAGACTACTGGAAGGGCAAGAGCAGCCTGGCCGCGCTGGAAGGCCAGGGCGCCGAACTGCGCCAGCGCCACTGGCAAGACCAGCATGCGCTGGACCTGGTGCCCGTGGGCGACTTTTCCTTCTACGACCAGGTGCTGGATCTGAGTTTTACCTTGGGCAACTTGCCTCAGCGCGTGCGCGGCCTGGAAGGCGCCGCGCTCGACAACTATTTCCGCGTGGCCCGCGGCCGCTCGGCCAGCGACAGCGATTGCAGCTGCGTCCATGCCGGCGAAATGACGAAATGGTTCGACACCAACTATCACTACATTGTGCCGGAATTCGCGGCCGAGACACAATTCAAGCTCGACAGCAGCCGCCTGCTGCGGCAACTGGCGCAAGCGCGCCAGCTCGGCGTGAACGCCAAACCCGTGCTGATCGGCCCCGTCACCTATTTGTGGCTGGGCAAGGCCAAGGATGATTCCGACAAGCTGGCGCTGCTGCAAGGCTTGCTGCCCGTCTACGTGCAACTGCTGCAGGAACTGGCGGCCCAAGGCGTGGAGTGGGTGCAGATCGATGAGCCGATACTCGTCACGGAACTCGACGGCGCCTGGCAGCAGGCGCTCGTCACGGCCTACGATGCCTTGAGCAAGGTCAATCACGTCAAACTGCTGCTGGCCACGTATTTCGGCAAGCTGCAAGACAACCTGGCGCTGGCGTGCAAGCTGCCCGTGCAAGGCTTGCACCTCGATGCCGTCAACGCCCGCGATGAAGTGGAGCAAGTGATCGCCCAATTGCCCGCCACCAGCGTGCTGTCGCTGGGTGTGGTGAATGGCCGCAATATCTGGAAGACGGATTTGACGCAAGTGCTGGCGTGGCTGGAACCCGTGCACGCCAGCCTGCAAGACCGTTTGTGGATCGCCCCGTCGTGCTCGCTCCTGCACGTGCCCGTCGACCTGGACAGCGAACAAAAGCTCGACGCCGACATCCACTCCTGGCTGGCCTTCGCCCGCCAGAAACTCGATGAAGTGCACGCCATCGCCGGCGCCCTGAACCATGGCCGCGCCTCCGTGCAGGCGGCGCTGGACGCCAATCATGCAGCCGTGCAAGCGCGCCGCCAGTCGGGCCGCGTGCACAATCCGCACGTGAAAGCGGCCGTGGCGTGCATAGCCGCCAGCATGGGCCGGCGCGTGAGCGGCTATGCGGAGCGTGCCGCCAAGCAAGCGGCACTGCTGCAACTGCCCCTGTATCCGACGACGACCATCGGCTCCTTCCCCCAGACGGCGGAAATCCGCCAGGCGCGCAGCCAGTTCCGCAGCGGCCAGCTGAATGAGGCCAGTTACAAAAAACTGATGCAGGCGGAAATCGCGCATTGCGTGCAGGAACAGGAAACGCTGGGCCTGGACGTCTTCGTGCACGGCGAGGCGGAACGCAACGACATGGTGGAATATTTCGGTGAACAGCTCGACGGCTACGCCTTCAGCCAGTTCGGCTGGGTGCAATCGTACGGTTCGCGCTGCGTCAAGCCGCCCATCCTGTTCGGCGACATCAGCCGCCCGCGCGCCATGACGGTCGAGTGGAGTACCTACGCCCAGTCGCTGACGGACAAGCCGATGAAAGGAATGCTGACGGGGCCCGTCACCATCCTGAACTGGTCCTTCGTGCGCGACGACCAGCCCCGCAGCGTGTCGTGCCACCAGCTGGCGCTGGCCATGCGCGCCGAGGTGCAGGACCTGGAGCGGGCCGGCATCCGCGTGATCCAGATCGACGAGGCGGCACTGCGCGAAGGCCTGCCACTGCGTCAATCCCAGTGGACCGAGTACCTGCGCTGGGCCGTGGAATCGTTCCGCATCACGGCCAATGGCGTGGCCGATGAGACGCAGATCCACACGCATATGTGCTATTCGGAATTCAACGACATCATCGCGCAGATCGCGGACATGGATGCGGACGTCATCACGATCGAAACGTCGCGCTCCGACATGGAATTGCTGGACGCCTTCGACGATTTCAATTATCCGAATGACATCGGCCCCGGCGTCTACGACATTCACTCGCCCAACATTCCGAGCCAGGAACAGATGGTGGCATTGATGCGCAAGGCAGCCGAACGCATTCCCGCGCGGCGCCTGTGGGTCAACCCCGATTGCGGCCTGAAGACGCGCGGCTGGAAGGAAGTGATTCCCGCGCTCGCCAACATGGTGGCGGCCGCGAAAACCTTGCGTGCCGATAACGTCGCCTGAGGACGGCAGGGGAGAGGGCAGATATAGGGAATGGCTATTTCTGTCATCACAACATGCAATTGGATTTATATGTTGCGACGCGGCATCATGCACCTGTCTCCTCTACTTCCTCACAGGAATTAGATTCAGCCCGCTCCCGCAGCGGGCTTTTTTTTTGCCGTTGCACCTTATCGCGCGGGTCGCCACGGCTGCATCGCTTAAGATACCCTTGCTAAACCATGCACAAGGAGACAAGTTGATGACACCTTTGTTGATGACACCTTTGTTTTACGCAGCCGGCATGCTGGCGCTGATGGCGCTCGGCGCATGCTCGGAGGAGCGGCATCCGCTTGATCGCCACTTGGGCCAGTTGCGTCCGGAGACGGTCGCCGCGCTGCCCGATATGGGGTGGCCGCCCGGCACGCTGCTGTGCCCGCTGACCATGTATCAGAGCGAGCTGCCCGGTTCGGCGCCTCCTGCGGACAGGGTCAACGCCTTCCTGAAGCAAAAGCAATTCCTGGGGGATGAAGGCCTTTGGTCGCTCATCGTTGTCAAACCGATGCCCGAAGGGGACGCCGGCATCGAACAGTTGCTTTTCAAGCGCGCGGACTATGACGTGTTCAATGAGCCGGAAATGCTCAAGCGCGATGGAGGGACATTGCCGACGGGGTTTGTGCCGCAGACTTGCGTATCGGTGGAACGCGCCCGCGTGCTGGTCACTCGCCCGCAAAGATCGGATCGAACGCTGATCGTTTTTGGCGCGGCCTGAACGAGATATTGATAGACGCTATTTCTGTCATCACAACATGCAATTGGATTTGTATGTTGCGACGCGGCATCATGCACCTGTCTCCTCTACTTCCTCACAGGAATTAGATTCAGCCCGCTCCCGCAGCGGGCTTTTTTTTGCCCGTTTTTAAGGCGCAAACCTGCGCACGCTTGCTTGTCATCATCGCCATCGTGTTGCTTTTGTGCATGCTAAACTGGGCCTTCCCCAGACCAAGGTTGCCCGATGCTTCAATTATTTCGCCACACGCTGGAGTCCACGCCCATCCTCGCCCTGTTTCTCGTCATCGGCGCCGGTTATGCGCTGGGGCGCATCAGCGTGTTCGGCTTTTCGCTGGGCGTGGGCGGCGTGCTGTTCGCGGGGCTGGCGCTGGGCGCCTTTGCGCCCGGTTCCGTGCCGCCGCCGATGGTCGGCTCCATCGGTCTGCTGCTGTTCCTGTATGGCATAGGCGTGCAGTACGGCGTGCAGTTCTTCGCCGGCTTGCGCGGGGCGGGGCAAAAACACAATCTGATCGCCTTTGCCGCCGTCATGGGCGGCCTGGCCGTGTCCGTCTGGGGCGGGCAGTGGATCGATATCTCGCTGCGCATGGCCAGCGGCGTGTTTGCCGGCGCCATGACCAGCACGGCGGCCCTGCAGGCGGCGCTGGAAGCGTCGCACGGCAATGGCGACGCGGCGGTCGGCTATGCGGTGGCGTATCCGTTCGGCGTCGTCGGTCCCATGCTGGGCCTGTACCTGGCCGGGCGCATCCTGAAACCCGTGCTGACGCCGCCGCCGGCGCCCATCGTCGTGTCCGAAATTACCATTGACGAAGCGAAACTGGCGGGCGCGGCCCTGTCCGAACTGGCCGACGGCCCACTGGCCGGCGTGCAAGTGATCGGCGTGCGCCAGGGCCACCAGAACCGCTTGCCCGATCCTGGCCTGGTGCTCGGCGTGGGCGACGCGCTGATGGTATCGGGCACGGTGGCGGGTGTGGAAGCGGCGCGCACGGCGCTGGGCCACCTCGACCCGGGGCGGCTGATGAAGGACCGCAGCACGTTCGACGGCACGGAAGTGTTCGTGTCGGACGCGGAAATCGTCGGCGTGCCCCTGGGCGAGCTGAACCTGTCGAAAGACTTTCCGCTGCAGATCGCTTTCATCCGGCGTGGCGACGCCATGATCCTGCCGCACCCGTTCCTGACCCTGGAATTCGGCGACCGCGTGATGGCTATTGCGCCAGCGAAACATGCGGCCGACGTGCGCAAGCTGTTCGGCAATTCCATCACGGCCACGGCCGAGTTCAGCTATGTGTCGCTGGGCATGGGCATGGTGCTGGGCGTGCTGCTGGGCCTGGTGCCCATCCCCTTGCCGTGGATAGGCTCGTTCAGCCTGGGCCTGGCCGGCGGTCCGCTGGTGATGGCGCTGATCCTGGGACGGCTGGGCAGGGTGGGCAAGATCAGCTGGCGCCTGCCCCTGTCGGCCAACCTGGTCATGCGCAACTACGGCTTGACGATTTTCCTCGCCTCCGTCGGCATGGCCTCCGGCTTGCCGTTCGTGCAGCAGGTGGGCGCCGACGGCTTGCCCATGCTGGCGCTGGGGGCCGTCACGGTGCTGGTGGTGGTGGCCCTCGCGGTGATTTTGGGCAAGGTCTTCCTGCGCCTGCCGTTTCCCGAGTTGCTCGGTATCGCGGCGGGCGCCACGGGCAACCCGGCCGTGCTGGTGTTCGCCAACCGCCTGGCCAAATCGGACCGCCCGAACCTCGGCTACGCGATGATTTTCCCCAGCATGACCATCGTCAAGATCGTCGCCGTGCAGGTGTTGCTGCATTTGTATGGCTGATGGCGGCAAGAGTCAATCTCGTGCAGGGCCAAGTTGTTTGTTGGCATTAACAAAGTTGATGCCAAAAGCCAGCAGCAAAGCCGCAGCGGCGAAACCTGCGGCAAGCCAGAGGTTGGCCGAGAGGCCCAGCCTGTCCACGGCTTGACCGCCGGCCCACGCTCCGAGCGCAATGCCGATATTGAAGACTCCCACATACAGCGCGGCGACGATCTCCACGGCCCCGGGCGCCGCCTTCAGCATCAAGGTCATCAGGCCGACCGATACGCCGCCGTAGGCCAGTCCCCACGCCAGCAACACCACGCCGCCAGCGATGCTGGAGTCGCCGACAGCCAGAAACAGCAGTGGCGTGAGCAGCAGGCCGCCCGCGATGGCGACGATGGTTGGCGCTGCGCGCCGCGCCGCAACGCCGCCGGCCAGGAAGTTGCCAATGATGCCCGCGAAGCCATAGGAAAACAGCAGTGTGCCCAGCCATTGCGCATCAAACCCCGACATCGACAGCAGCAGCGGGCGCACGAAGGTAAAGGCCGTGAAATGGCTGCTTACAAGCAACAGGGTCAGGAGCAGCCCCGCCTGCAACTGCCGGTTGTGCAGCTGTTTGCCGAATTGGCGCAAGGTCGTCGAACCGGCAGCGGGCAGGGCGGGAATGACAGCCAGATGCAGCACAAGTACCAGGCCGCTGAACAGCGCCATGGCGCCGAAAGCCCAGCGCCATCCTGCAACGTCGCCGATTTGTGCGCCTAGCGGCACACCCAGCACGGAAGCGGCCGCCACGCCACCGAAGATAATCGACGTTGCGAGGCCGATCGAGCGGGCAGGAACAAGCCGGGACGCCAGACCGCCGGCGATGGCCCAGATTCCGCCCATGCAAAAACCGACGAGAACACGTGCCGCCAGCATCCACGCCATGTTCTGCGCCAGAGCCGAGGCTATGTTTGCCAGCAACAATAGAGTGAGCAAGCCACAGAGAATTGTGCGCCGGTCCAGGTTTCCCGAGACGATCACGACCAGCGGCGCGAACAAGGCCGCCAGCAATGCTGGCAGCGAGATCATCAGCCCGGCGGTTCCGGTGGAGGTACCCAGGGTGTCAGCGATCGGCGTCAGCAGGCCGACCGGCAGCATTTCCGTCGTCACGACCGAAAAGGTGGCCATGCCGACAGCGCTGACCGCCAGCCACGGGTGGCGGACAGCCGTTTCTGCGGCAGCATAGGGGGACGTACTCATGGTGCATATCCTTCATTTGATCATTCGATAAACGGCTTGTGCCGGCGGCGTCGGACCGCTGCTATGCAGTGGCAGCGCATGCCAAAGGGGATCGATATTGCTCCCTGCATGCGATGCTTGCAGCGGAGACGCGTCCCAGTGATAATACATACATCGCGTATGAATAGTATATATTCATACGCACTGCATGTAAACAATCATACGTTATGTATGTAAGGAGAAAGCAATGGTTCGCCGCACGCGTGTGGAGATGGAAGAAACCCGAGCATCGTTGCTGGCTACCGCCCGCACAGTGTTCAGCGAGCGCGGTTATGCCGATACGTCAATGGACGACCTCACCGCGCAGGCAGGACTGACGCGGGGTGCGCTGTATCATCACTTCGGCGATAAGAAGGGCTTGCTGCTGGCGGTGGTAGAGCAGATCGACGCGGAAATGGATGGTCGCCTGCAAAGCATCTCCGACAGCGCTGGCGATCTGTGGGAAGGCTTTCGCCATCGCTGCCGTGCCTATCTGGAGATGGCCCTGGAACCGGAAATTCAGCGCATCGTTTTACGCGATGCCAGGGCGGTGCTGGGGGGCGCTTCACCGGACTCGCAGCGTCATTGCCTCGAGTCGATGCAAGGGCTTATCCGCGAACTGATTCATCAAGGCATCGTGGTCGACACTTGCCCAGAGGCACTGGCTTCGATGATCTACGGCAGTCTGGCAGAAGCGGCGTTCTGGATCGCCGACGGTGACGAAGGCAATGCGCGCTTGATAAAAGGAGTTGCGGCATTGGAATTGCTTCTACGTGGGCTGTTACTAAAGAGGTAATCGTGAAAAGTGGCAATCTCGTCAGAAGTGGACATTTCCGTAGTACCCTTGAGGTTAATTTTATTGCAATCATATGAAACCTTGGATGACTGAAGCCAAACCAGTTTCGTTGCTGAATGTAGAGCTTTGCTTTCTCTTGAAGAAAGAGTTCTATTTCGGTCCGGACAGACATGCAGGCGTGGACACGTCAACATGTACACAGTGCCTTCAGCTGCCTTCATTTCCACGGTCTGAACCATCCATGGTGCTTACGTCCGAACTTGGCGGACGAGAGGGCGAGTTGGCTGCCTACTACCGGCAGGTGGTGGAATTGGCCATCCGCCATGGAATGAATTTCAATTCGATTCGCCACCACTTCTGGGTGCGGTTGTGGATGTGGAATGGCAGGGGTGAGCTTTGAAGGGTTCAATCATTAACACGGAGGAAAAATATGCAAGTCAAGCGTATCGTTGCCAATGTCCCCGTGTCGGATCCGGGCCTGGCGCGGAGGTTTTACCAGGAGGTGCTGGGCCTGAGCCTGCTGATGGACCACGGCTGGATCATGACGTATGGTGCGCAAACCGAGATGAGTGTTCAAGTGAGCTTCGCCACGCAAGGGGGCTCGAACACGGCCGTGCCAGACCTGTCGATTGAAGTCGATGACGTCGATGCCGCATTTGCACGCATGGTTGCTGCAGGGTTTGCCATCGAGTATGGGCTGAGCGATGAACCCTGGGGCGTCAGGCGCTTTTTCGTGCGCGACCCTTTTGGCAAACTCATCAATATTCTGTCGCACGCATAAGCGAGATGCCAACGGCGGCTTCGGGCCGCTAGCCGGCCAATGCCACCCGGCGCCGGCCTGCGTAAAAGGGCTGGCGCCGCTCCCAATCTGTTGTACAATCCTTGAGAACGGTCGTGCTTTTTTGTGCGCTGAGCTTCCTTGCGTGCAGTCATCACGGCAACCGACAAGAACAAGGAGACAGACATGGACCTGCATTACACGGCCGGGGAGACGGCGTTCCGCGACACGGTGCGCGCCTTCCTCGACACCCATCTGCCGGCGGACTTGCAGCGCAAGGTGCGCCAGCATCTGCGCCTGAACCGCGATGACTATGTGCGCTGGCACAAGATTGTCGCGCAGCAAGGCTGGGCCGCGCCAGCCTGGCCCGTCGAATACGGCGGCACGGGCTGGACGTCCGTGCAGCGCCATATCTGGGAAGAGGAGTGCGCGCGCGCCGCCACGCCCCCGATTTTGCCTTTCGGCATCAACATGGTGGCGCCCGTCATCATGGCCTTCGCCAACGCCGAACAAAAGGCATATTACTTACCGCGCATCTTGAATTGCGACGACTGGTGGTGCCAGGGCTACTCCGAGCCCGGCGCCGGTTCCGACCTCGCGTCCCTGAAAACCACGGCCGAGCGCGACGGCGACCACTACATTGTCAATGGCCAGAAAACCTGGACGACGCTGGGCCAGCACGCGGACATGATCTTTTGCCTGGTGCGCACGGATAGCACGGTGCGCAAGCAGGAAGGCATCAGTTTCTTGCTGATCGACATGAAAACGCCGGGCATCACCGTGCGCCCCATCATCATGCTCGATGAAGAACACGAAGTGAACGAAGTCTTTTTTGATAATGTGCGCGTGCCCGTCAGCAATCTGGTCGGCCAGGAAAACAAGGGCTGGACCTACGCCAAGTATCTGCTGGGGCACGAGCGCACGGGCATCGCCGCCGTGGGCCGCTCCAAGCGCGAGCTGACTTTTCTCAAGCAGCTTGCCATGCAGCAGACCAAGCGCGGCGCGCCGCTGCTGCACGATGCCGCGTTTGCGGCCAAGGTCGCCACCCTGGAAATCGAATTGATGGCGCTGGAAATGACGGTCTTGCGCGTCATCAGCGAAGAGGGCAAGGGGCCGGGGCCGCAGGCGTCGATGCTGAAGGTGCGCGGTTCGGAACTGCAGCAGCAACTGACGGAACTGATGGTGGAAGCCATCGGCCCGCAAGCCTTGCCATTCGACCCGGCATTTCTCGAAGGCAGCGCGCCGCACAGCAGCGCTGGCGACGACCTGGCCGCGCCGCTGGCCGCGTATTACTTCAATTACCGCAAGACATCGATCTATGGCGGCTCGAATGAAATCCAGAAAAACATCATCACGCAGATGATCCTGGGCCTGTAAGCCAGAAGGAGACGACATGGACTTCCAATTCAATCAGGAACAGCAGCAATTCGCCGACGCGCTCCGGCGCTGGGTCGACAAGGATTACCCGTTTGAGATGCGGCAAACCATCATCCATTCCGCCACCGGCACGTCCGATGCGGCCTGGGCCACCCTGGCCGAGCTGGGCATGACGGCCTTGCCTCTGCCGGCCGGCGTGGGCGGTTTCGACGGCACGGCCGTCGATATGCTGCTGGTGATGCAGGAACTGGGGCGCGGCCTGGTGGTCGAACCATACCTGGCTACCGTGCTGGGCGCGCGTTTTTTGACCCTGGCGGGCGGCCACGACGCCGTGCTGGAACAGGTCGCCAGCGGCAGCCTGAAGCTCGCGTGCGCGCTGGGTGAACGCCAGTCGCGCCACGACCTGCACGATATCGCCACCACGGCCATCGCCAGCGGCGACGGTTTCGTGCTCGACGGCGAGAAGACCGTCGTCATCCATGGCGCCCAGGCGGGCGCGCTGATCGTCTCGGCGCGCAGCGGCGGCGGCCAGATGGACACGGACGGCATTTCGCTGTTCCTCGTGCCCGTTGACGCGCCCGGCGTTTCCGTGCGCGACTACCGCACCATCGATGGCCAGCGCGCCGCCACCGTGACCTTCGTGCAAGTGGTGCTGGGGCACGATGCGCTGGTCGGACAAAAGGGGCAGGGCTGGCCCGTGCTCGATGCCGCACTCGACTATGGCACCGCCTTGCTGTGCGCGGAAGCCGTGGGCGCCATGGATGCCATCTTTGCCGCCACGCTCGACTACTTGAAGACGCGCCAGCAGTTCGGCGCGCCGATCGGCAAGTTCCAGGCCTTGCAGCATCGCATGGCCGACATGTTCATCCACCTGGAGCAAGCCCGTTCGATGGCCATGCTGGCCGCCGCCAAGGCCGATAGCGAGGACGCGGCGGAGCGGCGCCGCACGGTCTCCGCCGCCAAGGCGCGGGTGGGCCTGGCCGCCACCTTTGTCGGCCAGCAAGCCGTGCAATTACATGGCGGCATGGGCGTGACCGACGAATTGCCGGCCGCCCATCATTTCAAGCGCCTCTCCATGATCGCCCTGACCCTGGGCGACGTGGAGCACCACATCGAGCGCTTTATCGCCCAGCCGGGCTTCTTGCCGACGGAGACCGCATGACCGCATTGACCGGAATCAGCCCCAAACACTGGTATTTCGAAGACTTTACGCAGGGCCTGGAAATCGACCTGGGCCAGCGCCACGTGACGGAGGCGGAAATCATCGCCTTCGCCACGGATTTCGACCCGCAGCCGTTCCACGTCGATCATGCGGCGGCGGAAAAAACCATCTTCAAGGGCGTCATCGCCAGCGGCTGGCATACCTGCGGCATGATGATGCGCCTGGTGGTAGATAACCTGCTCAAGCATTCATCCAGCATGGGCTCGCCCGGCCTGGACAGCATCCGCTGGCTCAAGCCCGTGCGCGCGGGCGACACCCTGCAGCTGACCTACCAGGTCAAGGAAGTGCGCCCGTCCACGTCGAAGCCGGATCGCGGCATCGTCATTTCCGTATGGAGCGTGCGCAACCAGCATGGCGACGTGGTGACCACCGTCGAAGGCATGGGCATGTTCGGGCGCCGTCCGGCGGGAGAGCAGCATGCGTGACATCGCCGGCATCGCCGGTTTCCAGGCCTTGTCGGGCCAGCACGTGGCCGTTTCCGACTGGCTCACCATCACGCAGCAGCGCATCGACACCTTTGCCGACGCCACGGACGACCATCAGTGGATCCACGTGGACGCCGAGCGCTGCGCGCGCGAGTCGCCGTACGGCTGCACCGTGGCGCACGGCTTTCTGACCTTGTCCCTGTTGCCCGCCATGCTGCAGGGTGCGCTGCACATGGCCGGCATCCGCATGGCCATCAATTACGGCCTGAACAAGGTGCGCTTCCCCGCGCCCGTGCCCGTCGGCAGCCGCCTGCGCGCGCGGCTCGACATCCTGTCCGTCGAGGACCTGCCGGAAGGGGCGCAAGTGAACTGGGCCGTCACCATGGAGAGGGAAGGCGACACGAAACCCGTGTGCGTGGCGGAATTTCTGATGCGCTGCTATCCCTGAGCTGCAAGCTGAGCCCACATCGTAGGTCGGCGTAGGTCGGTTTACCCCGCAGGGCGTAAGCCGACGCAGGTGCGCGCGCCTCCTCTTTACTCCCCCTCCGACGCGCAATACCTGTCCCGCCCCGTCTGCTTGGCGCGGTACAGCAGGGCGTCGGCGGCGCGGATCAGGGCGCTGGGATCCATGCCTTCGGTGGGCATGACGCTGGCCATGCCCAGGCTGACGCTGACGTGCGGGCCGACGCTGGACCTGGCGTGGGGAATTTCCAGCGTGCGCACTTCGTCGAGGATGCGCTGGGCCACCACTTCGGCGCCGTCGCGCGTTTCCTGCGGCAGCAGGATGATGAATTCCTCGCCGCCGTAGCGCGCCAGCAGGTCGGGCGGGCGCACGGCGCAGCGGCGCAGGGCGGCGCTCACCTGCTGCAGGCACAGGTCGCCCGCCTGGTGGCCATACGTGTCGTTGTAATCCTTGAAGTGATCGATATCGGCCATGATGAGGGCCATCGGCACGCCGTCGCGCGCGCAGCGCCGCCATTCGCTGTCCATCGTGTCGTTGAAGCTGCGCCGGTTGGCCACGCCCGTCAACGAGTCCGTCAGCGACAGTTCGCGCATGGCGTCGGCCTGCCGCTTGATGGTCAGCTGGCTGCGCACGCGGGCCCGCACGACGGCCGCGTTGAACGGTTTCGTGATGAAATCGACGGCGCCCGCTTCCAGCGCCCGCGTCTCATCCTCGGGCTGGTTCAGGGCCGTGACGAAAATGACGGGAATGGCGCTCAGGATGGCCGATTCGCGCAGCGCATTGCAGACGGCATAGCCATCCATGCCGGGCATGACGGCGTCGAGCAGGATCAGGTCCGGCAGCTGATTATGCGCAATCTCCAGCGCCTTTTCTCCGCTCAGGGCGAACAGCACATCGTGTTCCTCGCGCAGCAGCTGGTGCAGGATCTGGATGTTTTCCATGGCGTCATCGACGATGAGGATGCGCCCGTTCATGGCAAGATTGGTCCAGCTCACTTGTTTTCCTCTCGTTTCAGCTGGTCGAGCACGAGTTTTTCCGCTTCGGAAAAATCCAGTGTTTCGACCGCGTTGGCCAGCGCCAGGGCCGCTTCCCGGTCTGACTGTTGTAGCGCGGCGTGCAGGGCGTGGAATTGCGCCAGCGCCCTCAGATTATTGTTGCGGATCAGGACGAGCAGCTCGGTCAGGCCGGCGCGCAGGTCGAGCGGTGCGCTGCCGGGCGCTGCCGCTGCCGGCTGTCCGCGCCGCAGGGGCGAGGGCAGGGTGCGCGCCGCTTCGATGACTTCCGCCATCGCCAGTTCCAGCTGTCCCAGCAAGGCGGCAGCGGCGTGCGATTGCCCCGTTTTCAGCGTCTTTTCCGCCTCGCCGGCCAGGCTGGCGACGTGGGCGGCGCCCAAGTTGGCCGCCACGCCGCAGACGCGGTGCAGCAGTTGCGCCGCCTGCCGCGTCTGGCCGGCGGCCAGCAGGCGCCGGGTGTCCACGACGGCGTCGCCTTGCGAATTCTCAAAGCGTTTGAGCAGGGCCAGGAAGGCGCCGTAATCGCCGCCGAAGCGGTGCAGGGCCGCTGCCAGGTCGATGCCGGGCACCGCGGCCGGCAGGTCCGGCGTCTGCGTGGCGGCATCGCCCGCCCGGACGTCGCCGTCGCCGCCGCCCCCGGGTGCCGGCACCAGCCGGGTCAGGGTCAGGATCATCTCGTCGACATCGATGGGCTTGGCCACGTGCGCATTCATGCCGCTGGCGACGGCGCGCAGGCGGTCCTCGTCCATGGCGTTGGCCGTCATGGCGACGATGGGCAGGTCCGGCAAGCCCAGCGCGCGGATGGCCAGGGTGGCGTCATAGCCATTCATGACGGGCATCTGCAAATCCATCAGCACCACGTCCCAGGCTTGCGGGGTTTGCGCCAGCAGGTCGACGGCCAGCTGGCCGTTGGCGGCCACGGCCACGCGCGCGCCCGAGTGCAGCAGGATGTACTGCGCCACTTCCTGGTTGATTTCATTGTCTTCCACCAGCAGTACGCGCATGCCTTCCAGCAATCCCGACAGGGGCGTGGAAACGGGCAGCGCGGACGGTGCGTTGCGCCCGTTGCGCCCGTCGCGCACGGCCGTCACGGCCGCCAGCAGGCGCGCCGGGGTGGCCGGTTTCGAGACGATGCCGGACAGCATCAGGCTGTCGGCCAGGCGCTCGAGGTTTTCGCTGTCCTGGTCGGCCACCAGCATGATCACGGGCGGCAGCGCCAGGTGCGCATCGGCGCGCGCCTCGGTGAGCATGGAAATGCCGTCCATGCCCGGCATGGCCGCGTCCAGCAATACGATGTCTGCCGCTGGCCCGCCGCCGGCATGGGCCCGCAGCAGGGCCAGGCCGGCCGCGCCGCTGTCGGCGCTGCGGCTGTGCCAGCCTTGCGCCGCACACCAGCCTTCCAGCATGGCGCGCACGCTGGCGTTGTCGTCGATGATCAGCAGCGACAGATCCCTGGGCGCGGCCTTGCCCGGCGGCTCGGGCGGCGGCGCCACCTTGCCGAAGCGGCAGCGGAAGCGGAAGTCGGAACCCTGGCCCAGCGCGCTTTTCACGCTGAGCTGGCCGCCCATCAATTCCACCATGCGCCGGCAGATGGCCAGCCCCAGTCCCGTGCCGCCGTATTTGCGGCTGGTGCCGCTGTCGCCCTGGGAAAACGCGTCGAAGATGCGCTCCTGCTCGGCCGCGCCGATGCCGATGCCCGTGTCGCGCACGGAAAACTCGAGCGTCGCGCTGGCCGCATCCTCGGCCACCATGGCGATGGCCAGCACCACTTCGCCATGCGCGGTGAATTTGACGGCGTTGCCCACCAGGTTGATCAGGATCTGTTCCACGCGCAGGGCGTCGCCGATCAGTTCATCGGGCACGCCCGGGTCGAGCACGAACACGGGCTCCACGCCGCGCGCCCAGGCGCTGCTGGCCAGCAAGACGCCGACGCTGCCCAGCATGCGTTCGAGCTGGAAGCGGCGCTGTTCCAGCACCATCTGTCCCGCCTCGATCTTGGAAAAATCGAGCACGTCGTTGACGATGTGGAGCAGCGACTGCGTGGCCATCTGGATCTTGCCGACGTAGCTGCGCTCGCGCCGTTCCAGCGGCGACTCTTCCAGCAGGCGCGCCAGGCCGATGATGGCGTTCATCGGCGTGCGGATTTCATGGCTCATGTTGGCGACGAATTCGCTCTTCGCCGTGCTGGCCGCCTCGGCCTTGTCGCGCGCGCGCACCATTTGCTCGTTGAGTTCGTGCAGGCGCAATTCCGTGCGCTTGAGCTCGGAGACGTCAGAGGCCAGCACGAAGAAGCCGCGCACGCCGCCGCCGTCGTCGACGTCGGGGATGTAGTTGGTCCACGTGTGGCAGACCTGGCCCGTGGGGTCGAGCAGGTCGCGCTCGAAGCTTTGCGGCCGGCCCGCCAGCACGCCCTCGACGTGGGGCGCATACACATCGAACAGTTCCTGCCCCAGCAATTCGCGCATGTGGATGCCGGCCAGCTCGGCGCTGCTGCGGCCAAACCATTCATTGTAGAAATTATTTGCGAATCGGCAACGCAAGTCGGCGCCCCAGTACGACACCATGCCGGGCAGGTTGTCAGTGACGGTGCGGATGAAGCGCTCGCTCTGTTCCAGGCGCAAGGTGGTGGCATGCAGCACCTCGGTGGCGCGCTTGCGCTCCGTGATGTCGATCGATACCCCCAGCACGTGGCTGGCGCGCCCCGCGTCGTCGCGCAGCACCACCTTGCGCGTGGTGAAGTGGCGCGTGGTGCCGTCGGCCGTGTTGATCGGCTCCTGCTCGATTTCCACCATCTGCCCCGTGGCCAGCAGCTTGCGGTCGGCGCTGACGAAGGCGGCGGCCTGCTGCGGCGGGAAGAAGTCATGGTCCGTCTTGCCCAGCAATTGCTCGCGCGAGCGTCCCAGGGTCAGTTCCGCGTGGCGGTTGATCATTTCAAAGCTCAGCTTGTCGGCGCGCTTGACGAAGACCATGGCCGGGATGTTTTCGATGATGGTGCCGAACAGGTGTTTCGAGCGGCGGAATTCCGCTTCGCTGCGCTTGCGTTCGCTAATGTCCAGCCACAGGCCCGACACGCCCAGCAATTGCTGCTCGGGGCCGAAAATCGGGTGATACGAGACGACCCAGTGGCTCAGCTGCTCGCGCTGTCGCCCGCAATGGCCCTGCAATTCGAGGTCGACGATGGGCGATCCCGTCTCGAGCACCTGGCGCACGCAGCGTTCCACCTCCTTGCGCACGGCGTCGTCGAACAGCATGGCGCCCACGGGACGGCCCAGATGCTGGGCCACGCTGGCCCCGTTGATGGCGGCCAGGTACTGGTTGACCATGACGATGCGCAAGTCCAGGTCCACGAACAGCATGCCGATGGGCGCCGTCGCGTAGACGGTTTCCAGCAGGCGCGTGGATTTTTCCAGGGCCAGGGTGCGTTCGTCCACCAGGCTTTCAAGCTGCGTGCGGTGGCGCCGCAAGTCGCGTTCCAGCGCGCCCAGGGCGTTGGCCATGTCGGCCGATTCGCGGTCCGTGTGCTTGTTCGAAAGCAAGGGTTTGCCTTGCGCCAGCGCATGGATCTGCAGGGTCAGTTCCTGCAGGGTGCGGGCCAGGCGGCCGCCCACGCGCCAGGCCAGGGCAAAGCCGGCGCCCAGCAGCAGGGCCAGGATGAGGGAACCCGTGACGACGGAGCGCAGCAGGGCTTCGGCCACCGTGCTGGTGCGTATGGTGACGGCCACCGTCCAGGCGTCGTCCGGCGCGCGGCGAAAGCCCGTATACACGTCGATGCCTTCCAGGGTGGCATGGCGCAGCACGCCTTCGCGCGCCTGGCGTATCTGCTCCAGCAGGGGCGCCGGGCTGCGCTGGCCCACATAGCGCTGCGGCGCCAGGGTGCGCGCCACGTTGATGCCGTCGGCATTGATGATGGTCGCGCCCAGGTAGGCCGGCAGGTGCAGCTCGCGCAGCAGCAAGGGCAGGTAGTCGGGACGGTACAGCGCCGTCAGCACATAGGCGGGACCTGTATCGCGCGGCAAGGGTTGGTTCAGGGCCAGCCGCGGCACCTCGTCCGGCTCCATGAGCAGGCTGGTCAGCCGAGGCTTGCCGTAGTCGCGCGCGCGCTCCATGCTGGCCGCCCATTTTTGCGGCAAGGGGGGCGGCGCCTGGCCGGCGGGCAAGGCTGTATTGACCAGCTGGCGTCCCTTGGCGTCGGAGATGATGTAGGCGCTCACGGCCCGGCCCGGCTGCAGCAGGCTGCCGGCCAGCGCGCGCAGGGCACCGATATCGTCATCTTGCAGGGCGGGCGAGGCGGCCAGGATGCGCGCGGCCATCTGCGCGCCGCTCAGGTCGCGTTCGATGGCGGCGGCGACCGCCCGTGCCGCCTGCGCCGTTTCGCTGACGACATGGCCGCGTTCGCGCGTGTAGCTTTGCGCCATGAGCAGCAGAAACACGAGTGCCGTCGGAATGACCCAGGCGAACACCAGCCATGAAATTCTTGAGCGTATCGAAGGCAAATCTTGCACCCGGAAAGCTCCCAGAATGGATGAGTCGACAGGCAGGCTCACGCTGGCGCTGGCTGACCTTGAATGAAAAGATGCTAGACGAAATTGATTGTTCTGACAAGCCTAGTTTCTGGGGTGGAAAAAAGGTTGCGCAAGGCATACAGAGGAGGGGGATGCCCCTCCCGCCGTGGCGGCGGGAGGGCAAGGCAGCTTACGGGACCACGGTCAGCACGTCGACATCGATTTCCGGGCTTTCCATGAAATCTTTTTCCACTTCGCCGCGGATTTCCACCCGGGTCCTGGCGTCGATCTTGCGGTTCATGAAGACCTTGTCGTCGATGTCCACGCGGATTTCCGCCGTGCCGTCGGAGAAGGTGTATTTCTCGTTGCCCACTTTGCGCAGCAGGTGGCCGCGCAGCACGACGGCCTGGTCGTCGACGGGATTTTTCAGGATGGCGGCCACATTGCCGGGCGCGGCCGGGCCGGCCGACGGCCCCACGTATTGGGCGTGTGCGCCGCCGGCCAGCAAGGCGCAGGCGGCGGCCAGGGAGACGATGAGTTGGCGGTGCAGGGACATGGTACTCCTTCGATAGTGACTGTTGGCTTAGAAAAACACGGCGGTGCGGGGAATGATAGCACCGGTATTTCCATATGGCATATTCGCGCGGACGCTGCCCGTGCCGGCCACGCCATCGTCGAGTTTGCTGTCGATCTGCTCCGCGTAGCTTTCGGGCAGGTTGTCGAAGCGGATGCCGTTGCCGGCCCGTCCACCCACTTCGTCGTTGTACAGGTACACGGCGCCGCCCTGGGCGCTGGTCATGAATTGCGAGGTGCCGTTGAACGAGCCGGTAATGAAGCCGCCCAGCGCCAGGTGCTGCGGCGCCAGCGTGAATTCGCGCGGCTGGCCGTCGCCGATCTGGCCGTCGCCATTGCCGTTGCCTGCCGAATTGGGCACGTGCACGGTGCCCTGGATATCGTCGCCGGGCAGGGCGCGGAACTTGTCCTGGTAGGCGTTGACGGCGGCCGTCAGCGCATTCGACTGCTGGATGATGTTCTTCACCTTGGCGCTGTCGATCAAGCCTTGCCCCTTGAGCACGCCGCCGAGCAGCAAGCCGATGATGACCAGGACGATGGCGATTTCTACGAGCGTGAAGCCGTGCTGGCGGCGTGGGAGCATGGGATGTCCTTGGAAAAAGTACTGGTGCTTGGGATGGCAGTTTACTGCAAATGGCGCCGTGCGCGCACGGCATGTCGGACGGCGGCTCATGGCGCCGCCTTTTTCTTGTCGGCCAGTTCGTCGAGCCGGCGCGCGAGGAAGGCCAGCTCGTGCGGGTCGGTGATCTGGCCGCTGGCGATCAGGCCGCCGATCACCAGGCGCGCGCTGTCGAGCTGGTCCATGTCTTCCAGGATGAACGCTTCCATCTCGCGCACCCAGGCTGGCACGTGCGGCCCCGTCGCCAGCCGGCGCAGTGCGCGGGCATAGGCGAGCGCCAGCGGCAGGTCGTGCAACTGGTGCTTGGCCACCAGCGCCGCCTGCGCCATCGCGGGCCAGCGGTGCTGCGGGTCGGCGGCGAAGCTGGCGGCGACAAAATCGAGCATGCGCCGCGCCCGCTGCGGATCGGCCACGCCCGCGTACACTTCGCTGGCGGCCACCAGCGCATACCGGCTGCGCGGGTCCAGCGTTTGCGCCGTCTCCAGCCAGCCGGCCAGGCGGTCATAGTCGAGCTCGCGCCACGGCAAGCTGACGCCGGGCTGGTCCTCGAACGATTGCAGGTACAGCAGCATGGCCTTGGCCATGGCCAGCGGCTCGCCCAGGCTGGCCAGGCGCGCCACAGCTGCCGGCGGCGCGGCGGGCAGGGGCCGCGCTTGTGGCGGTGCGTGCTGCTGCGCCATGCGCCAGCCCAGCTGCAGCAGCACGCAGGCCGCCAGCAGCCAGCACAGGGGGCGCGGTACGCTCGACCACGGACGCTGGGCGGCGGCCATCAGATGTTCCTGCGGTAAAAGTCGCACAGCGCGCAGCTGGCCAGCAAGCCGACATAGATGGCCGTTTGCGCCGCCACGCTGCCCAGGGCTTGCCAGTCGCCGGTCGCATACAGCAGCCACTCCGTGCGCGCAAAGGCGTCGAGGCGGGGTAGCAGCAGGGCCAGCACGTCGATGGCGCCGGCCGTGGCGCGCTGCACCAGGGAGTCGCCCGCCTGCGGGCCGTGCGCGAGTAACTGCAGGCTGCCCAGCATGCGCGCCAGCACATAGAAGCCACCCGTGGCGGCCAGCGCGGGCAGGGCCTGCTGCAGGCTGGCCGCGCACAGCAGGCTGAAGGCGGCGACGATCCATAATTCCCCCAGCAAGGACAGCGCCCACAGCGCGCTTTGCGCGGGCGCGGCGAACAGCGCCATCAGCAGGCCGAACAGCATGGCGGGCACGGTCGCCAGCGCTGCATAGCCCAGCAGTTTGCCCAGCAGGTAGGCTGCGCGCGGCATGGGCAAGGCCAGCAGCAATTCGAGGCCCCGGTCGGCCCCCTCGCGCGCCATGCTGGTGATAATGAAGGTGGCCAGCAGGAAGACGCCGGCCAGGCGCAGGGTGGCCGCCAGCAGCGCCGCCTGCACGGCGCCGCTTTCCGTCAGCGCCAGTTGCTGCAGGAAGCCGGCCAGGCCGGCGCCGGCGCAGGCGGCCAGCAGGAACAGCCACGGCAGGCGGCTGCGCAGCGCTTCGAGCAGCGTGTAGCGGGCGATGATGAGGGCGGGCGAGAGCATCGGCATCAGCGGGGCAGCCTCTGCGCCGCCACCATGCGGTTGAACAGGATGTTCGGCGACAGCCAGACGACGATATCGTCGAACTCGCCGCCGGGCTGCTGCGCGCCGCTGGCGGCGCGGCTGATGAAGGTGGTGGCGTTCGATGCATTGTTGCGCTCGTCGACATTGTTGCCGAAAGGCACAGCCTGGCGCTGGCCCTGCACGTTCGTGGCGCCAAAGCCGTTCTTGCCGTGCGACATGATCATGGCGGGAATGTCCTGCAAGGCCGTCGCCTGCAGCAGCGCGCCGCCACTGCGCGTGACGATGCTGATGTCGCGCGGCGTGCCCAGGTTGAACTGCTGTTCGCTGTCGCTGAAGGCCGGCGTCACGCTGTAGCGGAACAGATGGTTCCAGCTGTCGCCCTGACGCAGCCCTAGTGTAGCCCACGGCAGGAAGCCGGCGCGCTTGTCGCCCGTGCAGCGGGCGCCGCGCCGGTCTTCCAGGCCATTGCCGGCGGAAATGGCGGGACACGGCAGGTAGCCGTAGCGCAGCGCGTAGCCCGTCAGCGCTTCTTTCGCTTCATTCAGCGCCTGTTGCGTCTCGGCCACCTTGCGCTGTTCCAGCTGCACGGTCAAGGGCGTGACCAGGCCGCCGATCATCAGGCCGACGATGACGAGCACGATGGCGATCTCGATCAGGGAAAAGCCGCCCTGGCGGCGCGCATGGCGGGCGCTCATGGCAGGTTGCGCGCGGCGCGCATGCGTTGGTACAGGGTGGGCAAGGTAATCCAGGTCAGCATGTCGTCAAAGGCGCCACCGGGCAGCGTGGCAAGTTCGGTGGCGGGGCGGGCGATGAAGCGGCGGCTGGCGCTGTCGTTGGCGGCTTCGTCGATATTGCCGCGTGCTATATTGATCTGCGGCACGCCGTTGGCGGCCGTGCCGTAGCGATCCTTGCCTTGCGAGAACAGCACGACGGGCAGGCATTGCGCGCTGACGTCGCACTGCTCCTGCCCCGCCACGTAGGCGAATTCGCCACGCCCGTCGCGGCGCAGCACGGCTCGGTTGGCGACGGCGGAAAACGAGACGATGGGGGCGCGCGCCATTTCCGGCGTGACGCTGTAGCGCAGCAGCTTGCCCCAGGCGTCGACGCCGTCCACGCCCAGCGCCACCCACGGCAAGAAGCCGCTGCACTCGGCGTCGCCGGCGCAGTCGGCGGGCCGTTCGCGCCCGTCGAGGGCGGAGGCGGCAGGGCGGGGCAGGCGGCCGTTGACGGCCGCAAAGCCCAGCAAGGCGTCGCGCGCCTGCGCCAGGGTGGCCAGGGTGCGCTGCTGGCGTTCGGCCTCGCCCGTGTTGCGCCCGAAGGCGCCGATCAGCAGGCTGGCCGCGCCCAGGCCCAGCACGGCCACCAGCAGCAGCAGGGCGGCGCCGCGCTGGCGATGCGCCTGGCGCGGCGTCATGGCGGCGCCTCGGTGACCGTGCCGCTGGCCGGGTCGTAGCGCTGGCCGGGTTTCAGCAGCACCACCTGGCCCGTCGACAGGCGCAGGGTCAGGCTGCCGGGCTGCTCACGCGCAAGATGGTTGTGCGGCTCGTTCTGCGCTTCCTGATTCAGCCAGACGGTGGAGCGGCCGCTGCTGCGCTGTACCACGCCATTCAATTCCACGGGCGGGGCGGGTGGCGGCGGTGGCTGAGGCGGCGCAGGCGTCAGGGCGGGATCGGCCGGCGGCGGCCCGTAGCGCTGCGCGTCGAGCTGGGTGCGCTGCTCGGGCGACAGGAACAATCGCCCCAGCTGCGGCGACTGTGCCTGTGCCTGGGCCGTCAGCGCGGCGCCAGCCAGCAGCGCACACAGGACGAGGGGGATCCTCATGGCCGCCCCGGCACGGGCGCGCTGCCCAGGGTCAGCCACAGCAGCTCGCATTCGGCGCCCAGAGTGGGCGCCATGGCGCCCGTGGCGATTGCGTTGCCTGTGCCTGGCCCGGCCCCGGCCGCCGCGTGGCGCTTGAGCGTGCAATCCTGCACGGCGAAATAGCCGGCCTGGCGCAAATCGCCGAGCAGGTTCAGCAAATCCATCTCGTGCAGCAAATCCATCTGCAGGCGCATGCGGCTGCCGTGCAGCTGATATTGCCCCATCACCATGGGCAGCGGCACTTGCAGCCCCTGCTGCGGGCTGATGTCATAGCTGACCGGCAGCAGCTTGCGCTGTTCCTGGCTGCGGCGGATGGCATCGATCCAGGCCAGGCGGTTTTCCTCGCCGATCAGGCCGCGCTGGCGCAAGGCCAGGAATTGCGGTTCGTAGGCGCGGATTTCCTGCTTTTCCGCTTCCGCATGGTTGAACAGGAGGGCGGCCGCCGAACGCGTGCGCTGGGCCAGGTCCAGCTGCTGCGCTTCGCGCGCGCGGTAGGCGATGCTCAGGCTCAGCAGCACCAGGCTGGCCAGCATGGTCAGCGCAAAGCACAGCAGGGCGCGGCGTATCAGGTGCAGTTCGCCCAGCCAGGCGGGCAGGGTGCGCGCGGGCGCGCCTGCGCGCTGCATGCCGGGCAGGGGCGGCTGCTTGACGGGGCCGCTCATGGCTGCCACGCGAGCAAAAGGGTGAAGCGGGCCTGGCTGTCCGGAGCCGGGGCGGCGCTCTTGCCGGACAGGGCCGCGCTGGGGCGCAGGTCGAGCGGCGTTTCCTCGATCGTCACCTGCATGCCCGGCTGGCGCGCCAGCGTTTGCGCGAAGGCCGTGATGGCGGCCAGGGCCGCGCGGTAATCGTTGTTCGGCATGGCCACGTCCGCTTCCAGGCGCAGCGCCTGCGGCGGCGCGACGGGAATGCCGGCCAGGGTGCTGCCGGTCGTGCCGCCTTGCTGCTGCGGCTGGCCGCTGGCCGTGCGCGCGGGCGCCTGGCCCGCATGCCAGTGCAGCTGGCCCAGCGCGACTTGCGGCGCCTGGTCCAGCGCGGCGCTCAGCATGCCCAGCAGCCGGCCCGGCTCCGGCGCCTGACTGGCGATCATGTGGCCCAGGGTCACGGCCACTTTCATATTCTGCGTCTTGGCCGGCGCCGGCGCCTGGGTCGACATGACGTTGCGGTAGCGCTCCTGGTAGGACGCCGTTTCCTGCGCCAGGCGCTGCGTGGCGGCGCCGTCGGCTATGCCGCCAAGCAAGTTAATCGCGCACCACAGGGCAGCCGACGCGCCGATCAGCGTGCTGGCGCCATACAGCGTCTTGCGCGCGCGCTGGAAGTGGTAGTAGCGGGCCAGCGCCCCGGGCGGATAGTGGCTGGACGGCGGATGCTTGCCCAGCAAAGTCAGCAGTAATTCGTCGGCCAGCGCCGGGGTCCGGCGCAAGCCCACCCGTGCGCCCGCCAGCTGCAGGTCGATGAAATGGTAGGCCACTTCGACGCCGTTGTCGCACAGCAGTTCGAGCTTGGCGATTTGCGCGGCCGGCGCCAGGATGACGGTATTCAAGACGTCGCCGCGCGCCAGCATGCGTGTGCTGGTGAGAAATTGCCGCGTCTTTTCCGTTTCCAGCGCGATATTCACGGCCACGCCGTCGAGCGCGATGGTGGCCGTCTGGCGCGAAAAGCGCAGCTGGCCCTTTTCGTAGTAGCTTTGCCGCAATCCGCCCGATTGCTGCGTCACCAGCAGCAGGTGTTCGTGCGCGATCGCCAGTTTTCTGACCAGCGCGATACTGAGCAGGCTGGTCGAGTAAATGCCGGCCACGGGCACGCGCAGGTGTTCGAGCGCCTCCGTCCACGGCTGCAGCAGCGATGGATTGGTCAGCGCAAAGAACAGCACCTGGTCATCGTGGCGGCCCGTGCTTTCGCGGCCCAGCAGGGTACTGCCGCGGTAGGGCGTGTCGCGGTGCAATTGCTGCTTGCGCCGCTCCAGCAAGGCCCGGCCCGCCTTGCCGCGCACGTGGGGCAGCAGCTGGCGCTGGAAATCTTCCTCGATCAGGTCCGTCAGCAGGTAGGCGGGCACGTCGAGCCGCTGCGCCTGCGGATCTTCCAGCCACGCGGCGAAACCGTCCAGCCCGGCCGCGCTGGCGGGGAAGACGTGGCCCTGGCCCAGCACGCCGTGGTCCCAGTCGTAGGCGCACAGCGCGTCGCTGGTAATGTAGAGTAATTGTTTGCGGAACACGGCGGTCTCAGGCCTCGGGTCTCAAGTTTTCATCGTGCTGATGGTGTCGTAGATCGGCCCCAGCACCGACAGCATGATCCAGCCCAGCAGCAAGCCCAGGATGACGGTCATGGCGGGCTCGATCATGGCTTGCACTTTTTCAATCAATTCCTTCACTTCGCGGTTGTAAAAGTAACTGACATTGCGCAAGGCCGTGTCCAGCGAGCCCGTGGCCTCGCCCACCTTCAGCATGCGGATCACCAGCGGCGGGAAGATGCCCGTGTGCTGGAAGGCGGCCGTCACGCCATGGCCTTCGCTGATCAGCTGGGCGGCGCGGCGCAGGCCGGCCGCCACCACCTGGTTGCCGGCGATGCCTTCGGACAGGCGGATGCATTCGAGTATCGTGATGCCGGAAGCATACATCAGGGCAAAAAACGTGGCGAAGCGGGCCAGGATGATCTTGTGCAGCACGGGGCCGACCAGCCACAGCCGCAGTTTCAAGCCATCCCAGGCATAGCGGGCCGCCTCGCTGCGGCGGATCAGCGCGCGCAGGCCGAAAAACAGCAGCGCGGGCAAGGCCAGCAGCACATACCAGTAATCGATGAACACATTCGATACAAAGATCAACACGCGCGTGTGCAGCGGCAGCTCGCCGCCCATGTTGCGGATGAAGGCCGTCAGCTGGGGCACCAGATAAATCATCAGGAAAAACGTCACGCCCGCCACCACCAGCGCGACGATGATCGGGTACATGACGATCTTGCGCGTCTGCGAGGCCAGCTCGTCCTGCCATTTCAGGCTTTCCGACAGGTTCTTGAACACTTCGGCGATCTTGCCGCTCTGTTCGCCCGCCAGTATCAGGCTGGTAAACGTGGCGTCGAAGATGTCGCCATGCTGGGCCAGCGCGCCCGACAGCGGCAAGCCGCCCTCGATGCTTTCGATCAGATCCGTGACGACTTCGCGCAGGCGCGGGTGGTCCGTGCTTTCACGCAAGTCGTTCAAGCCTTCCAGGATGGGTACGCCCGCGCCCGTCAACTGTTCCATGTGGAAACAGAAATTGATGAGGTCGCGGCGGTGGATGATCCGCTTGCCCAGCAGCACCAGATACTGGCCCGTGATCTTGCAGTCGATCAAGTCGAGCTGCATGCGGTGCAAACGCGCTTCCAGGTCCGGCACGTTGGCCGCCTCCATGCTGCCGGGAATCAAAGTGCCGGCGGCATCCATGGCGCGGTAGACATATTGCGCCATCAGGCCAGCCTTTCCGTCAGATCGACCACGCGGCCCACTTCTTCCAGTGTGGTGGCGCCTTCCATCACGCGGCGCATGCCGTCGTCGACGATGCCCTTGAAGCCGGCCGCGCGCGCCGCGTTCTTCAATTCGCGCGAACTGGCGCGGCGCGCCGTCAATTCATCGAGTTCGGGCGTCATCTTGAGGATTTCCATGATGGCCAGGCGGCCCTTGTAGCCCTGGTGCGCGCAGCGCTCGCAGCCCACGGCGCGGCAGATGGACACGGGCGCATCGCTTGCTGCCAGGCCCAGCAGGCGGCGCTCGACGTCGTCGGCGATCACGGTTTCCTTGCAATGCGGACACAAGCGGCGTACCAGGCGCTGCGCCACGATGCCGATGATGTTGCCGGCCATGATGTCGGGCAGGATGCCGATGTCGAGCAGGCGCGAGATGGAGCCGATGGACGAGTTCGTATGCAGGGTGGAATACACCTGGTGGCCCGTCATGGCGGCGGCAAACGCCATTTCCGCTGTTTCGCGGTCGCGGATCTCGCCCACCAGGATGATGTCCGGGTCTTGCCGCATCATCGAGCGGATGCCGTCGGCAAAGCCCAGCTTGACGGATTCGTTGACGGAAGTCTGGCGTATCATGTTCATCGGATACTCGACCGGATCTTCCAGGGTCATGATGTTGACGCTTTCCGTGTTGATGTGGTTGATGATCGAATACAAGGTGGTGGTCTTGCCGCTGCCCGTCGGGCCCGTCACGAGGATGACGCCGTCAGGGCGCGCGATCATCAGTTTCAGCAGGTTCAGTTCCGCTTCGGCCAGGCCCAGCGCATCGAGCGGGACGATGCCTTTTTGCCGGTCCAGCACGCGCAGCACGACGTTTTCGCCATGCGTGGTGGGCTGCGCCGAGGCGCGGAAGTCGATTTGCCGCCCGGAAAACTTGATGCTGATGCGCCCATCCTGCGGCGCACGTGCCTCGGCGATATTCATGTTCGACATCACCTTCAGGCGCACGGCCATGGCCGGCCAGTAGGATTTGTGCAGGCTGCGGATTTGCCGCAGGATGCCGTCGATGCGGTAGCGGATGCGCAGGAACGACTGTTCCGGCTCGAAATGGATGTCCGAGGCACCGTTCTGCACGGCGTCGGCCAGCAGCGCGTCGATCAGGCGCACCATGGGCTGGCTGTATTCGTCCGAGGGCGAGGCCATGCTCTGGTAGCTGACTTCGCCCGTTTCGATTTCGTGCAGGATGCCGTCGATCGACAATTCAAAACCATAGTACTGGTCGATGGCGCGCGAAATGTCCGATTCATTGACGAGCACGGTGGAAATCGTGATGCCCTTGACCAGCATGGCGCTGATCTGGTCAAGCGCGACGATGTTGCTGGTGTCGGCCATGGCCAGGATCAGATTGTCCGCCTGCCGTTCATATACGATGGGAAAGACGCGGTAGCGCTTGGCCACGTCCTTCGGGATCAGTTTCAGGGCGATGGCATCGACCACCAGGCTCGACAGGTCCGCGCTGACCTGTTTCAGGTTTTCGCTGAGCGCTTCGCGCACGGTTGCTTCCGTGACGAAGCCCAGGGTGATCAGCAGCTTGCCCAGCGGTTCGCTGCTGCGCCGCTGCTCGATCAGGGCGATGCGCAGCTGGTCTTCGCTGATCACGCCTTTCTGGATCAGCAATTTGCCCAGCGGAAGTTTTGCCTGTTCTGCCATGTAGTGCTTATTCCTGACGGGGTGGGGTGATGAGCGGTTCGGCCGGGGCCGCCGGCGCGGGGGCCGCCAGTTCGCGCAAACGCGTTTGCACGACGGCCTGGTCGAAGGCGGCTGGCGTGGTGCGCGCCAGGGTCAAGGCGCGCTGGTAATACGTGGCGGCCAGCCGGGGCTGGTTCAGCCGGTCCAGGCCCACGGCCAGGTTGAAGGCGTAATCGGGATTGCCGGGCGCGGCGCCGTAGGCGCGGAAGAACTGCTGCTGCGCTTCGTTCCAGCGGCGCTGCTTGGCGTACAGATTACCCAGTGCAAACAGCACGGGGCCGCTGTCGGGGGTACGGGCCAGGATGGCTTTCAGCCTGGCTTCGCTCTGCACCACGTCGCCCTGGCGCAGGCCGATCAGGCCGGCCAGCGCCTCGCCATCGTCGGGATTGATTTCCAGCAAACGCACGTACAAGGCCGCCGCCTGCGCGCCCTGGTTCTCGCGCAGGGCCACTGCCGCCAGGCCCAGCAGCGCATCGCGGTTGTTGGCATCCTGCCGCAGCACCGTTTCATATTGCTGGCGAGCAAGGCCCAGCTGGCCCCCGTTGAAGGCCTGGTAGGCTTGCTGCACGCCGGGGTTGATTTGCGGCGCCGTCTCGTTGCGCAGCACCTGGATCTGGCTATTGTCGGGCGCCATGACCGGCGGCAGGCTGGGCGGCGCAGGCGGCGGCAGTTGCGCCAGCTGGGCGGCCACGGCCGCTTGCGCTGCCGCCTGGATCATCGCCTGCTGTTCCGCCGCGCCGGCTGGCGGGCGCTGTTCGCGCGGCACGTCCTGCGGCAGCGGTGCGGGCGCGTCCGGCGTGGCGCCGCCCGCCGCAGGCAGCACCACGATGGGACCGGCAACGCCGGCCGTGCCCGGGGCGTCCGTCAGCGGCATGGGCACGCCGGGCAGGTTGGCGCCCGCGCCGGGGCTGGTGCTGGCGCGCCAGTACCAGTACGCCATGGCGCCGGCCACCAGCAGCAGCAGTGCCAGCAGCACGGCCAGACGCACGGTGGCCGGATCGACACTGATGGGACCGGCGGGGCCTTTCGGCGGCGGGTTGCTGCGGCTGGCGCGTGGCTTGGCGGGCGGCGGTTCCGGACGGGCGCGCGGCGGCTCGGGGGGCGGGCCGGGCTGCGCGCCTTGCTGTGTACCTTGCGGTGAACCTGGCTGCGGACCTGGCTGCGGACCTGGCCGGGCTGCGCTGGGCGATGGCGCGGGGGCGTCCGGCAGCGGTTCCAGGCTCAAGGTGCTTGCCGGCTGCACGGGCGGTGGCGCGGCAGGCACGGGACGGGGCGGCAGGGCGTCGGCCGGCGCCAGTTCCAGCACCTGGTCGTAGGCTTCCGACGGCTTTTCCAGTTCCTCGTCGGAAAGGCTGTTCTGCTTGGCGCGTTCGGCCTTCTTGAGCGCCTGCATCAGCAAGCTCATGGGACGTCTCCCTGCAGGCGTGCCTGCGGCTGGACGGCGGGCGCCGGCGGGCCATCCGTGTACGGCTGGCTGTTCAGCGGCGCCTGGCCGGGCAGCAGGTAGCGGTAGTCGCGGTAATCGCCGTCGATGCTGGCATCCTTGACCACCACGGGGCGCATGAAGATCACCAGCTCCGTCTTGCTGCTTGCCTCGTTACGATAGGTAAACAAATTGCCCACCAGGGGCAGGCTGGACAGGCCCGGCACGCCATCCTTGGCATTGTCGATGGAATCCTGCATCAGGCCGCCCATCACGGCGATCTGGCCGTTGCTCACTTTCATGATCGATTCCAGTTCGCGCGCCTGGATCACGGGTACGCGGCTCTGCACGCTGGCCGAGGTCAGGGCGGGATTCGGGTCTTGCACGTAGCCGACGATGCGCGTGATGGTGGGGCGCACATTGAGCGTGACTTCATCGCTGTCGGAAATCTGCGGCGTGACGCTCATGACGAAGCCGACGGGCACCGTTTCCAGTTTCGATTCATAGGTGGCCGGCGTGGTGATGGAGCCCGTCGAGCTGATCACGGCGGGTGTCACCTTGATGGTAAAGAAGACATTGTTGTCGACCACTTTCAGCATGGCCGTCTGATTGTTCAGCACGCTGATCTTGGGACTGGACAGCACTTTTACCTTGCCGAACGATTCGAGCAGCTGGATGGTCGTGGCGAAACTGTCCTTCATGTAGTTGAGCACGAAGATGCCGGGCGAGGTACCCGGCAGCACGCCGCTGGGCAGGGGCAGGGAGCCGACACGGCCCTGGTTCAGGCTCAGGCTGCCAGTCAGGCGCGACCAGTTGATGCCTTGCTGATATTCATTGCTCAGGCGCACCTCGATGATGGTCGCCTCGATCAGCACTTGCCGCTTGGCGCTATGCAACACGGCGTCGAGGAATTCGGCGATCTTTTCGTGCTGGCGGCCCGTGGCGCGCACGGCGATCAAGCCGCCTTCCACGTTGACGACGACGGACGAGGGGCTGCCCTTGTTGGCCAGTTTCAGCAGCGGCATGCCGTTCGCGTCGAGCGGCTGGGACGGGTTCGCGTTGGCGTTGCCCTGCTGCTGGCCTGGCGCAGGCTGGCCGCCATTCGGATTGCCATACTGCATCGGCGGCTGGCTGCCGTATGGATTGCCGCCCTGATTCTGCGGCTGGCCTGGCTGGCCCGCTTGTCCCTGCTGGCCTTGCGTATTGCCCTGGGCCGCCGTCAATTGCTGGTTCAGCTGCGCCAGCGGGTCCACCTGCACGTCGTTGAGCGTGGTCTCGCGCAGCAGGTCGCGGATATTCTTTTCCAGGCTGTACCAGAAGTTATTTTCCGAACGATTCACGACCAGGGTGGTCGAATTGTTATTGCCATTGCCGCCGCTGCCCTGGGTGCTGCCAACGGGGTTGCTGGCGTTGCTCGATCCGCCGCCCGCCGTGGAAATTTGTGTGGCGATATTCACGCTGCTGTTGGTGCTGCGCGCCATGTTGACGTAATCGACCTTGTAATTGCGCCAGACGGGCGCGTCGGGCAGCACCGTCAGGTTCTTGCCATCGATTTCGTAGCGCATATCGACTTGCTTGCCGATACGCGTCAGCAATTGCGGCAGAGTCTGGTTCAGCGCATTCAGGGTGACGCTGCCTTCGATCTGCGGGTGAATGTCGATATTCATGCCCGCGTCGCGCGCCAGCGCAAACAGCAGCGATTGCACGGGCACCTTGTGCACGGTGACGCTGTAGGTTTCCACCTTGGGCGCGGGCAAGGGCGCGGCCAGCGCGCTGCTTTGCTGCACCGGTTCGGGAATGGCGCCGCCGGGGACGGGCGCGGTATTGAGGTGGGCAGGCGACAGCGGCATTTGATGCGTGGCGCAGCCGGACAGCATGCTGCCGCAGGCGAGGGCGACCCAGGATGCCAGCACAGGAATAGGGTGTTGATTCATGAAAAGTTCGCCCTTGAAGTCATGTTGTGCTTTTGTAATTTTACCCAGCATGATCGCCTAAAAGCAATCGGCTGTGCGGGCCCTGGAGGCAATATACCGAAATAAAGTCAGGGGGTGCCACGCGCCGTTTGTGCCGGCGCCGTGGCATTCATTTCCATGCGGATACTCTCTATGTCGCTCAGCAATATTTTCCGTGGCGACGTGGGGGCGATCCTGGTCCAGACGGCTTCGGCGCTGGCCCGGTCGGCAAAGCTGCCATAGACGATGTCCAGGCGCGCGGCGGCGCTCGCGGGCGCTGCGCCGGGCAGGCGAAACACGTGGATGTCGCGCAGGCCGATGGCTTGCTGCGCTTGTCGCAGGAAAGTTTCCGCGGTGACCGTTTCGGTGGCGGGCAGGCTGGCGATCTGCAGCAGCAGCTGCTGCGGCCCTTGCCGTGTCAGCCAGTCGCGCGATTCGGCCAGCTTGCTGTCGAGCAGCGTCGATGGCGCTGGCGGCGGTGTGCGCGGCACTGCGATGCCCGATGTTTGGACCGGCGTCAGCCATTGCCACAGGAGCGCGGCGGCCAGCAGCAGCATCAGCACGCACAAGGCGCCCGCCAGCAGCTTGCCCGCATGCCAGGGCGGACGGTGGAAAGGGCTGTCGGCGATGGCCAGGCGCACGTGGCGCGCGCGGATTGCCTGCGCATCGTCCGCAAACGCGGCCAGCAAGGCCTTGTCGGCCAGGATATTGACCCTGCGCACGATGCCCTGCGCCGCGCGCGCCAGCCGGCGCAGGGCGGCCGGCGTAAACATCAGCGGCGCCGTGCGGCCGGCGGCGGCCAGGCGGCACGCCAGATAGTCGTTCAGCAAGGCTTGCGGCAGGCGCGGCACGGTGAAACTGTGGGTGATGCGCTCCTTCAATTGGCGGAACTGGGGCATATCCAGGGTGTGCTGCAATTCCGGCTGGCCAAACAGGACGATCTGCAGCAGCTTGTGGCTGGCCGTTTCCAGGTTCGTCAGCAGGCGCAGCGCTTCCAGCGTGGCGCCCGGCATGGCTTGCGCTTCCTCGGCCAGCAGCACCACCTGGCGCCCCGCCGCATGCCGGGCGATCAGCTCGCCGTGCAGGGCGCGCAGCACGGCATCGGCGCGGCATCCGTCCAGTTCCAGGCCCAGTTCGGCGGCGATGGCGTGCAGGACGTCGTCCGGCTCCAGGCGGGGATTGAGCAGGTACAGCACGTCGACCTGGGGCGGCAGGCGTTCGGCCAGCATGCGGCACAGCATGGTCTTGCCGCTGCCCACCTCGCCCGTCAGCTTGATGATGCCTTCGCCTTGCATGACGGCATACAGCAGCGCGTCCAGCAGTTCGCCCCGCGTATTGCCGGGATAGAAGAAGGCGGGGTCCGGCGTGATGCCGAACGGAGCCGTGCGCAAGCCGAAATGGCGCAGATACATGCCGTGCGGGGAAGGTGCGTAGGGCCGCCCGGCAGGCGCCTGTTCGGGACCGTTCATGTCGCGATGCAATTGAGGAAAGCCTGTTCCAGGCTGGCGTCTTCCGCGCCGCCATGGCGCGCGCGGCATTCGGCGGGCGTGCCCGTAAACACGATGCGGCCCCCATGCAGGATGGCCATGCGGTCGCACAATTCCTCCACATCGGCCAGCGCATGCGAGGTGAGCAGGGCGCCGCGGCCCTGTGCGCGCGCTTGCCGCAGCACTTGCTTGAACTGCGCGCGCGCCTTCGGGTCGAGTCCGCTCATGGGTTCGTCCAGCACCAGTTGCGGCTTGCCCGACAGCATGCAGGCGGCCAGCCCCAGTTTCTGCATCATGCCTTTCGAATACGCGCGCGCGGGGCGCTGCAGGACGTCCGGCGCCAGGTCCAGCGCGTCCAGCGCCTGCTGCACGGCTTGCGCATCGGGCCGCACATGGTGCAGGCGCGCCAGGTAGCGCAGGAAGTCGCCGCCCGTCAGGTAATAGGGCGCCTGGAAGCGTTCCGGCAGAAACGACAGGGGCTGGCGCGCCGCGCCGCGCCTGTGCGGCTGGCCGAAGATGGCGATGTCTCCCCGCTCGGGCGTGCAGAAGTCCAGCAGGCATTTGAGCAGGGAAGTCTTGCCCGCGCCATTCACGCCGACGAGGCCGAACAGTTCCCCCGCGCGCACCTGCAAGTCGATGCCGCGCAGCACGGCGCTGCCGGCCAGCTGCAGATGCACGTTGTGGAATTCGATGGCGCAGGCGTTCATAGGGGCAATGGGCGGCAGGCAAGACGGTGAACGACCGCCATTATTGCCATGGGCGCAGGTGGGCGGCAAGTGTTTCCTTGCAGAGTGTTGAAATGCGCAAAAATCAAACGATGGAATGTATTTTCTTTAAGAAACAACAGGTTCTGGAATAAAATACCTGCGCACGCCGCTGGCGCGCATCGTCTGAAGAATTTGTCGAGGAGCAAGCATGGCAAGGCCAGAGAAAGTCCGGCTCGGTGAAATTTTGGTGCAGCAGAAATTGCTGACGGAAGAACAGTTGGGCCAGGCCTTGACGGAACAGAAGCGTTCGGGACGCAAGCTGGGCCGCGTTTTTGTCGAGCACGGCTTCGTCACGGAAGAGCAGATTTCGGGCGCGCTGGCGCGCCAGCTCGACATTCCCTACATCAATCTGAAGTTTTTCAACATCAATCCCGAACTGGTGCGGCTGCTGCCGGAAACCCAGGCGCGGCGTTTCCGCGCGCTGGTGCTGGAAGACCGCCGCGAGGGCTTGCTGGTCGGCATGTCCGATCCCACGGACCTGTTTGCGTACGATGAAATCTCGCGCCTGGTCAAGCGCCAGATCGAGCTGGCCGTGGTCAATGAAACGGAAGTGCTGGCCGCCATCGACCGCATCTACCGCCGCACGGAAGATATTTCCACGCTGACGCGCGAGCTGGAGCAGGACCTGGGCGACGTCTCCGTCGACTTCGGCGCGCTGGCCGCCAATCCGGGCCTGGAAGAGGCGCCCATCGTCAAGCTGCTGCAATCGGTGTTCGAGGATGCCACGCAGGTGCGCGCCTCGGACATCCACATCGAACCGCAGGAAGGCCGGCTGCAGATCCGCTTCCGCATCGACGGCGTGCTGCACCTGCAGACGGAAGCGGACAGCAAGATCGCCAGTTCGCTGGCGCTGCGGCTGAAACTGATGTCGGACCTCGATATTTCCGAGAAACGCTTGCCGCAGGACGGCCGCTTCGCCATCCGCGTGAAAAACCAGCGCATCGACGTGCGTATTTCCACCATGCCGACGCAGTACGGCGAATCGGTGGTGATGCGCCTGCTGAACCAGGGCGGCACGACCTTGCGCCTGGACGCCATCGGCATGCCGCCCAAGCTGGTGCAGCAGTTCCGCGCCATCGTCAGCCGCCCGAACGGCCTGGTGCTGGTGACGGGGCCGACCGGCAGCGGCAAGACGACGACCTTGTATTGCGCCTTGTCCGAGCTCAATTCCGTGGAAAAAAAGCTCATCACGGTGGAAGACCCCGTCGAGTACCGGCTGGCGGGCATCAACCAGGTGCAAGTCAACGAGAAGATCGAGCTGAACTTTGCCAGGGTGCTGCGCTCGGCCCTGCGGCAAGATCCCGATATCGTGCTCGTCGGCGAGATGCGCGACCAGGAAACGGCGCAGATCGGCTTGCGCGCCGCCATGACGGGCCATCTGGTGCTGTCGACCTTGCATACGAACGACGCCATCAGCACGCCGCTGCGCCTGATGGACATGGGCGTGCCGCGCTACATGGTGGGCAGTTCGCTGCAAGCCGTGCTGGCGCAGCGCCTGGTGCGCGTGATCTGCGAAAGCTGCAGCACGCCCTACCAGCCCACGCCGAACGAATACGAATGGCTGCGCCTGGAACTGGGCGAGCTGGTCGAACGCAACCAGTATTTCCACGGCAAGGGCTGCTCGCATTGCAACGGTATGGGTTACCGGGGCCGCACGGGCGTGTACGAATTGCTGGAAATCACGCGCGCCGTGGCCGACGCCGCCAACCATGCCGATCCATCCCACTTCATGAAGGTGGCGACGGCGCAGATGGCGGGCGAGACCCTGCGCCGCCACGCCGTGCAGCTGGTGGTCCAGGGCCGCACGACGGTGATGGAAGCGATGCGCATCAGCAACCAGAGCGAGGATTGAGGTGCCGTTTTTCTCCTACAAGGCGCGCAGCGCCAGCGGCGAATTGCTGACCGGCGTGATGGAAGGCGCCGACAGCGGCGCCGTGGCCGATCAATTGATGGCGGGCGGCAGCACGCCCGTCGACATCAGCGTGACCAAACAGACGGTGACGAAGGCCGGCGCCAACCAGCTGGGCTGGTGGGACAAGCTGACCGAGAAAAAAGTCACGCCCATGGACGTGCAGCTGTTCAGCCGTCAGCTGTACACGCTGCTCAAGGCGGGCGTGCCCATCATGCGCGGCCTGGCCGGCTTGCAGGAGTCCGCCATCAGCCCCGCGTTCGGGCGCATCATCAAGGACGTGCGCGAATCGCTCGATGCGGGGCGCGAACTGTCGGCCGCCATGGCGCGCCATCCCGCCATCTTCACGCCGTTCTATCTGTCGATGGTGCGCGTGGGGGAAATGACGGGGCGCCTCGATGAAGTGTTCCTGCGGCTGTTCGATCACTTGGAATTCGACCGCGACATGCGCGCGCGCGTGAAGTCGGCCACGCGCTATCCGACCTTCGTCGTCTTCGCCATGGTCGCCGCCATGATCGTGGTGAATATCTTCGTCATTCCCCAGTTCGAGAAGGTGTTCGCCAGTTTTCATGCGGAACTGCCGCTGATGACGCGCATCCTGATCGGCACTTCGCGCCTGACGGTGGCTTACTGGCCCATATTGCTGCTGCTGGGCGTGGGCGGCTTTTTCGGCTGGCGCGCCTGGCTGCGCACGAAAGAGGGGCTCTATAAATGGGACCGCGCCAAGCTGCGCCTGCCGATCGCCGGCAAGGTTATCCTGAAAGGCACGATGGCGCGTTTTGCCCGCAGCTTCGCCCTGTCGAGCACCAGCGGCGTGCCCATCGTGCAGGCCCTGACGGTGGTGTCGCAAACGGTCGACAACACCTACCTGAGCGCGCGCGTGGAACAGATGCGCGACGGCGTCGAACGGGGCGAAAGCATCTTGCGCACTTCGGTGGCGGCCGGCGTCTTCACGCCCGTGGTGCTGCAGATGATCGCCGTGGGCGAGGAATCCGGTTCGCTCGACGATTTGATGGACGAGATCGCGGACATGTACGAGCGCGAAGTCGACTATGAATTGAAGACCCTGTCGGCGCAGATCGAGCCGATTTTGATCGTCTTCCTGGGCGCCATGGTGCTGGTGCTGGCGCTGGGCATCTTCCTGCCGATCTGGGACCTGGGCCGGGCGGCCCTGCACTGATGGCAAAACCGTTCCGCCAGCGCGGTTTCACGCTGTTCGAACTGGCGGTGGTGGCGAGCCTGTTCGCCATTCTGGTGGCGGTGTTCCTGAACCGCGTCGGCGATTACCATCAGCAGGCGCAGCAGGTGGCCATGGCGCAGACGCTGGGGGCCTTGCGCACCAGCTTGCGGGTGCAGGTGCTGCAGCTGTATCTGGCGGATGGGCGCGCAAGGATACCGGCGCTGGCGCGGCAAAACCCGTTCGACTGGCTGGCCGACAAACCGGCCAACTACCTGGGCGAGTTCGATGCCCCCGAGCTCGATAAATTGCCTAGTGGTAATTGGCTTTACGACAGAAAAGAGCAAAAAATCATCTATTTGTTTAGTAATGGCAATATTTTTCCTGGTACAGGGCTTGATGTAGTGAAATTTAAGGTAATCTTGCCAGGTGTAGATGCCGATCTTGAGAAGCTCGCCCAGGAACCCGATATCGTGGTGTGGAAATCGCCGGACTCTGCAGCAAAGTGACGCGCTTCCTGGCCCGGCGCAGCGATAGTTTCATGTGTTGGTTTTGATGTTTTTATTTGATTTTGGAGAAAGCAAGAATGAACAAGTCTTTACGTAGTATGCAAAGCGGCGCCCAGGCGGGTTTTACCCTGATCGAACTGGTCGTCGTCATCGTGATCCTCGGCATCCTGGCAGCCACGGCGATTCCTAAATTCGTCGACATGTCGACCGATGCGCGCATCGCCAAGATGCAGGCGGCGACGGGCGCATTGAAGTCCGGCTCGGCCTTGTTCCACGCACAATGGCTGGTCAAGGGGTCGCCTGCGGACAGCGTTGCCGTCACCATGGAAGGCACGGACGTCAAGGGCATCAGCGGCTACCCGGGCATCGCGGCGCCTGGCATCGCTGCGGCGGCAGGCGGCCTGGTTGACTACGATATCGCCACCGTTGCGCCAACAGCGACCGTGTTGACTGTATTGCCTGACAACAAACGTACAAATTGCAAGGTGACCTATACGGCTGCTGTGCCTGCGGCAGGCACGACGCCAGCCCTGCCAGCAGTGGTTGACGCGACGGCCCTGACGTCGGCCAACTGCAGTTAATCCGGGCGTGCAGATGCCGTGCCGGCAAGCTGGCACGGCCGCGCCATGTTTCCGCCCGCCCAACGCCAGGCTACGCCGGTTGGGCTTTTTTACGGGTATTTCCATTGTCCTTGCCATCGATCAACTTGCCGCAACGTGTGGCGCTACCGCAGGCCAGGCTGCGGCGCCGCGCGCGCGGCTTCACCTTGATCGAGCTGGTGGCCGTGCTGGTGCTGGCCGGCTTGCTGGCGACCTTTGCCGTGAGCCGGTTTTTCCAGCGCGACACGTTTGATGCGCGCAGTTTTGCCGACCAGGTGACGAATATCGTGCGCTACGGGCAAAAGCTGGCGGTGGCGCAAAACCGTGCCGTGTATGTCCACATCATTGACAAGAAAAGCGTGGCCCTGTGCTTCGATGCCGTTTGCAGCGCCGCCGAGAAGGTGGTGCCGCCCACGGGCAGCAATAGCGGCAGCAAGGAGACGCTGCAGTATTGTGTGGAAACCAACTGGCTGTGCGAAGGCCGTCCGTCCGGCGTCACCCTGTCCACCGATCCCGTCGATACGGCGGGCTTTTATTTCGACGCGCTGGGCAAGCCGTATAAGCTGGTCAACGTGTTTCCGGACGCATCGACCTTCCCGGCGCGGCTGAAAATCAGCATCCTGGGCGATGGCATGCAGCGCGACGTCACCGTCGAAGGGGAGACGGGTTATGTCCATTAGCCAGCGGCGCCGGCGTGAACGCGGCGTGACCCTGATCGAACTGGTGCTGTTCATCGTCATCGTCGGCCTGGCCTCGGCCGCCATCCTGGGCGTGATGAGCCTGACCACCAGCCACAGCGCCGACCCGCAGCTGCGCAAGCAGGCGCTGGCGATTGCCGAAGGCATGCTGGAAGAAGTCCAGCTGGCGCGGTTTACCTATTGCGATCCGCAAGACCCGGCCGCCCAAACGGCCACCAGTGCGGCCGGCTGCGCCATTCCGGAAGTGGCCGGGCAAGAGGCGGGCGGCGTAACGCGGCCCTTTGATAATGTCAACGATTATGTGAGCGCTTTTGGCACGGCGGTTGCTTACACGACCGATGCGCAGGGCCGCGTATGGGTGCCCGGCGCCAGCCCGGCCTATACGGCGTGGGTGACGATCACCGAGGAATCCCTGCGCGGCCTGCCCGCCTCGGAAAGCCTGCATATCCAGGTCCGGGTGCCGTATGCGGACCAGCAGATCGTGCTCGACGGCTATCGCGTGCGCTATGCGCCAAATAGTATCCCATGAGAAATTCCCCCAACGCCAGGCGCCGCGCGCGCGGCTTTACCCTCGTCGAGATGGTCATCGTGATCGTCATCACGGGCATCATCGGCGCCATGGTCGCCGTCTTCATCCGCGTGCCCGTGCAAGGCTATATCGACACCACCGCGCGCGCCGCGCTGGCCGATACGGCCGATACGGCTGCGCGCCGCCTGACGCGCGACGTGCGCCTGGCCTTGCCCAACAGTGTGCGCGTGTCGAACGACGGCCTGTTTCTGGAATTGCTGCTGACCAAGACGGGCGGGCGCTACCTGAGCGACAGCGACCCGTCCGGCCTGGGCAACGTGCTGAGCTTTGATACCCCTCCCGACCCCAGCCTTCCATTGAACTTTACCGTCGTCGGTGCCATGCCTGCCGATGCCCTGGGCGCGCGCCAGGCGATCCGGGTGGGCGACCAGATCGTCGTCTACAACCTGGGCACGGATTACGCGCCGAACAATGCGTATGCGTGCAGCGCGGCGACTGGCTGTAACCGGGCGAGCGTGACGGGCGTGGCCGGCAACGTCGTCACGCTCGGCAGCTATCCCTTCACGACGGCGCCGGCGCCGCTGCCGTCGCCGTCGAACCGCTTTCAAGTGGTGTCCACGCCCGTCACCTATGCCTGCAACTTGTCGACTGGCACCCTGACCCGCTACGCCGGCTATGCCATCGTGGCCACCCAGCCGGTGGTGGAGGACGCCGCGCCGCTGGCCGCGGCGAATGGCGCCCAGCTGGCGCGCCAGGTGACGGCGTGCGCTTTCAGCTACGCCGTGCTGGCCAACGTGCAGCGGGGCCTGGTGAATATCGACCTGAGCCTGGGTGCGGCGAACAGCAATACGGGCGTGCTGCGCCTGGTGCAGCAGGTACAGGCGAGGAATACGCCATGACGCGCTTGCTGATCCCCCGCACGGGCCGCATGCGCGGCTTCAGCCTCGTCACGGCCATTTTCCTGCTGGTGGTGCTGGCCGCGCTGGCGGCCGTGATGGTGAATATCTCCACTTTCCAGCAGACGGAATCGGCGATGGATGTGCAGGGCGTGCGGGCCGAGCAGGCCGCGCGGGCGGGCCTCGAATGGGGCTTGCAGAAGCAGCTCGCCGCGAATCTGGCCACGGCACCGCCATGCATGGCGGCCACCTCGTTTGCCATGCCCTCCGGCAGCACGCTGTCGGCGTTCAGCGTCAGCATACAGTGCTCCATGGCGACGCAGCCGGGCACCTTGACCAGCTGGACCATCACGGCCACGGCCTGCAATCAGCCGGCCACGACCGAGCCGTTCTGCCCACATGCAGGCAACAACCCAGACTATGTCCAGCGCCGCCTGCAAGCCGTGCTGTCGCAGTAAGGTCAATTGCGTGAAAAAAAAGATCGCTAATTTATTGTTTTTACACAATAAAGTTGACTTCATGAATTAAAATTGGCTGGATGCATTAACTGCGCGACAAGATCGGGCAGGCACTTACACTGGATAGTTCGCATGGGTTTATTCGCAAGAACAAAGAAGTACGATGGCTGGCTGGCCACGGCGTTTGGCCGCGAAGGCGTCAGCGCTGTCGTCGTCGAACGTCCCGCCGACGGCATGCCGCGCGTGCGGGGCGCCGGCTACCAGGCGGCCGCGCGGCCGGCGCCGACCGAGGTGCTGGAGAAACTGGGCAAGGAGCTGCAGGCCGCCGCGCGTCACTGCACCACCGTGCTGGCCGGCGGCGACTACCAGCTGCTGTCGCTGGAAGCGCCGGCCGTGCCGCGCGAGGAATTGAAGACGGCCGTGGGCTGGCGCCTGAAGGACATGCTGGATTTTCCCCTGGCCGAGGCCACCATCGACGTGTTCGACATTCCCGCCGACCCGAACGGCACCCAGCGGGGCAGCAGCGTGTTTGCCGTCGCCGCGCGCAACAGCGCCGTGTCGCGCCGCCAGGCGCAGTATGCCGAATGCAAGATCGGCCTGTCCGTCATCGATATCCCCGAGATGGCGCAGCGCAATATCGCCACCTTGCTGGAAACGCCGGGACGCGGCATCGCCGTGCTGTTCTTCGATGGCGACGGCGGCTTGCTGACCATGAGTTTCAATGGCGAGCTGTACCAGGCGCGCCGTATCGACGTGACCCTGGCGCAATTGCAGTCGCCCGACGCCAGCCAGTACTATGACCGCGTCACCCTGGAACTGCAGCGCTCGTTTGACCATTTCGACCGCCAGTTCCATTTCATTTCGCTGGCCCGTCTGATGCTGATGACGGGCGCGGCCGATGGCTTGCACGCGTATCTGGCCGACAATCTCTACATGCCGGTCGAGCAGATCGACCTGGCCACGGTGCTGGATTTTTCCCAGGCCGCCGAGCTGCGCGCGCCCGCCATGCAGGCGCGCTACTTCCTGGCCATCGGCGCGGCCTTGCGCGAGGTCGGCGTGCACCCGGGCAAGCACGAAGGGAAGGGCGCATGAGCCAGCAGATCAATCTGTTCAATCCCCAGTTTGAACTGAAAAAACACCATATGTCGGCGCGTACGGCCGGCCTGGGCCTGGGCGCGCTGGCGCTGGTCTTGCTGACCCTGGGCGTCGTTGCCCAGCGGGCCACGGCGGACCTGGAACAGCGCGAAGCGGGCGCCAAGGCGGCGCTGGCGCAAGTCGAGGCGAAGCGCGACCAGATCGTCCGCGATTTTCCTCCACGCAAGAAAGATCCGGCCCTGGCGCAGGAACTGGCGGCCGTCGAGGCGCAGCGCCAGTTGCTGCAGGACGCGTCGGCCGTGCTGGACAGCGGCAAGCTGGGCAATACCCTCGGCTATGCCGGCTATTTCCGCGCGCTGGCGCAGGCCAGGGTCGAGGGCGTCTGGCTGACGGGCGTGGAGATCGCCGGCGCCGGCAATGACTTCGGCCTGCAGGGCCGGGCCTTGCACGCGTCGCTGCTGCCCGCGTACATCGCGCGCCTGGGCCAGCAGGAAGTACTGAAAGGCAAGACCTTCGCCAGCCTCGACATCGGGCAGCCCGATCAGCCGGCCGTGGCCGAGGGCAAGGCGGCCAGCCTGCCGTATATCGCGTTCAGCCTGCAGTCGGCGGACCGCGCCGCCACGCCGGCAAAACCTGTTGCTGGAGGAACGCGCTGATGCTGCCCTTGCTGAAGAAATGGGCCGCCGCCTTCGACGCCCTCAGCCTGCGCGAGCGGCTGATGGTGTTCGGCGCCGGCGCCGCCGCCATCCTGTTCGTGTTTTATTTCATGAGCTTCAATCCCCTGTTGGCGAAACGCGCCACGCTGGAAGCGAGTATTGCGCAAAAGCAAAGCCTGTTGAGTGCGACGAACAAGGAAATCGAGCTGAGCATGCTCGCCCATGCCGCCGACCCCGACCGGGAAGCGCGCGCGCGCCTGGCGGCCTTGCAGGCGGAAACGGCGTCCCTGGCGCAGGCGCTGCGCGAGAAACAGCACGGCCTGGTGGCGCCCGAGCGCATGGTCACCTTGCTCGAACACTTGCTGCGCCGGCACGCCGGACTGCGCGTGGTGTCGCTGAAAACCCTGCCCGCCAGCGCCGTGGGCGGCCGCCAGACCGATGCCGCGAACGGCGATCCTGCGGCCAAGGCGGATGCCGCCAAGGTTCCGGCCCCGGCCCCGTTGCTGCACCAGCATGGCGTGGAAGTGGTGCTGCAAGGCAGTTATGCGGACATGGTGCAATACATGCAGGCGCTGCAAGCGATGCCGACGCGCGTCTTCTGGGGCGCCGCCCACCTCGATGCGGCCGGTTATCCGGGCGCCACCTTGACCCTGACCTTACATACCCTCAGCATGGACGACACATGGATCGCACTCTGACCGCTGGCCGCGCGCTGCCGGCGTCTTTCCTGGCGCTGAGTTTGACGTTGAGCCTGGCATGGCCGGGCGCGCAGGCGCAGGCGCTGGACGACCCGACGCGCCCGCCGGCGGCCCTGTGGGCGCCCGCCAGCGCCGCGCCCGTCGTCGCGGCCCGGCCGCAGCTGCAATCGGTGCTCATCTCCACCCAGCCGGGCGGGCGCCGCCTGGCCGTCATCGATGGCCAGACAGTCAAGGTCGGCAGCAAGGTGGGCGATGGCGTGGTGACGGAGATCCACGAGACGGCCGTATTGTTGCGGCGTGGAAAATCGATGGAAACCTTCAAGCTGTACCCGAGCAGCAAGACCGACAATAAGACCGATCGCAAGACCGACCGCAAGCAGGAGTAGAAGAAGTGGCCAAGCAATTCAATCAACACAAGGCGAGCATGTTCAAGATCAGTACGATGGCGGCTGTCATCAGCGTCAGCCTGGGCCTGGGCGGCTGCAATGTCGCGCCCGTCAAGCGCGACACCTACAATGCGATCACCGATGCCGTCAAGGGCGCGGCAGCCACCACGGCGCCAGCGGCCCAGCCGGATGCCGTGGAAGCAGCGCTGCTGCCGCCCGTGGCGGCCCTGGCCCAGCAATTGCCGAAGGCCCGCGCCGCGCTCGACGAGCGCTTCAACGTGGCCTTCAACAATGTGCCGGCGCGCCAGTTCTTCACTTCCATCGTGGCCGGCACGCGCTACAACATGCTGGTCCACCCCGACATCGGCGGCACGATTTCCGCCAATCTGAAGGATGTGACCCTGTTCCAGGCGCTCGACGCCGTGCGCGAGCTGTATGGCTACGACTACAAGGTCGAGGGCACGCAGATCTACATCAAGCCGCTGACCATGCAGACGCGTTTGTTCCATGTCAATTACCTGACGGGCGCGCGCCGGGGCAGTTCCAACCTGCGCGTCTCGTCGACGTCGGTGGGCTCGGTCGGCTCGACCAGCTCGGGCGGTTCGGGCAGCAATGGCCAGAACGGCAACCAGGGCAATAATAACGAGCAGAACCAGCAAACGAATGGCGGCCAGGGCGGCCGCACGCTGGACAGCAGCAATTTGACCACCTCGTCGACGGCGGATTTCTGGCCGGAACTGAGGGCGGCGCTGGAAGCCATCGTCGGCAGCAGCGAAGGGGGCCGGCAAGTGGTGCTCAGCCCGCAGTCGGGCGTGATCGTCATCCGCGCCATGCCGGAAGAGCTGCGCAATGTCGACATGTACCTGAAGGCGACGCAGCTGTCCGTCGACCGCCAGGTGATCCTGGAAGCGAAAATCCTCGAAGTCGAACTCAACGACAACACGCAGACGGGCATCAACTGGGCCTCGTTCGCCTCCATCAAGAGCGGCCATACGAACCGCATCTCGACGGGCTTCATCCAGCCGGGCGGGACCCTGGCGCCGCTGCCGTTCAACGGCGGCCAGCCGCCCAACATGACGAATGGCAGCGGCTTGACGGCCAGCAGCGGCTTCGGCCTCAGTTCGGCGGCGACGGCGGCCGGCTCCATGTTCGGCCTGGCGTTCCAGACGGCCAATTTTGCCGCCATGATTTCCTTCCTGGAATCGCAGGGTTCCGTGCACGTGCTGTCGAGCCCGCGCATCGCCACCATGAACAACCAGAAGGCCGTGCTGAAGATCGGCACGGACGAGTTTTACGTGACGGGCGTGTCGACCACCACGAATACGACGGCCAGCGGCGCCACCACCAGCCCCAACGTGACCTTGCAGCCGTTCTTTTCCGGCGTGGTGCTGGACGTGACGCCGCAGATCGATGCGGATGGCAACATCATCCTGCACGTGCACCCGTCCGTCAGCCAGGTGTCGACCATCAGCAAGGAAATCGACCTGGGCAGCGCTGGTTCGCTGAAGCTGCCGCTGGCCGCCTCCAGCACCTCCGAGATGGACAGCATGGTGCGCAGCCAGGATGGGCGCATCGTCGCCATCGGCGGTCTGATGCGCCAGGCCACCACGGCGGACCGCTCGCAAGTGCCGGGCGCGGGCGACCTGCCCGTGCTGGGCGCGCTGTTCCGCAACACGGGGCAGGTGATCCAGAAGCGCGAGCTGGTGGTGCTGATCAAGCCCACCATCGTCGATGGCGCCAACAGCTGGAACGAGGACTTGCTCGATTCGGGCAAGCGCATCGAGGCGCTCGACCCGCGCCGTCCGTCGGAGCGGCGCTAAATGTACCAGGCCCATTTCGGCTTGCGCGAGGCGCCGTTCGGCCTCACGCCCGATACCAGTTTCTTCTTCAACGGCCCGCAGTCGCAAAAGGCGCTCAACACCCTGCTGGTGGCGGCGCGCAATGGCGAGGGCTTCATCAAGATCACTGGCGAAGTGGGCACCGGCAAGACTTTTCTTTGCCGCAAGTTCATGCAGTCGCTGGGGCCGGAGTTCGTCACGGCCTATATCCCGAATCCGAACTTGCCGCCCCGCTCGCTGATCCTGGCCCTGGCCGACGACCTCGACGTATTGCTGGAAAAAGATGCTGATCAGCATCAATTGCTGAAATCCCTCAACTTGCGCCTGCTCAACCTGGCGGCGCAGGGCAAGCGCGTGCTGCTGTGCCTGGACGAAGCGCAGGCGATTCCCGTCGACAGCCTGGAAGCCTTGCGCCTGCTGACGAACCTGGAAACGGAAAAGCGCAAGCTGCTGCAAATCGTGCTGTTCGGCCAGCCGGAACTGGACGTCAAGCTGGCCCTGCCGGAAATCCGCCAGCTGGCGCAGCGCATCACCTTTCACTACCACCTGGGACCGTTGTCGCGCGACGACGTGGATTTCTATGTGGCGCACCGTCTGCGCGTGGCCGGTTTCGACGGCGCGCGCCTGTTCAGCCGTGGCGGCGTGGCGCGCCTGTACAAGGCTTCCGGCGGCATTCCCCGCCTGATCAACATCATGGCGCACAAGGCGCTGATGGTGGCGTATGGCGAAGGGCGGCAGCAGGTCAGCGGCCGCCACGTGGCGCTGGCCGCCAGCGATACCCTTGCCAGCAAGCCCCGCTTGTGGCAGAAGCCTTGGCCATGGCTGGCGGGCGCCGGCGTGCTGGCCGCCGCCTGCGGCCTGAGCTGGACTTTATTGAACCGATGACGAAGATGAGCCTGTAGATGAGCCTGATTAACAAGATGTTGCAAGACCTCGATGCGCGCGGCACCCCCGATGGACGCGGCGACGCGGCCGGCATCCGTTCCGTGCCCGAACGCGAGCGGGGCGTGTCGCGCGCGCTCGTTTTTGGCGGCGCGGCCGGCCTGACGGCGGCCGCCATCGCCTTGGGCTGGGTCTACCTGAAGCGCCCGCCCGTGCCGCCCGTGCTGGTGAATGTGGCCAGCAAGCCTGTTCCGGCGCCTGTTCCGGTACCCGTTCCTGTGCCTGTCGCCGTAGCGCCCGCGCCGCTGGCGGTCGCCCCGGCGGCGCAACTCGAACCCGTGTTCCAGGCGGAGGAAGTGGCCCCGGCACCCGCCAGGGCGCGTCCTGTCGAGTTCCGGCGCGTCGCGGAAAAAGCCGCCAAGCCTGCCGCTGCGCTCGTGGTGAAAACGCCGGCAACGGCCGCCAGCGAGCGCCTCATCGACGGCAAGCAAGTCACGCCGCAGCAACGCGTGGAGAACGAATACCGGCGCGCGCTGGCCCAGTTGCAGGATGGCCGCGTCTCCGACGCCATGCTGGCCTTGCAGCAGACCTTGCAGCTGGACCCGCGCCACCAGGGCGCGCGCGAAACCCTGGTGCGTTTGCTGCTGGAAGCGCAGCGCCCCGACGAGGCGGCGCGCCAGTTGCAGCTGAGTCTGGCGCTGGACCCGAAACAGCCGGCGCAGGCGATGATGCTGGCCCGCTTGCAGCTGGACAAGGCCAACGGCGACGCGGCCGCCCTCGACACCCTCATGCGCAGCCTGCCGTACGCCGCCGACAACGGCGAATACCACGCCTTCCTGGCCGGCGTGCTGCAGCGCGAGCAGCGTTACCGCGAAGCGTCCGAGCACTACCAGCTGGCTCTGCAGGCGGCGCCCGACAACGGCGTCTGGTGGATGGGTCTCGGCATCGCCTTGCAAGCGGACAACCACCCGGCCCAGGCGCGCCAGGCGTTCGAGCGGGCCAGGGGCTTGCAAACTTTATCTCCCCAGCTGCAGGCGTTCGTCGAGCGCAAGCTGGTGCAGCTGGCGGCGGCGAAGTAAGCTTCACCTTAATGAAAGAAACCAGCTTGAAACCTCTCAGCTTGTTCATCGTTCTTTGCGTTGTTGCAAATAGTGTATTTGCCGCGCCCGCCAGCTACGTTCTTGAAAATACCGAAGTGCGCGACATCCGCGCGCAAGGATTGAAGCGCGACTACCAGCTCTATGTCGCCTTGCCCGATTCCTATCGGCAGGGGAATAAACGCTATCCGGTGCTGTTCGTCGTCGACGCCAATTATGGGTTTCCCGTCGTGCGCAATATCGCGCAGCGTCTGAACAAGCATGCGGGGATGGAAGAAGTGGTGGTCGTCGGCCTGTCGTACGCCAACGGCGATGGCGGCGTGTACAGCCGCCGCCGCGACTACACGCCCAGCACGCCGCGCAAGCATGACTACCGCTCGGACATGCCGGGGCGGCAACCGGCGTTCGGCGAAGCGGCGGCCTATGGCCAGTTCGTCTCGGGCGAGGTGTTTCCCTTCATCGCACAACACTATCGCGTCAACATGCAGCGCAAGGTGTTTATCGGCCATTCCTACGGCAGCCTGCTGGGCCTGCAATTTTTGCTGACGGAACCGCGCACCTTCGAGCATTACATCCTCGGCAGCCCCTCGCTGTGGTACGACGCCGGCGTGATGTTCGACCGCGAGCAGGCATATGCCGCCAGCCACAAGGACTTGCCCGCGTCCGTGTTCTTCGGCATCGGCGGCCTGGAAAAGCTGGCACCAGGAAAGAAACGGTCGCGTGCGGAGGAAGACGCCGATATGCTGGCCGATGTGCGCGAATTCGACGGCAAGCTGAAATCGCGCAAGTTTCCCGGCCTGAAGACGCGCCTGCGCGTGTTCGAGGACGAAGACCATGCGAGCGTGTTTCCCTTTGTGCTGACGCATGGCTTGCGGGCCTACCTGAAGTCCTCTAACTGAACCGGTTTCATTGGAAATAATAAACCAACCCGGGATATCCCCATGAAAACTCCAGATGCTGGCAAAAAAATGACTTCATTGCCGAAGATGTTTGCGATGTCTCTTTTATTGACCATCTCGACGTTTGTGCATGCCCAGGTTGGTAATAAATTCCACATGGAAAAGGCAGGCGACTACGCCGCTGAAATTGACAGATTGATCCAGACAACAAGTCCAAGAAGTTTTAATGGCGTCATTCTCATCACGAAAAATGGCAAGACGACATATTCAAAAGCCTTTGGGTATGCGGATGTGGAAAATAAAATACCATTGAAGCTGGAGGATAATTTCCGGATCATGTCGAATAGCAAGCAGGTTACTGCCGTGCTGATCTTGAGGGAGGTTGAAAAAGGTAACATCGATTTGCACAGTCCCGTCAGAAAATATTTGCCCGATTTGCCGCAGGCCTGGGCCGACGAGGTGACGGTGCATCAACTGCTGAACTTTTCGGCAGGAATCACTGACATTGACAAGCCGCTGAGCTTCAAGCCCGGAACGGACTTCCTGTATGGTGTGACGACCTACACCATGCTGGGCAATATTTTTGAAAAAGTCAGCGGGAAAACGTATATCGAGGCGGCCAATGACTTGTTCAAGGAACTGGGAATGCACAACAGTTTTTGCTATGAAGAAAACAAAGAAAACAAGAAGAATAACGTTATCAAGGGTTATGTCAATTCAAACAAT
>NZ_JBWBYV010000062.1:0-71776 GCF_056174685.1 Janthinobacterium sp. BHSEK
GGCATAGCTAATCCATTCTGACGCGTCAGCCTGCGCATTCGCGCTGCGCCATGACGCACGCCATTCAATCGCAAGACCATCTGGAGCACGATATGAACGCTATCTCAATATCCAAGGCTGGCGCGGCGCTGCTGCTCGGCAGCGCCCTGCTGGCGCCGGGCGCGCAGGCGGACACGCAAGCCGTGTTTTATAACCATCTCGTCTCGACTGCCGTGGTGGCTACACCGCTGCTGGCGCAAGACACGCTGTTCATCGACACCTTCACGACGGAGCGTGGTTCGCTGCTGCAAACGACCACGTTTACGGTCGGCAGCGGCGTGCAATCGTTCACGGGCAACGCCGCCTGGCTGGTCACGGGCGCCAACGACTTCGGTCCCCGCCTGACCGGGGTCAACATCGACTTGTTCGACTCCAGCAACAACCTGGTGCAATCGGATACGTTCACGGGCGTACTGGGCAGCTTCGCCCATTCCACCTTCAGCGGACTGCTGGGAGCAGGCACCTACACCATGGTGGCGACGGGCGTCGGCGTGCGTGATTCCGTGCTGGACATTTCCATCACCACGGCCGTGCCCGAACCGGAAACCTATGCCATGCTGCTGGCGGGACTGGGGCTGGTGGGGTATGGCATACGGCGCCGCAAGACGCTGGCCTGACGGGTCCTGACACGCCGCGCCGGAATTGAAGCGCCGCGTGCTCGGCGCATGGTCGCCCCTCAGCCGTGCGCGGGGCGGCCCGTATGCTGGCGGAACTTCGCCGCGATGGCGTGCGCCTTGGCGCTGGCGGCGGCTTGCTGCTCCGGCGTCAGCTCGTCTTGCAGCCAGTGCCAGTAGTCATCCTGGTAGGGATTGGTAACGCCGGGGGCGAGGATGTCGTCGTACACGAGGCGCAGGGCCAGCAGGTAGCCATACGCCTGCGGCGCGTCTTTCCGCACCACGTCGCCATCGCGCAAATACGCCATCATCAGGGTAGCCACGCTGGTCAGTTCCGCCTCATCCGCCTGCGCCGTCAGCTGGGCGATGGCTTGCCGCTTCCACGCCTGCACCAGCGGGTCGTCGGGACGGTTGCGCAGCGCGCTGCGGTCGCCGAACGGGCCTTCCGACAGGAACAGGGTGGCCGCGCCCGGCACGCCCGCCTTCGCGGCCGTGGCCAGATAGCCCAGGCGGTCCTCGCGCTGGCGCTGCGTCAGGCCCGCGCACAGCTGCTGCTGGGCGGCTTTTTCTTCCGCCGTCATCTCGCGTCCCAGTTCGAATTCCAGCCCCGGCAACCGGCCATCTTTCTCAAAAGAAATACAGTCATCGAGCAGATTGTAGGCCGCATACGCGTCTTCCGGCTTGCCGCTGACGCCCAGGCGCGCAAGCTGCTGCGCGAGTGTCACGGGAACGGGCGCGGCACCGGCGGCCGGGGCGGCATCGATATTCAGATACGATGCCAGGCTGCGTCCCGGCGGCGCGCTGGCGGCAGCGGTGGCAGCAGCGTCCGGAGTGCCGCCGTCGGGCGCGGGCCAGTACACGAGCGCCAGCACTGCCGCGATGGCAGCGGCGATGGCGATGCCGGTCAGTTTGCTGTTCATAGGAGGTGGCACATAAAAGGAAACGCACGTTACCACAGGCGCGCGACACAGTGCCGCACGTACGCGCCCCGGCTAGCCGCCGGCCTTTTTCGGCTGGTGGCCCAGCTTCACCAGCGCGGCCAGGATGGCGTCCACATGGTCACCCTGCACTTCGACCACGCCATCCTTGACCGTGCCGCCCGAGCCGCACTGCGTGCGCAACTGCTTGCCCAGCAGGGCCAGGGCGATGGCGTCCAGCGGCAAGCCCTTGACCACGGTGACGCTCTTGCCGCCGCGCCCCTTGGTCTGGCGCGACACGCGCACCACGCCGTCGCCCGCCGGCGCCGTCCTGGCTTGCGCCTTGCACGCGCATTGCGCCAGCGGCTGGCGGCATGCGGGACACATGCGGCCCGTTTCGGTAGAGTAGACGAGACCGCCCTGGGAACTGCTTTTCATGATGAAGAAATAAAAGATAGAAGGCCGCGATTGTACCAAGCGGGAACTGAATCAGGCTCCCACCCGCCCCATCCGGCAACGCGCGGCCGCCTACACTATCAACGCAAGGTAACAAACACGGGATTCGAATAGAACCACAGGCTGCGGTAATTGCGGTCGTTGATGTCGTTAAAACGCTGGGGACTGTCCGTCGTGCCCGTGCGCTGGTCGGCCAGCGGCTCGCCGCCCTGCGTCAGGCCGGCGACATCGGTGCCCAGATTGGTGCCGCGCAGGCGGAAATACTGGTTCTTCGCCGCCGTCGTTTCGTAGCTCACGCTGGCGTAGCCGTCGGCCCCGACTTTCCAGTCCGCACTGGTGAAGCGCTTGAGCACGCGCGTGCTGGCATTGCCGGCAACATTGTAGGCCGGCGTGCCCGCCACCGCCTTCGCGCCCACATCGCCGACGATCAGGTCGACGTGGTCAACCACGGGCTTGACGTTGGCGGCCACGCCGCTGTCGACGGGCTTTTCGTAGTTGTTTTTGGCCGGGCTCCGGAAGCGGATGGTGATCGTGACTTTCTCGCCGCTGGCGACCTTCAGCTCGCCGCCCATCTCCTTGCGGTCGTCCTTGCTGGCCAGGTTGAAATCAAGCGCATTGATCAGGTCGCCATAAGTGGAGAACATCTTGCCCGAACGCAAGCCGGCCAGCAAGTCCTTCGCCAGCGGCGCGCCCTGCGCGCTGTTGAACACATAGTTCTTCGCATACTCGCCGGGGAAATAACCACTGCTGTTGCCGCCGACAATCTTGAAGTGCGTATCCGAATCGGTCAGGTTCCAGATGCGGCGCCCCTCGCCCAGCAGCGCATCCCATGGCCCGCCCAGCTTGGCCACCACGTAGTCGACGCCGCCATACACGCGCAGCGGCGCATTCTCGTCCGTGTAGGCGGCCGTGTAGCCGCCCCGGTCCGGTTCCATCTGGTTGCCGACCATGCCCTCGATGGCGAACATGATGTTCGGCGCCGCATCGTTGAAGGCGCGCAAGTCGGCGATGCTGTAGCTGCCCTTGTTGCGCGACGGATGGTTGATGACGGCGTAGCTGGTTTCCGGGTAATTCTGTTTCAGCCAGTTGATCGCTTGCAGCGCATCGGCAGCCGTCTTGTTGTAGCGGGTGTCGCCGTATTTCGCTTTCCATGCCGCGACGTCGGCGGCGTCGAACATGGCCGCGTCGCGCGTGGTAAACAGGTATTCGAACTCCTTCATGCCCCGCGTGCTGGCGGTCAGTTTGTCCGCCCCTTCGAACAGGCCGATGCCGACGTGGTCGTGGGTCGGCATGTCCCACTCGAAGCCCGAGAAGATCAGCTTGTCGGCGTAGCTGCCGCCAGCCTGCAAGGCCTGCACGCGCGGAATTTCATAACGCCCGGCGCCGATGGACATGGGAATCGGCGCCGCCAGCGGCGCGCCCAGCGCATCGCGCGTGGAGACGCGCAAATGGTTCGACAGCGCCATCCAGTCGAGTCCATACGTGGCAAAGGCCTTGGCCAGCACCTTGTCCAAGGTCTGGCTGACATCGGCGTCGGCCGATTGGGTGGTGTGGGTGTGCAGGTCGCCGGCGATCCAGCGGCCGGCGGGTAGCGGCGGCACGCTGCCGGCCGGGTTGCTGTCGCCGCCGCAGGCGGCAACACTCAACACGATGACGATGGCCGAAGCAAGCAATGTTCTGGAGTAAGACATGGGATGGACCTGGTAGCTGAAAAGAAGGGCGTCAGCCTAGCATTCCAGTATGACCAGCAAATGACATGCCCCACGCCCTGCCGGCCCGAAAAACCCGTCCTAGTTGGCCGGCGGCGGCGTCGGCACTTCCGTCACCGTTTCCGGGATGCCGGACAAGATCGTCACGGCCACGCGGCGGTTGCGCGCCCGTCCTTCCGGCGTGGCGTTCGGCGCCACGGGGATGTTGTCGGCGTGGCCCACGGCCGTCAGGCGTGAAGCCTGCACGCCGCTGGCGATGAACAGGCGCACCACCGCGCTGGCGCGGGCGGCCGACAATTCCCAGTTCGAGGCAAAGGTCGAATTGCTGATCGGCTGGACGTCCGTATGCCCTTCCACCTGCACGTCGTGCGTGTCGTCCTTGAGCAGCACGGCGACGGCGCGCAGGGCCTGGTCCGATTCCGCCGTCAGGCGCGCCGCGCCCGGGTCGAACAGCACGCTGGCATTGATTTCCACGCTGACGCCGCGGCTCGTCTGCGTCACGCGGACCTTGCCTTCCTTGACCAGCGGCGCCAGCGTGGACGTCAGGTCCTGCGCCAGGCGCGTCATGTGTTCGCGCTCGCGGCGGATGGCTTCCGTGCGGCGTTTCAGGGCGGGATTGGGCAGCGGAATGGCTTGCGGCGCTTCCATGATGATGGGCGGCGCGCCCTTTTCCAGGCTGAAGGCCTGGCCGATGGCGTTCTGGAAGACGCGGTATTTGCCTTCATTGACTTGCGAGATCGCATACATGACGACGAAAAACGCGAACAGCAAAGTGATGAAGTCGGCATACGAGATCAGCCAGCGGTCCTGGTTGTCCGGTTCCTCGTCATACTTCCTGCGCGCGCGCCGCATCATGCTCAGTGCTCGCTCAGTGCTCGTGAAGCAGGCTGGAGACGCGCTCTTCGATGATGCGCGTATGGTCGCCCGTGGCGATGTCGTACAGCACGGCGGCCGTGATTTCATACTGCACCACGCGGCGCGAGACGATGGCCTTGAGTTTATTGGCCACCGGCAGGAACAGCAGATTGGCCAGGCCGACGCCATAAATCGTCGAGACAAACGCGACGGCGATGCCGCTGCCCAGTTTGCTCGGGTCGGTAAGGTTTTCCATCACGTGGATCAAGCCCAGCACGGCCCCCAGGATGCCGATGGTGGGCGAATAGCCGGCCGCCGATTCCCACACCTTGACGGCCTGGCGCTCGGCCAGTTCGTAGGCGGTAATCTCCACGTCGAGCAGCTGACGCAGCTTGTCGGGCGCGATGCCGTCGACGATCATGCGCAAGCCCTTGGCGTTGAAGCGGTCGGCCGTGTTTTCCATCAGGCGCTCGAGCGCCAGCGGGCCGTCGCGGCGCGCCGTCAGGCTCCATAGTCCGATGTCGCGCGCCAGCGCGGCCCGGGTGTCGGCCGGCGGCAGGAAGACCCAGCGCAGCATTTCCAGCCCGCGGACAAAAGTGCGCAGCCGCGTCTGCAGCAGCACGGCGCCGAAGGTGCCGATGATGACGATGGCGAAGGCGGCCGGCTGCAGCAGGGAGGCCATCTTGCCGCCTTCCAGTGCCTGGCCGACCAGCAGGCCCGCCAGCGCCAGCGCCAGCCCGATTACGCTGGACCAGTCCACGCCTGCTCCCTCAAGGTTGCGCGCAGGCGCGCGACGGCCTGGGTGTGCAGCTGCGAGACGCGCGATTCGGACACGCCCATCACCGCGCCGATCTCCTTCAGGTTCAGCTCTTCTTCGTAATACAGGCCCATGAGTATTTTCTCGCGTGGCGGCAGCGCGTCGATGGCATCGATCACGGATTGCCGGAAATCGGTATCGAGCAGGGAACGCAAGGGGTCGCTGTCCTCGTCCACGCAGTGGCGGTCGAGGAAGCTGTCATTGCCGTCCGGGTCATGAAAGTCTTCGTAGTACACCAACTGGTGGCCGCCGCCGTCGCCCAGCATTTCCTGGTAGTCGGCCAGCGACATTTTCAGCAGCTTGGCCACTTCCGACTCGGTCGGCGGATGGCCGAGGCGCTGCTGCAAGGTGCTCATCGCCTCTTCGATCTTGCGCATGTTCTGGCGCATGCTGCGCGGCAGCCAGTCGCTGGTGCGCAATTCGTCGAGCATGGCGCCGCGGATGCGCAGCACGGCATACGTCTCGAACTGCGCGCCATGCGTCTCTTCATAGCGGCTAATGGCATCGAGCAAGCCGATCATGCCGGCCTGGATCAGGTCATCGACCTCGACCGAAGGCGGCAATTTCGCCTTCATATGGTGCGCCAGACGCTTCACCAGCGGAATGTGCTCCGTCAGCAAATAGTCCTTGTTCGATTTCCCTTTGACCGTGTACATAGGCTGCTTATTGTTTTCTCGTCTTATCTGGTGCTACGGTTGGTGTCAGGCGCTGAACTGGTGCGGGCTCCCCGTCTGGTACAAGGTGCCGCCAAGCACCGGCGCCGCCGAACGGGCCAGCCGCTCGGCCAGTCCGCGAAACGCCACCGAGGCGCCCGCCAGCGGAAACGCATCGACCACGCTGCGGCCCAGGCGCGCCGCGCGGTGCAGATATTCATCGGCAGGCACCGAACCCATCGAGGTCAGCTTCACGGCCAGGTAGCGGCTCGCCGCCTGCGCCATATTATCGTATACCACTTTTGCCTCGGATTCGGAAGCGCCGGTGACGAGAATGCCGAACGGCCGGCGTCCCAGTTCCTGGCTCAGGCGCTTGATCAGGCAGTACGCGGCCTTGATCGAGGTGGCGCTGGTCGACACTTGCACCACGATATCCGACGAAGCCATCAGCGGCACGGGGAAGCAATCGCCCTCGTCTGCCACGACGCCGTCGACCAGCACGATGCCGCTCTGGCGCGCCAGCACCTCGAAGGTCTTGCCCAGGCGGCGCAGTTCGTCCTCGCCCGCATAGTCCATGCTGTCCATCAGGTGGTTGCGCGCGCCCAGGCTGGCCACGCCGAAGCCTTGCGGCACCTGGTGGATGACCTGGTTCAAGCCGCACTGCTGGCGCGCCACGTCGCGCAGGCTGGCGCCGTGGGCCAGTCCCAGCCGTGCCGCCACGCCGTCGCCGCCGCCGCTGGCGTCGAGCAGCAGCACGTCATTGCCGCCGTAGACGAGCGAAGCGCCCAGGTTGACCAGCATGGCGCCCTTGTCGTCCTGCGGCGTGGCCGAGAGGAACGTCATGACGCGCGGCTGCGGGCCGGCCAGCATGCGGCGCAAGCCCTCGGCCTGGTCGAAATCGAAATTAGCCAAGGTGCACCCCGCGCGCTTCGTGGTTGCGGGCGGCCGCCTGCGCCATCAGCAGCGGCAGTTCGGCATCGGAAAACTGCGTCGCCGCCGCATCGCGCTTGAGCTTGAAGGCGCGGTCGATCAGGTAGCCGCGGTCGGCCAGGTACAGGTCTTCCGGCACGCGCTGGCCGTTCGACACATAAAACAGGTTCAGCTTCTGGCGGATCACCACGTCGAGCACGTTGCCGATCGACGCCGCTTCATCGAGCTTGGTCATGATGCAGCCGGCCAGGCCGCTGCCCTGGTAGGCGCGCACCACTTCGTTCAGCGTTTCCTGCGTCGCCGTGGAGTTCAGGCACAGCAAACGCTTGACGTCGGCGCCGGCACCCGACAGCATGGCCACCTGCTCCGTCACCATCTGGTCGCGCTGGCTCACGCCCACCGTATCGATCAGCACCGTGTGCTTGTTCTTGAGTTCCTTCAGGGCGATGCGCAAGTCCGCCTCATCCTTCACCGAATGCACCATCACGCCGAGGATCTTGCCGTAGATGCGCAGCTGTTCGTGCGCGCCGATACGGTAGGCGTCCGTGGTGATCAGGGCCAGTTTTTCCGGACCGTGGCGCATCACGCAGCGGGCCGCCAGCTTGGCCGTGCTGGTGGTCTTGCCGACGCCGGTCGGACCCACCAGGGCGAATACGCCGCCCTGCTCCAGCATCGCGTCTTCGTTGGCGACCGTGTTCAGGTTGCGGCTCAAAACCGTCTTGATCCAGCGCATGCTTTGCGCGCCGTCGAGGCCGGCGGGCAGCTTGTCGATCAGGTAGCGCGCCAGGCTGGCCGAGAAACCGGCGGCCAGCATCTCGCGCAGCACGACGGCTTTTTGCGGCTCGCGCTGCTGGGTCGAACCCCACGAGATTTCCGCCAACTGGGTTTCCATCATGCCGCGCATGGCGCGGATTTCATTCATCATGCCGCTCATCTCGGCGGCGGCGTTTTCCTTGACGTGCGCCAGCGCGCTGGCCATCATCTGCTGCATGCGGGCCATGTCCACTGGCTCGCCGGCTGCCTGGCGCGGCGCGGCGGGACGGGGCGCGGCCGGGCGCTGGGCCGGGGCGGCCGGACGCTGCGGCGTGGCGAACTGGGTCTGCAACTGAGGACGGGGCTGGGCCATTTCGGACGCGGCCGGCGGCGAGGCCAGCGAAGCGGCATCATCGTTGGCCAGCGCGAGGATTTCCACCACGCCATCGGCCTGGCGGTTCGACAGGATCACGGCGTCGGGGCCCAATGCTTCGCGCACCTTGCGCAGCGCATCGCGCGACGAGGCGCCCGTAAATTTCTTCACATTCATGACCGGCCTCCCAGGGCGGGGGTGGCGCAATATGGGCTGAACTGTGTGACCATCATCGACTCCTGTTGCTTGGGTGCTGTCTTCCACATGGACACAGATCACCCGGACAGTTTCCATTATTAGCGATGCTTGGAGGAAATGATCGAAGGAACAGGACGGGAAAGTACCCGTTATTCAGTTTGCCGGGAGGAAATTACGCTTTTTTTAACCCAAAGCAAAAACCGGGGTCGAACCCTCAGGGTTCGACCCCGGCCCTTTGCATGGGTTTATTGCGCGCCCACCAGACTGGTGACGCGGATCGTCTTGGTTTCCGGCACTTCCGCATGCGACAGCACTTTGAGCTGCGGCAAGGCGCGGCGCAGGAAGCGCGACAGCAGGGCGCGCAGCGGCGCCGGCACCAGCAACACTGGCGTCAGGCCCAGCGCTTCCTGCTGCTGCGCGGCCAGGCCCGCCTGGTGGGCGATGGTGTCGGCCAGGCCCGGCTCAATGCCGGCACCGTCGCCGCCATTGCCCATCGCCTGCATCAGCAGGCGCTCCAGGCGGCTGTCCAGGGTCATCACGGACAGTTCGGCCGCGCCGGGGAACAGCTGCTGCACGATGGCGCGACCCAGGGCCACGCGCACCAGCGCCGTGAGGTCGTTCGGGTCTTGCGTCTGCACCGTATGCTCGGCCAGGGTTTCGATGATGGTGCGCATGTCGCGGATGTGCACGCCTTCGGCCAGCAGGTTCTGCAGCACCTTCTGCAGGGTGGACAGCGACAGCATCTTCGGCACCAGGTCTTCCACCAGGCGCGGCGACTCCTTGCCCAGGTGATCGAGCAGGGACTGCACTTCCGCGCGGCCCAGCAACTCGGAAGCGTGCGAGGTGATCAGGTGGTTCAAATGCGTGGCCACCACGGTGCCCGCGTCGACAACCGTGTAGCCCATCGATTGCGCCTGGTCGCGCAAGCTGGCGTCGATCCAGGTGGCGGGCAAGCCGAAGGCGGGGTCGTTGGTGGCCAAGCCCGGCAAGGTGCCGCTGGCCATGCCGGGATTAATCGCCAGGAACTGGCCGTTGAACGCTTCGCCCACGCCCACTTCCACGCCCTTGAGCGTGATGCGGTAGGCGGACGGCTTCAATTCCAGGTTGTCGCGGATATGCACGGGCGGCGCCAAAAAGCCCACTTCCTGGGCAAATTTCTTGCGGATGCCTTTGATACGCTTGAGCAATTCGCCACCCTGCGTCTTGTCGACCAAGGGAATCAAACGGTAGCCCACTTCCAGGCCCAGGGTGTCGACGGGCATGATGTCTTGCCAGCTGGCCTCTTCCTGCTCGGGCGCCACGGTCGCTTGCGGCGCCTCGGCCGGCTTTTCGGCCGCCGCTTTTTCCTGCGTGCGTTTCTTGCTGATCAGATAGGCGGAACCGGCCAGCAATGACGCCAGCAGGATGAAGACCATGTTCGGCATGCCGGGAATCAAGCCCATGCCGCCGATGATGCCGGCGGTAATGTACAACACTTGCGGTTTCGCAAACAATTGACCGACCAGCTGGGTGCCGATGTCCTGTTCGCTGGCCACGCGCGAGACGACGATACCGGCCGCCGTGGAAATGATCAGCGAAGGAATCTGCGCCACCAGGCCGTCACCGATGGCCAGCAGGGTGTAGTTCTTGAGTGCATCGGCAAAGCCCATGTCGTGCTGCAGCAAGCCCACCAGCAGGCCGCCGACGATATTGATGACGGTGACCATGATGCCGGCGATGGCGTCGCCGCGCACATATTTGCTGGCACCATCCATGGCGCCATAGAATTCCGCTTCCTGCGCCACTTCCGTGCGGCGGCGGCGCGCTTCGTCTTCGCCGATCAGGCCGGCGTTCAGGTCGGCATCGATGGCCATCTGTTTACCAGGCATGGCGTCCAGCGCAAAGCGGGCGCCCACCTCGGCGATACGGCCCGCGCCCTTGGTCACGACGGTAAAGTTGATGATCGTCAAAATGATAAACACCACGATACCGACCGTGTAATTACCGCCAATCAAGAAGTGACCGAACGCTTCGATCACCTTGCCGGCCGCGTCGGCGCCCGTATGGCCTTCCGTCAGCACGACGCGCGTGGACGCCACGTTCAGCGACAGGCGCAGCATGGTCGACACGAGCAGGATGGTGGGAAACGCCATGAAGTCGAGCGGCTTGACCGTGTACAGCGCCGTCAGCAGCACGATGATGGACAGCGCAATATTAAAGCTGAAGAAGATGTCGAGGATGAAGGCCGGCAGCGGCAGCACCATCATCGCCAGCAGCATGATGATGATGACCGGCGCGGCGATGCCCTTGCTGGCGTTGTTGCCCATTCCGCTGAGCCAGGCTGGCAATCTCAGGCCGTTCATGGTGTACTTCCTTTATTCTTGTCTGCCGCGTCTGCCGCGGGTTTGGTCTGCGATGCGGGGTCGAGCGGATCGAGCTCGGGCGGCACGTCGAGTTTTTTCGGCTTGTCGGGGCGCTCGCCCTGGCCCTTGCCGTAGCTGCGCAGCTGGAACACATATGCCAGCACTTCGGCCACGGCGCCATACAGCGCCTCGGGAATCTCGTCGCCGATGTCCGTGTGCTGGTACAGCGCGCGCGCCAGGGCGGGCGCTTCCAGGATGGCGACCTTGTGTTCGCCCGCCAGTTCGCGGATCTTCGCCGCCACCTCGTCGATGCCCTTGGCCACCACCTGCGGCGCGCCGCGCGAATTCTCGCCGTACTTCAGGGCCACCGCGTAGTGGGTCGGATTGGTCACCACCACGTCGGCCGTGGGCACGTCGGCCATCATGCGGCGGCGCGACATTTCATGCTGCATCTGGCGGATCTTCGCCTTGATCTGCGGATTGCCGTCCGACTCCTTCGCCTCTTGCTTGACTTCCTGCAAGGACATTTTCATCTTGTTGGCGTAGTGCCACATCTGGTAGGGGCCATCGATGGCAGCGATCAGACCCAGCGCGCCCACGATCAGCAAAAAGGCCGTGATCAACAGGCTGATCAGATGGGCCGAACCGGCGCGCAGGGATTCCACCGACAGGCCCAGCACGGCATCCTTTTGATGCTGCATCACCATCCAGGCGACGACGCCGACGACGAGGGTCTTGGCGATAGCCTTGAGCAACTCCACCAGCGCATTCTTCGAAAACATATTGCCCAGGCCGCGAATCGGGTTGAGCTTGCCAAAATTGGGGGTAAACGCCTTGGAACTGAACAGCCAGCCGCCCACCAGCACGGGCGAGGCCAGCGCGACGAGCATGATGGCCAGCGCGTACGGCAGGCAAGTGAGCAGGACGGAGCCCACGTCGTAGCCGATGCGTAACATCATCGCGTCGGGATTGAGGATTTGCTCCCGGTCCAGGGTCAGCCCGGAAACCATGACGGCCGTCAGCCGCCGCACGATGGCGTCGCCGGCAAACCACAGACAGCAGCCGGACGCCATCAGCACCGTAAACGTGGCCACTTCACGCGATCGCGGAACATCGCCTTCCTCACGCGCCTGCTCGAGGCGCTTCGGTGACGCGGCTTCGGTCTTTTCTGCGTCGCTGTCTTCCGACATCAATCAACTCCGGTGAAGTCCTGCAGCCTGGCTAGGCGCAATACGGACTGGGCATGGAGCATTATCGGTTCAATCATCACAACGCCATCAAGGGAAAAGGAGGGCGAATCCCCTGCTTTTCCTTTGCTCTCCAGAAACCTTAGCGGGACTTGCGCGCTTCGGCCTGTTTCACGGTTTGTTCTATCGCGCCGAACAGGGACTTACCGTCATCGCCCAGCATCTCCAGGCGGACCACATCGCCGAACAGCAAGTACGGCGTGCTGGCGACGCCATCGGCAATCATCTCCTGGTTACGTCGCTCAACGATACTGGAAAAACCCTTCTTGACTTCCTTGTTGGCGACCCCGCCCGCGCTGACCACGCTGCCGGCGCGCGCGTTGCGCGTCTGGCACAGATGGGCGAGCAATTGCGGGTAATTGAACGCCATGTCGGCGCCCGCGTGGGGCTGGCCCGTCAACTTGCCGTTCAGGCTGCAACGCAAGGCGTAATGCACCTTGCCGCCGCGCCAGGCGTCGCCCAGCTCGTCGGGCGTGATGGCGACGGGCGAGCACGCCATCGCCGGTTTCGCCTGCAGGAAGCCATAGCCGCCGGCCTGCTCATCCGGCGCCAGGTTGCGCAGGGTGACGTCGTTGACCAGCATCAACAGCTTGATGTTCAGGTGCGCCTGGTCGGGCGTGGAGCCCATGGCCACATCATCCGTGATGGCGGCAATGCCCGCTTCGTAGTCGATGCCCCACTGTGCGTGCGCCAGAGTGATCTCATCGTGGGCGCCGAGGAAATCGTCGCTGGCGCCCTGGTACATGCGCGGCGCGTCGCGCAGATTCGCGGGCACTTCAGTTCCCGCCGCCTTGCAGGCCCGCTCGATCTGCTGCAGGTAGGAAGCGCCGGCCACGCGCAGGCTGCTGCGCGGCAAGGGCGCCATGCAATTGGCGGGATCGAACTCGAAGGCGCGATGACCGCGGCCGCTATTGATGGTCTGGTACAGTAAATCCAGCTGGGGCGCGATGAAACTCCAGTCGTCGAGCGCCTTTTGCAGGGTCGAGGCGATGCCGTCGGCCAGATGAGCCGTTTTCAGGTCGCGCGAGACGACCGCCAGCTGGCCGTCGCGCGTGCCATCCTTCAGTGTAGCTAATTTCATGTACGGAAAACTTCGTCAAATGCGGGCAATAGGAGGCCAAATACGCCAAAAAGCCGGGAAAACCCGGCTTCGGTGCTCAGGGAGAGTTAGGCCAGGAGGGCGATCTGTTCGGGGGTCAGATAACACCACTCGCCTTCGGCGATGCCCAGCGACTCCAGGGTCAGGCTGCCGATGGCGGAACGGTGCAGCGCGCTGCAATGGTTGCCGGCGGCAGCCAGCATGCGCTTGACCTGGTGGTATTTGCCTTGCTCGAGCACGATTTCCAGCTGGTGCTCTCCCCGCTTGACACAGACGAGGGCCGCCAGCGGGGCAGGTTCGTCATGCAATTGCACGCCAGCCAGCAACAGGGCCACCAGTTCATCGGTCACGGGCTCTTGCGTGGTGGCCTGGTAAATCTTCGGAACGTGACGCTTCGGCGACGATTGCGCATGGATAAAGGGGCCATCGTCGGACATCAGCAGCATGCCGGTCGTATCGTGGTCGAGCCGGCCGACGGGCTGGACTTCGCGCCAGGTGAACTGTTCCGGCAGCAGGGTCAGCACGCCGGGATGATGGCTGGGCTTGCGCGAGCATTCAAAGTTGGCGGGCTTGTTCAGCGCCAGGTACAGGTGCGCGCGGTACACCCACTCTTCTTCGAACACGTGCAGCACCAGGCCGTCGGTCTCGACGGTGGTGCGGTAATTGGTCTGGGTGACGCCATCGATGACGACATCGCCATCCTCGATGAGGGAACGGCAATATTTACGGGTGCCAAAACCCTGCGATTGCAGGATGCGGTCTAGGGATAATTTACTCATGGGCGTGACTTTACCAGAAGCGGCTGGCAGCGTGAAGCGGCCCTGCGCCGGGCCGCGGAGGCACACCAGCCTTGCGCAGGCACAGATAAGTTGAAGTACAAGGTGAGATTTCGATATAAATGGCCGATTCCTTTGAGATAGATCAAGCGCTCGGAATATCGCATTGATAGACTGAAACTTCGTTAGGAATCCGCCTAACGGACTTTAGGAATAATAACCAGGCAACGACTCATAAGGACATTGTATGAAGCATACCGATACCATCGCCTTACAAGGCAGCGTCGCTGACATGCGCTCGCGCATCGCCGCGGAACAAGCGGCCATGCACAAGGTCAGACTCGGCGTGGCGCGCTGGCGCAACGCCCCTGCGCCGCAGGAGACGGACACGCCGCCAGCGCCAGCGAAGCAGACGCATTGGCATGCCGAGGCGCAATGCCATTTCATGTGCTGGCTGGAACTGGGCGGTTTTGCGCACGCGGATGCGAACGCGGAAACCGACACCGCGCCCGCCATGGCGGACATGCCGCCCGAGGTCAGCACCAGTGCAGTGGCAGCCCTGCTGGCAAGCGCTCCGCCCCTGCCCGCGCACTGCAACGGCTGCGCCGTCTGAGCGCGGCCCATCCGACCAGCCATGCCCTGCCTTCGCATGCCTGCCTTGCCAGCACTCCCAGACACAACATCCGGCAACACCGGTCCATCGAGCACGCACGACGCACAAAAGGAAACGGCGGCATTGCGCCGCCGTTCCCAAGCCCCATCGGGACTTTAGTGAGGAATGTAAATTCACTCAAAACCACATCTGCGATGCGGCGAGTAGTTCCAAGACCTGCCAATCAAGTTAGTACTGACAACATAGTTGATATATCGCCCCTCCTTGAAAAGAACTACGCCTTTACTATAGCCCAAGCCGCCCCTTTTTCAAGCCAATTTACCACCTTATTGAAAATCATTCTCGACTGGCTTGCCTGCCAGCCAAGAGTCATGTCATCAGCGCAACGCCGGTTGTGACTGCTGTACGGCCGCCTTCATGGCGCCGGCACCCATGGCGGCGCCGAACTTCTTCAGCACCCGCTCCGGCAAGCCTTCATGCTGCGTATAGTCGACGATGTCCTCCGCCTTGACGACGTCGCGGGCCACGCTGTCGACCGTGCCGAAATCGTCGGCCAGGCCCATTTCCACGGCTTTCGCGCCCGTCCAGTACAGACCCGAGAACGTGTCCGGCGTTTCCTTCAGCCGCTTGCCCCGTCCCGCGCGCACCACCTCGATGAATTGCTGGTGGATTTCATTGAGCATGCTCTGTGCATACGCCTTGTGCTTGTCCGTCAGGGGGCTGAACGGGTCCATGAACCCCTTGTTCTCGCCCGCCGTCAGCAGCCGGCGCTCGACGCCCACCTTTTCCATCACGCCCGTGAAGCCGAAGCCATCCATCAGCACGCCGATGGAGCCGACCACGCTGGCCTTGTTGACGTAGATGCGGTCGGCGGCGGCCGCGATGTAATAGCCGCCCGAGGCGCACATTTCATCGACCACCACATACAGGGGCTTGTCCGGATAGCCCTTGCGCAGGCGCTGCATCTCGTCGACGATCATGCCCGCCTGCACGGGACTGCCGCCCGGACTATTAATATGCAGCACCACGGCCACGGAGCCGGCGTCGGAAAACGCCTTGTCCAGCGCGGGAATGACGACGGCGGCCGAGCCGCTGCCTTCGGACTCGATGGCGCCGCTGATGTCGATCAGGGCCGTATGACGCCCCAGGGTCTCGCCGTCGTCGGCCGTGTTGTAGTCATAAAACACCCACAGGGCGAATAACACGATCAGCAGGCCGAAGACCTTGAAGAAGATGCTCCAGCGGCGGTGCGCGCGTTGTTCTTGCAAAGTGGCAAATACCAGCTTTTCCAGCACGTCGCGCTCCCAGTTCCCCGCAGGGGCGCCGTGGCCGGCGGCTGGCGCGCTGCTGTCCAGCTTGTCATTCGTGTTATCGCTCATGGTTCACTTTGTTTAAATTACAATAATGCCTGCACCGGGCTTCAGGCCGGCAGCGGCTGGACATACTCGTCGGGCTGCCAGTACAGCTGGCCATCGCGCTCGGCCACGGAAATCGGCCGCAAGCGCCCGCCCTTGCAGGGGCCGCCCGCGCAATAGCCGCTCTCCGGCACATAGATGGCGCCATGCGTCGAGCACATCAGGTACAAGCCGCTGGACTCGAAAAACTCGCCTTCGGCCCAGTCCAGCTCGATCGGTACGTGGGCGCAGCGGTTCAGGTAGCCATACGCCTTGCCGCCATGGCGCACGACAAAGCCCGTGGTCGCCTCGCCGCCGGCCGAGACGGGAAAACGCACGCCCTTGCCGCCGTCGGCCACGGCGTCGGCGGCGCAAATCAGGATTTCCACGACATCGCCCATCATGCGTGCTCGCTCAGCCATTGGTGCAGGTCGGCCACCGTGGCGGCCGAATACAGGGGATTGCAAGCCTGTAACTGCTCGACCGGATGCGCTCCATACTCTACGGCAATACCGGCCGCGCCTGCATTGCTTGCCATCAACAAATCATGGCTGGTGTCGCCGATCATCACGGTGCGGCGCATGTCCTGCCCCAGTTCGCGCGTCAGTTCCTGCAGCATGGCCGGATGGGGCTTGGAAAAGGTTTCATCGGCGCAGCGCGTCGCATCGAACAGGGACAGCAGCTTGACGGCATTCAAGGAGCGGTTCAGGCCGACACGACTCTTGCCCGTGGCGACGGCGAGAAAGTACGCTTGCTGCGAGAGTTCGAGCAGCATCTCTTGTACGCCGGGAAACAGGGTCAGCTCATGGTCGCGCGACAGATAGTGATAACGGTAGCGTTCGGCCATGCGCGCATGGAATTTCGGCTCCACATCGGGCATCACCAGCTGCATCGCCTCCTGCAAGCCCAGGCCGATCACGTGCGAGGCCAGCAACTCGGTGGGAATGGGCAAGCCCAGGTCTTTGGCCGATGCCTGGATGCACTTGACGATGGTCGAGGTACTGTCTATCAGGGTACCGTCCCAATCGAAGACGATCAGATCAAATTGCTTTCTTGCCATGTTTCCCGACGGCATAGCCGCCGGCTCCTTGAGAATGAATGATGGCGACTGACTACCTTGTGGGTAGCGTCCCCGCACGCGTTTGATAACTATCGCGCGGCAACGGCCAATGGTTTGCCCAAGCTTACCAAGAAACGCTCGCATTCGGCAGCCAGCGGTGCGTTCAGGGTCATCGTCTTGCCCGTTTCAGGGTGCGTAAACGTGATCTGGTGCGCGTGCAGGAACATGCGCTTCAGGGCGCCGCGCGTGCTGTCGGCCTTCAACAGGGCACGGTTGAGGGCAAAGTCGCCATATTTATCGTCGCCGGCGATGGGGAAACCGGACGACGACAGGTGCACGCGGATCTGGTGCGTGCGTCCCGTCTTCAATTCCGCTTCCAGCAAGGCGAAGTTGTGATATTTATGCAACAGTGAAAACACCGTGTGCGACGCCAGGCCATCGGCCTGCACGGCCACCCGGCGTTCGCCTTCGGCCGTCGTATATTTATGCAGCGGCAACTTGATATGCTGGCGAGCATTCTTCCAGTCGCCGGCCACCAGCACCAGATAGCGCTTGTCGGTGACGCCGTCGCGCATCTGTTCGTGCAGGTTCGTCAACGCGGAACGTTTCTTTGCCAGCAACAGCAAGCCGGACGTGTCGCGGTCCAGGCGGTGCACCAGTTCCAAAAACTTGGCGTCGGGGCGCGAGGCGCGCAATTGCTCGATCACGCCGAACGACACGCCCGAGCCGCCATGCACGGCCACGCCGGCCGGCTTGTCGATGACGAGCAGTTGCGCATCTTCGAAGATGATCTTGAATTCGGCGGCCGGCGCGCCCGTGGGCGCCTTTTCGGCCACGCGCACGGGTGGAATGCGCACCACGTCGCCGGCGGCGAGACGGTACAGCTGATCGATACGGCCTTTATTTACCCGCACTTCTCCCGATCGCAAGATCCGGTAGATGTGGCTTTTAGGCACTCCCTTGCACACTCTTAATAAGTAGTTGTCGATACGCTGGCCTGCTTCTTCCTCGGCGATCGTGACGAATTGGGCTTGCGGCTGAACCGGGGGTGTTGAAGGGGGAACAACATCATTTTGACTCTTCATTTACTATGTCTTCCCAGAAATCTCTCTAAGTCCTTCATTTTGAATATATAATTGTTTTTGCTGCGGCCCTGGCTGCTGCGAGTGTAAGAATAAAAGCACATTTTACACAGGGGCGTCTCCACCGGCCTCGCCAAATTGCAAATTCGGTGGAAAAAAATGTATATGCACCATCCCCGCGCGAATCAAGGTTGCACCGTAGTTGTAATCGGATAAGGCGTGGAGATGCTGAAGTGAGTGTGGGATTATAAGGATAAGTACCCGTTAGCGCGACTTATCGAGTCGGGCTCGCGGGTTGATGAAGTTGATAACGCTTGCCGTTTTCGCCAAACCCCGTATGTGGCCAAATACTGAGGGTTGTCGATGATAGGCTGAGGCCAAGCCTCGCCATCGCGATCCCTGTAATGAGCCGGCTAACGATTTTGGCTCTGAATTTGCTGACCACTTGCATTCTCTGCCCCCGATGCAGTTCATTCTCATCCGGGCTGTTTCAGATGAGTTGCAAGTGTCCTGTGCACTCGGCATGACGATTGACCTCACCGCGCCTGTTGCGGCCGTAACGTATACCTCGTACGCGTTGTTGCTCCGCACGCTAAGGCATTTCCCCCGCCAGCACTCCCGTTCTCGCATATATCCCTGTACTTCGCCGCTTCCCCGGAAGCGGCTTTGAGATGGCCTACGGGTCGCGGAGTTATAAAAATGAAACGCATGTTGTTTAATGCCACGCAGCAAGAAGAACTGCGCGTAGCGATTGTCGACGGACAAAAACTGATCGACATCGATATCGAGACAGCCGGGCGCGAACAGCGCAAATCCAACATCTACAAGGGCGTGATCACGCGCATCGAGCCATCGCTCGAAGCGTGCTTCGTCAGCTATGGCGAAGACCGCCACGGCTTCCTGCCTTTCAAGGAAGTTGCCCGCACGTATTTCCGCGAAGGCGTCGACGTACGTAACGCCTCCGTCAAGGAAGCGCTGCGCGAAGGCCAGGAAATCATGGTGCAGGTGGAAAAGGAAGAGCGCGGCAACAAGGGCGCCGCCCTGACTTCGTTCGTCTCGCTGGCCGGCCGTTACCTGGTCTTGATGCCGAACAACCCGCGTGGCGGTGGCGTATCGCGCCGCGTGGAAGGGGAAGAGCGCCAGGAATTGCGCGAAACCATGGATAAACTGGACTTGCCTGCTGGCATGTCCGTGATTGCCCGCACCGCCGGCATCGGCCGCAACGTCGATGAACTGCAGTGGGACTTGAATTACCTGATGCAACTGTGGCGCGCCATCGAAGGCGCCGGCAAGTCGGCCAACGGCGCGTTCCTGATCTACCAGGAATCCTCGCTCGTCATCCGCGCCATCCGCGACTACTTCCAGCCCGACATCGGCGAGATCCTGATCGACACCGACGAGATCTACGACCAGGCGCACCAGTTCATGAGCCACGTGATGCCCGACATGGTGCACCGCGTAAAACGCTACAGCGACGACGTGCCGCTGTTCTCGCGCTTCCAGATCGAACACCAGATCGAAACGGCCTACAGCCGCACCGTGCCGCTGCCATCGGGCGGTGCCATCGTCATCGACCACACGGAAGCGCTGGTCTCCGTCGACGTCAACTCGGCCCGCGCCACGCGCGGCTCGGACATCGAGACGACCGCCTTCAACACCAACTGCGAAGCCGCCGAAGAAGTGGCCCGCCAGCTGCGTTTGCGCGACCTGGGCGGCTTGATCGTCATCGACTTCATCGACATGGAAGTGGCAAAAAACCAGCGCGAAGTGGAACAGCGCCTGAAAGATGCGCTGCACCATGACCGTGCCCGTGTACAAATGGGCAAGATTTCCCGCTTCGGCCTGATGGAACTGTCGCGCCAGCGCCTGCGCCCTTCGCTGTCCGAAGGCTCGCACGTGACGTGCCCGCGCTGCTCCGGCACCGGCCACATCCGCGATACGGAATCGTCCGCCCTGCAGGTGCTGCGCATCATCCAGGAAGAAGCGATGAAGGAAAACTCGGCCACCATCCACGTGCAAGTGCCCGTGGACGTGGGCGCCTTCCTGCTGAACGAAAAACGCGGCGAAGTGCTGAAGATCGAGAACCGCCACCGCATCGCCGTGATCCTGATCCCGAACAAGCATCTGGAAACGCCGCACTACAAGCTCGAACGCATCAAGCACGACGATCCGCGTCTGGAAGACAGCCAGGCCAGCTACAACTTGGCCGAAAGCGCTGAAACCGACATGGCGTACAGCAAGCGTCAGAAGGAAGAAGCCAAGCCGCGCCAGGAAGCCGTCGTCAAGACGATCACGCCTGACCAGCCGGCACCGCTGGTCGAGCGCAAGCCCGTCGAAGCGAAACCGGCTCCAGTGGCCGCGCCTGCCGCACCGCAAGGCCTGATCGCCAAGATCATCAGCTTCTTCACCGGCGCCCCTGCACCGGTGGCGCCAGCGCCCGCCCCTGTCGCACCGGCCAAGCCGGCCGGCACGGACCGCGGCGACCGCAACAGCCGTGGCCCGCGTGGCCGTGGCCGCAACGGCAAGCCTGGCCGCGAAGAGCGCGAACCAGGCCAGGGCCGCCCAGCCCAGGACGACGCGGCGAAAGAAGCGGAAGCACTGGAAAAGGCGGCCCGTCCGCCACGCCCGCCGCGTCCGCCACGCGAACCGCGTGAAGCCCGCGAGAACGGCGATACGGCAGCGGCACCACGCGAACGCGGTGAACGTCCTGAACGCGCGGAACGTCCCGAGCGCGCAGAGCGTCCGGAACGTGCCGAACGTCCGCCACGCCAGCCACGCGAAGGCCGCGAACCACGCGCCGACAAGGCGGTTGTTGCTGAAGTGAAAGCTGACGAACTGGCATTGGTTGGCGCCAGCGCCAGCGCCATCAACGTGGTCGTAGCGACAAACGGCCCCGAATCCGACGCCGCACCAACGAGCTTGCTGAAAGCGCCGGCGAATGCCGGCCCTGAAGGCGAAGAGACGGAAAACGACGTGGAAGGCGAAGAACCGCGCCGCCGCCGCCGTCGTGGTGGCCGCAACCGCAACCGCCGCGACCGTGAAACGGGCGAGCTGATCGAATCGGCAAATGGCGAAAACGAAGGCCAGGACGCGCCAGTGATCAGCTTTACAGTCGCTCCGGCGCCGGAAGCTGCCGCTGATGCCGCTCCGGTCGCCGTCGTGGCTGCCGCCGCGGTCGTCGCCGTCGCTGCGCCGGTGGAAGCTGCCGTCGTGGAAGTGGTCGAAGTGGTGGAAGTGGTGGAAGTAGCCAAGGTGGTGGAGATCGCCAAGGCCGAAGAAGCCGCTCCTGCCGCTGCAGCCGCGCCAGCTGCTGCACCGGTCGTAGCGCAAGCCCCTGTCGAAGTGGCTGCAGCGCAAGCTGAACCGGCCGCTGCCGAGCCGGTACCAGCTGCCGAGTACAGCTTTGCCGAGAAAGCGGAAGCCGCACCGGCACCTGCGCCAGCGCCTGCTCCAGCGGAAGTCATCGTCGAAGCGGCACCGGTCGTGGAAACGGTTGCGGTCGTGGAAACCGTCACCGTGGCTGAAGCAGCGCCAGTCGCCGAAGCGGCACCGGCCGTGGCGGAAGCCGCCCCGGTGGTTGCCGAAGTTGCTCCTGCGCCAGCACCTGTCGCTGCTCCTGCACCGGTCGTTGCTCCTGCTCCTGCACCGGTCGCTGCTCCCGCCCCGGCACCTGCCGCGCCAGCAGCGGCGCCGCTGGACTTGAACGCGGTGCTCGGTTCGGCCGGCCTGACCCTGGCTGCCACCGATCCGGAAAAACTGCGTCTGGCGCAGGAAGCGGCCGCCAAGGCAGTCGCTCCCGTGCGCAAGCCGCGCGAACGCAAGCCATTGCCGCCGCAATCGGATGAGCCGTTGATCCAGGTCAACACGCAACGTCCATAAGCGCGCCGGGTTCGCCCAGCCGCCAATGATGAAAGGGGGAGCTCAGGCTTCCCCTTTTTTACGTCCCCGCCTTTGCCAGCCAGCCGCCATGCACGAGAACGCCAACCTGCCCCGTCCCGCCCCCGTCAGCCTGCGCAGCGCCTTCTGGTACTGGCTCAAGCTGGGCTGTGTCAGCTTTGGCGGCCCGGCCGGGCAAATCGCCATGATGCATGCGGAACTGGTGGAAAAGCGGCGCTGGATTTCCGAGCAGCGTTTCCTGCACGCCCTCAATTACTGCATGCTGCTGCCGGGGCCGGAAGCGACCCAGCTGGCCATCTACATCGGCTGGCTGATGCACCGCACGCGCGGCGCCCTGGTGGCGGGCCTGCTATTCCTGCTGCCCTCGCTGCTGGTGCTGATCGCCCTGTCCTGGCTCTACATGGCGTATGGCCACGTGGCCGCCATCGCCGGCATCCTGTACGGCATCAAGCCGGCCGTCGTCGCCATCGTGCTGGCGGCCGCCTGGCGCCTGGGCCGGCGCACCTTGCGCAGCCCCGCCCTGATGGCCATCGCGGCGGCGGCATTTGTCGCCATCGCCGTGCTACAGCTGCCATTTCCCTTGATCGTGCTCGCCGCCGCCCTGCTGGGCATGGCGGGCGGGCGCTGGCTACCCACCCATTTTCAAGCCGGCGGCACGCAACATGGCGGTGCGGCCCGCTATGGTGCCGCCCTGATCGATGACGACACGCCCACGCCGCAGCACGCGCAGCTCAAATGGCCGCGCCTGCTGGCCACCTGCGCGCTGGGCCTGGCGCTGGCTTTCGTCACCTGGCTGGGCCTGGCGCTGGCGGGCGGGGCCGACCGGCCGCTGGCGCAGATGGGCGTGTTTTTCAGCAAGGCGGCCCTGCTGACGTTCGGCGGCGCGTATGCCGTGCTGCCCTACCTGGTGCAGGGCGCCGTCGATCATTACCACTGGATCACGAGCGCGCAGATGATGGATGGCCTGGCCCTGGGCGAAACGACGCCCGGCCCCCTGATCATGATCGTCGCCTTCATCGGCTTTGTCGGCGGCTGGAGCCATGCCGTGCTGGGCAGCAACCTGTGGCTGGCGGGCATGTGCGGCGCGCTGGTCGCCAGCTGGTTCACCTTCCTGCCCTCGTTCATCTTCATCCTGGCTGGCGCACCGCTGGTGGAAGCGTCGCGCGGCAATCTGCGCCTGAGCGCGCCCCTGAGCGCCATCTCGGCGGCCGTGGTGGGCGTCATCGCCAGCCTGGCCTTGTTCTTTGGCCGCCATGTCTTCTGGCAAGAAAGTCTGCTGCCCCACTGGGACTGGCTGGCCCTCGTCATCGCGCTGGCGGCCGGCGTGGCGCTGATCAGGTTTCAAATGGGAACCATCAAATTGCTGCTCGCCTGTGCCATCTTCGGCCTCGTGCTATCGTATCTGCCTTGAACGACTTAACGTAAGCGGTATCACCTTTCATGGCTGACAAGATTATCTACCTCGCCGAGGCCCGCAATGGGGCACCGGCGATACCCGACCGGCTGGAAAGCCCCAGCGGCAGCGTGGCCGACAGCCTGGGCCGGCCCCTGCACGATCTGCGAATCTCGATTACCGACCGCTGCAATTTCCGTTGCGTGTACTGCATGCCCAAGGACGTGTTCGACAAGAACCACGTGTATCTGCCGCACACGGATTTGCTGTCGTTCGAGGAAATCACGCGCGTGGCGCGCCTGTTCGTCGCGCACGGCGTGGAAAAGATCCGCCTGACGGGCGGCGAGCCGCTGCTGCGCAAGAATATCGAAAAACTCATCGCCATGCTGGCCGCACTGCGCACGCCGTCGGGCCAGCCGCTGGACCTGACCCTGACGACCAACGGTTCCTTGCTGGCCAGAAAGGCGCAAGCACTCAAGGACGCGGGCCTGAACCGCGTCACCGTCTCGCTCGACTCGCTCGACGACGCCACCTTCAAGCGCATGAACGACGTCGATTTCGCCGTGGCCGACGTGCTGCACGGCATAGCTGCCGCCCACGCGGCGGGCCTGGGCCCGATCAAGATCAACATGGTCGTCAAGGCCGGCATGAACGAGCAGGAAATCGTGCCCATGGCGCGCCACTTCAAGGGCACGCCCTACATCCTGCGCTTCATCGAATACATGGACGTGGGCGCCTCGAACGGCTGGAACTTGCAGGAAGTCATCCCGTCGGCCGAGGTGGTGCGCCGTATCGGCGAACACATGCCCTTGCTGCCCATCGACCCGAACTACACGGGCGAGACGGCGGCGCGCTGGCGTTATGCCGATGGCGGCGGCGAAATCGGCCTCATTTCCAGCGTCACGCAAGCGTTCTGCGCCGACTGCAGCCGCGCCCGCCTCTCGACCGAGGGCAAGCTGTACACGTGTCTGTTCGCCAGCAGCGGCCACGACTTGCGCAGCCTGCTGCGCGGCGGCCGCAGCGACGCGGAAATTTCCTCGGCCGTGGCGCAATTGTGGCGCGGCCGCGGCGACCGCTATTCGCAATTGCGCACCAGCCAGACGGATTTGACAGGCGGCGCGCTTGAGCACGGTAAAAAGAAAGTGGAAATGTCGTACATCGGCGGCTGAATCAGGGGCGGTACACGCCCCGCGCTGCTACCATGGCGCATGCACCCATTTTTCTACCTGACATGATCAATACACACGACATTACCGGCCTGGTCCTGGCCGGCGGCCTCGGCACGCGCATGGGCCGCAGCGACAAGGGCATGCTGTCCCTGCATGGCCAGCCTTTGGCGCGCCACGTGCTGCAGCGCCTGGCGCCGCAAGTGGGCCAGCTGGCCATCAGCGTCCACGCCGATGCCGGCGATTACGCACGCTTCGGCGTGCCCGTGTGGCCGGACGCGCTGCCGGGCCAGCTGGGGCCGCTGGCCGGCTTGCACAGCGGCATGCAGCACGCCGGCACGGCCTACCTGCTGACCGTGCCGTGCGACTCGCCCCTGCTGCCGCCCGACCTGGCAGCGCGCCTGGCTGCCGGTTTGACGCAGGACAATGCCGACCTGGCCATCGCCGTCACCGAAGAGCTTGATCCGGCGACGGGATCGACCGTGCGCCGCCCCCATCCCGTCTTTTGCCTGGTGAAAACATCGGCCCTGCCCCAGCTCGATGCCTACCTGCGCGGCGGGGAGCGCCGCATGCGCACCTGGCACGGCCCCCTGAAGCTGGCCGAAGTGCTGTTCGAGGATGGCGGCGCGTTTGGCAACATCAATACGCCGGACGAGCTGGCCGCCCTGCAGGCACAAGGCCTGTCCGTGCCGCTGGCGCAAGCCATCCTGGCCGACAGCGTCACGCCCGTGGCCGGGATCGAGGAATTGCCGCTGCCGCAAGCGCTCGAGCGCATGCTGGCGGCCGACATCGTCTCGCCCATCAGCGTGCCCGCGCACGACAATTCCGCCATGGATGGTTATGCGCTGCACGGGGCTGACCTGGGCGGCGACGCGCCAGTGACGTTGGCCGTGGTCGACACCATCCTGGCGGGCCGCCCCGGCACCGTCAAAGTGGGGCGCGGGCAATGCGCGCGCATCATGACGGGCGCCGTCATGCCCGACGGCTGCGACAGCGTGGTGCCGCAGGAACTCGTGCTGCAAGCCGATGAAACCAGTATCACGCTGGCGCCGGACTGCATCCGTCCCGGCGACAACCGCCGTTTCAAGGGCGAAGACTTGATGCAGGGCCAGCCGGCCCTGCTGCAGGGCAAGCGCCTGGGCCCGGCCGAGCTGGGTCTGCTGGCCTCTCTGGGCATCGCCACGGTGCCCGTGCGCCGCCGGCTGCGCGTGGCCTTCTTTTCCACCGGCGACGAATTGCGCTCGCTCGGCGAACAACTCGACGCCGGCTGCATCTACGACAGCAACCGCTACACGCTGCTGGGCATGCTGAGCCGCCTGGGCTGCGACGTGCTCGACATGGGCATCGTCAAGGACAATCCGCAAGCGCTGGAAGCGGCCCTGCGCGGCGCCTGCGCCAAGGCCGACGTCATCATCACCTCGGGCGGCGTCTCCAGCGGCGCGGCCGATTTTACGCGCGAGATCCTGGCGCGCCTGGGCGACGTGGCCTTTTGGCAGATCAACATGCGCCCGGGCCGCCCCATGGCCTTTGGCCGGATTGCCAGCGAGGGCGACACGGCCTTGCTGCTGGGCCTGCCCGGCAACCCCGTGGCCGTGATGGCGGCGTTTTATTTCCTCGCCCGCCCCACCCTGCTGCGCCTGATGGGCGCCGACGCGGACACGGCCGCCCTGCCCCTGCTGCAGGTGGCGGCGCAGGCACCGATCCGCAAGAAGCGGGGCCGCACGGAATACCAGCGCGGCATCGTCGAGCGGGGCGCGGACGGGTGCCAGCACGTGCGCGTGACGGGCGCGCAAGGCTCGGGCATCCTGCGCTCGATGACGCAAGCCAATTGCATGATCGTGCTGCATGAGGCGCAAGGCCACGTGACCACGGGCGACTTGGTCGATATCGTCCTATTCCATGGGTTGACCTGATGAAACATCTACTTCTGACGCTGGCCCTGCTGCAGGGCATGGCGGCGTACGCTGGCGGAGTCCACAGCAATGGCTACACAGTGCGCTTCGACGAGCGCATCGAAATGGCGCCGGGCGACTTGCATGGCGCCACCGTGGGCCGCATCAGCATCGTGCGCGACGCCGATCAAAGTCTTGCGTGGCAGGAAAACACGCCCTTGCAGCCGGGCTGCGGCGCGATTGCGGCCGTCACCGTCCTCAACGACAGCTATGTGGCCCTGTGCGGCCACTTGGGCGGGCGCCATTACACGCAAAAGATCATCTTCATGCAAGGCAACTCGCCCGCCATGGTGAGCGTGGACCAGTTCGATTCGCCCAGTCCCGTGCGCGTGGAGCGCGACGGATCGCTGGCCATCGATGTCCTGCGGCGCGACCTGTTTCCAGGCGAGCTGACGGGTCCGCATTATTTTCCCACCGTGTACCGCTTGCACCACGACGACGCCACGTTCGGTTTCGTCCCCAGCTTTGATGGCGATGCCGCCGAGCGCTACTGGCAACACTATCGCGCCAAGCGCCAGGCGGCGCCGGAGGCGGAGGTACTACCGGAACTACTGGCATCGCTGCTGGCCGCGCAGGCTGGCAAGCAGCCCATCTGCACCGAGCTGGCCACGCTCGCCGCGGATCTGCAGCGTGGCGCCCAGCAGCACGATGCACAAGGTGCACGCACAGTGGTGCTCGCCTGGCTGCACAAGTTGCCGGCCATCGGCTATCCCCGCTTCGACGCACCTGCCTGCGCTGGCACTTTCTAGCGCGACAGGCGATCGGCGCTGAAGCGCCAGCTTACTCAACAGCCTTCCTCAAGCACCACCACGGCCCGCCCTGCGCGGGCCGTTTGCATTTCCCCTTCGCAATCAATTTCACCCTGTGCGGCAGCCGTTCGCCCATCGAGATAAAAAAATTAATCTTTTCCCATCAAAACAAATCAATAAACACAACACTAATTGTAATAATTTTATTTATTAGTTGATATTGAAGTTTCTTTGGTGATAACATTCGAACTTACACAGAAAAGTTCAATTTTGATATTGTTTTCACGAGGAAACTACCAATGAAACACGGCCCATGGATAGCGGGCACCTGCATGCTGGGTGCGGCAGTCATATTCGGCATGTTGTCCCTGGCGCCCCTGCCCGCCAGCGCGAAAGGCGTGGCCCGCGCCGACGTGCTCGACAACTGCAGCTGGAACCGTCCCGGCGTCGATCCGTTCATGGGCGATGTGGTCGCGGCAGTGGACCGCTATACGGATATCGCGCCGCAGGTGCGCGAACAATTGAAGGAGCGCATGCGCGCGCGCCAGTACGACGAGATCGTGGTGATCAGCCGCGACGCCATCCGCGGCAAGGGCAATTACAACGCGCGCATCAGCGAGATGCATTTCGGCCCGGGCCGCGTTTGCCGCAACGTCACGCGCGCGGGCTGGAGCGAACAGATGCAGGAACGGGGACTCGTGTATTGCGTGCAGGGCCAGTGCATCCTCGTGCCGACGATCTGCCGCAACGTCAGCCGCATCACGCAGGCGCCCGCGTCGGCGCCGCCGGCGGCCGGTGCTGCCGCTCCCGGCGGTGCCGCACCCGTTGCCGCCGCGCCCGCCTCTCCGGAAGCGGCGGGCGTGCCCGTGATCGACAATCCCGACGCCTTGCGCGGCGGCTCGTTCACGGGCGGCGCCATGCCGCCCGAGGTGGCCAGCATTCCTTTCCTGCCCTTCGATTATGTGCGTACCGTCAGCGACATCGGCCCGCCGGCCGGCACGGGCGGCGGCGGAGGAGGAGGAGGAGGTGGCGGCGGCAGGCCGCCAGACCAGGGCAGCAGCATCATCGTACCGCCCACCGTGATCCTGCCGACCCTGCCTCCCACCGGCCCGACAGTCCTGCCGGCCGTGCCGGAACCGCAAACCTGGGGCATGCTGCTGGCCGGTCTGGGGCTGATCGTCTACAGCGTGCGCCGCCGCATAGCGCGGGCGGCCTGAGGCGGCGCGCTACTCGCCGTCGCCGGCACCGCCGTCCGCCTTGCCCAGCAGCAAGGCCGCCGCCTCGCCGGGCAAGGCTTCCACGGATTTCAGCTTGCGCGCCATCTGCCGGCTGCGCACTTCCGCGCTTTCGATGTTCTTCGCCGCCTTTTCCAGGGTCAGCCGGGTTTGCGACAGCACGTCGCCGAACTTGCCGAATTCCGTCTTGACGGCGCCCAGCACCTGCCACACTTCGGACGAGCGCTTTTCCAGCGCCAGGGTGCGGAAACCCATCTGCAGGCTGTTGAGCAAGGCCGTCAGGGTGGATGGCCCGGCGATGCTGACCCGGTGCACGCGCTGCAATTCGTCGGCCAGTCCCGGGCGGCGCAGCACTTCCGCATACAGGCCTTCCGTGGGCAGGAAGAGGATGGCAAAGTCGGTGGTCTGCGGCGGCGCCAGGTATTTCTCGGCGATGGTTTTCGCCTCGCCCCGCACGGCCCGCTCCAGCTCGCGGCCGGCCAGGGCCACGCCTTCCGCATCGGCCCGCTCGGCTGCCTCGACCAGGCGTTCGTATTGTTCCTTGGGGAATTTCGCGTCGATGGGCATCCACACGGGCGCGCCGCCCTCCACCATGCCCGGCAACTTCAAGGCGAACTCCACGCGCGCGCCGGTCCCAGGCACCGTTTCCACGTTCTTCGCATACTGGTCGACAGTGAGTACCTGCTCCAGCAGCATTTCCAGCTGCACCTCGCCCCACGTTCCCCGCGTCTTGACGTTGGTGAGCACCCGCTTCAAGTCGCCCACGCCCAGCGCCAGCTGCTGCATCTCGCCGAGTCCCTGGTGGACCTTTTCCAGCCGCTCCGACACTTGCTGGAACGAGGCGGAAAGCCGCGTTTCCAGGGTGGCGTGCAGTTTCTCGTCGACCGTCTTGCGCATTTCTTCCAGGCGCGCGCCATTGTCGGCCTGCAAGTCGCGGATCTTGTTTTCCAGCGTGGCGCGCACTTCCAGCATGCGCTGCGCATTCGATTCCGTCAGCTGGGCCAGGGTTTGATTGGTGCTCTCGGCAAAGCGCGCCAGGCTTTGCGCCTGTTCTTCGCGCCCGACTTTCCCCTGCGCCTGCATCTGCGTGCGCAGGCTGTCAAGCTGTTGCAGGATCGCCGCCTGAAATTGCGCCAGGCCGGCCGCCAGGTCTTGCCGCGTGGCTTGCGCCGACGCCTGCAATTGCAGCCGCACTTCGCGCTCGACCCGGTCGATGCGTTCCAGGCTTTGCTGCTGGTGCTGCTGCACCAGCGCCAGGGTGGTGGCGCCATCGCCGGCCGCGCCACGGGGGCGCAGCAGCAGCAAGAGCAACAAGACGATGGCGGCGATGGCGGCGCCCAGCAGGCTGTAGAACTCGATAGGGCTCATGGGATCAGTCAGGTTTGTTGCGCATCCAGTCGGCCGTCTGATAGAACGATTCCATCAGGCGCACGCGCAAGGATTCTTCGATGCCCGTGTCTTCCATGGCCCAGGCCATGGCGCGCAGCCACTGGTCGCGCTCGCTGGTGCCGATGGCATACGGCAAATGACGGGCGCGCAGGCGCGGGTGGCCGAATTTCTCGATATACAAATCCGGCCCGCCCATCCAGCCCGTCAGGAAGAAATACAGCTTGTCGCGCGAACCGTCCGTCGAGGGCGGATGCATGACGCGGATGCCGGCGAACTCGGCTTCGAGTTCCATCAGGTCATAAAAACGGTCGACCATTTCGCGCAGCACGGGGGCGCCGCCGATGGTCTCGTACAGGGTGGGGGCAGTGGTATCAGTCATGGCCGCCATGATAGCGCAAGCGCTGTCGGCCCACGCGGCGCCGGCCATATCTGCCTCAATAAATGGCAATATACTTGACTACTCAAGCTTTTATCAACTACTATGCAATTTTTAAACATGGACAAGACGAACATGCCAACCGCCACAGACACTGATTTGCTGCGCAATACCAACTTCCGCTGGCTGCTGGGCGGCGGACTCGTCTCCATGCTGGGCGACCAGTTCAGCCTGCTGGCCCTGCCCTGGCTCGTACTGAGCCTGACGGGCGATAGCCTCAGCTTGGGCATCGCCGTGGCCCTGATGGGCGCCCCGCGCGCCGTGCTCATCTTGCTGGGCGGCACCATCGCCGACCGCTACTCGCCCCGGCGCGTACTGCTGATCAGCAAATATGCGAACGCCGCCATCCTGCTGGCACTGGCGGGACTGCTGTGGCTGGACCAGGCCAGCCTGGCGCTCGCGTATGCGGCCGCGCTGGCACTGGGCATCGCATCCGCCTTCGGCATCCCGGCCGGCACAGCCATCCTGCCGCAAGCCGTGCCGGCAGCATCGTTGCAGAAAGCCAATGGCTTGCAGATGGGTGTGCGCCAACTGTCCCTGCTGGCCGGTCCCCTGCTGGCAGCGCTCGTGCTGGGCGCCCACGATGGCGGGCAGCACACCTCCATGGCGGCACTGGCCGTCGCGTTTGCCATCGATGCGCTGACGTTTGTGTTTTCCGCCTGGACCTTGCGCCAAGTCAGGCTGCGGCCCCTGGCTGCGGCTGCCGCGCCGCAAGGCATGTGGCGCGATATGGCGGCGGGCCTGGCCATGGTGTGGCGCGACTTGCCTCTGCGCAGCTGTTATGCCTACTGGGCGGTTGTAGCCTTCTTCGTCATGGGGCCGCTGCAAGTGGCCTTGCCCGTGCTGGCCAGCGAGCGCCTGCACGGCGCCACAGCGCTGGGCTTGCTGCTGGGCACGCACGGCGCCGGCACCTTGGCCGGCATGCTGTCCTCCAGCCTGGGCGGCGTCAGGCTGCGCCGCCATTTCGGCGCCACCTTGCTGCTCGTCGACGCTGTCGTGGGCTGCCTGCTGATGGCGCTGGGACAGATCAGCACGGCCTGGCAGGGCGCGGCCTTGCTGGCCGTCACGGGTCTGCTGTCCGGCTATGTGCAGGTGGCCATCTTTACGTGGATACAGCGGCGCGTGGCGCCCGCCATGCTGGGCCGGGCGATGGCGCTGTTCATGGGCATCTTCCTGGGACTGGCGCCCCTGTCGGCGGCAGCCACGGGCGCGCTGCTGCGCCACCTGAGCGTGGGCGAGCTGTTCTGCGGCGGCGGCGCCCTGCTGCTGGCGGCCGCCATCGCCGCCGCCCTGTTCACGGATATTGCCCACATCGCAACCACCGATTACGTCACCCAAGCTTAAGGAAATCACAACATGGATAAAACACAGCAAGCAGCCTTGAAAGCAGCTTACCGGCAACAAGCGCCCGCGCTGGGCATCCTCGCGCTGCGCCACCTGCCCAGCGGATGCACCCTGCTCGAACGCAGCCGCAACGCGCCCGGCACGCTGAACCGCCACCGCTTCGAACTCACGCTGGGCACGCACCGCAACGCCCGCCTGCAGGCGGACTGGCGGCGCGACGGTGCGGCGGCTTTCCGCTTCGACATCATTGACACCGTCGATCAATCCGACGATCCCGCCTTCGATGCGGACGCCGAGCTGGCCGCCCTGCTGGCCCTGCACCGGGCGCAACTGCTGGAACAAGGGCAATCCCTGTATTGAGCGGCCATGCTTTACACTTGCGCACTCAAGCACTGCGCAGCCAACACAAGGAAAACCATGACCGATCACCCTTCCCCGCCGCCGGACGGCGCCAGCGCGCTGGACTTTTGCCTGCGCCTGGCGCGCGCCCAGGCGCTCATCGTGCGCCGCTTCGACAGCATCCTGGGCAATCTGCATGGCCTGAGTTTCAGCGATTACCAATTGCTGTACCACTTGCAGCGGGCGCCCGGCGGGCGCCTGCGCCGCATCGACCTGGCCGAGCGCCTGGCGCTGACGGCGTCCGGCATCACGCGCTCGCTGATGCCGCTGGAAAAGATCGGCCTGGTGGCGCGCCAGGCCGACCAACGCGATGCGCGCGTCGGCTATGCCGCCATTACCGAGGCGGGACTGGCATTGCTGGCGCACGCGCATACGACGGCGCAGGCGCTGGGCCAGGAATTGCTGGGCACCGCCAGCGCGGACCAGCTGGCGCCCCTGTCCATGCTGCTGGGCACGATCGCCGGCAAGCAGCCCGCCAACGGCTGACGCGCGCTACACCAGCGCCAACTTGCGCAGGCGCCGCGTCGATGGCCAGCGCGCCATGCCCGTCTCGTCGCGGATGGCGGCGCAGGCGGCCAGCACCCTTGCGCACTCGTCCTCGCGCAAGCCCGCGTTCAGGGTCAGGCGCACCAGCGAACGGTTCTTCGGCGTGGCCGGCGCACAGAAGACGGCGCCGTAGATACCGCGCCGCTCCAGCGCCTTGCGCAGGAGCAAGGTATCGGGTTCGCTGCCCGCTTCCAGCGCAATGATCTGCTCGGTGCCATCGCTGACGTTGTAGCCGAGATCCATCAAGCCCTGGCGCAGCTGCACGCTGTGGCGGCGCAGGGCGGCACGACGGGCGTCGGCGGCGCGGATGAAATCGAGCGCCGCATCGAACCAGGCCAGCTCGTGTTCCAGCAGGCAGGAACTGAAGATGGCGGGCCGCGAGGCGGACAAAAAATATCCCTTGAAACGGGCCGAACAGGTAATCAGCCCCGCCCGGCCCGCGAACGCCTTGGCCAGCGACGCCGTGCGGAAATGCACGCGCCCGGCCAGGTCCAGCTCCACCACCAGGCCCGCGCCCTGCGGCCCGTGCGTGCCCAGCGAGTGCGACTCGTCGACGATCAGCATGCTGCCGCTGCGCTCGGCGATTTCCACCATGTCCAGCAAGGGCGCCACGCTGCCGTTGGTGCTGTACAGCGCATCGACGACGATGATGCCGGGGCCGTGCTTGTCGAGCTGGCGCTGCAGGTGGGCGCCATCGTTGTGCAGGAAGGCGACGGGCACGGCTTGCGCCGATTGCACGCCCTCCCACAGCGAAGCGTGCGCCTGCATGTCCAGGTACACGGGAATGCCGGGCCCGGCCAGGCTTTGCAGCAAGCCCACATTGGCGGCCCAGCCCGACTGCGCCAGCACGCACGCTTCGCTGCCGAGAAAATCCGCCAGCTTGCGTTCCAGCCGGTGCTGGCGGCTGCCTTCCTGCAGGAACACGGACGACATCAGCATGGCGCCGCCGTCCTGCAAGACGCGCGCCTGGGCCGCCAGCAGGGCCGCCTCGCCGGCGATGTTCAGATAGTCATTGCCAGCGAGCATCACGGCACCTGCCGGCACAGCTTGCCATTCGTGCAGGTGTTCGCCGCCAAGCAGCTTCTCGACGCGCTCGACGTAGTGCTCATCCATGCGCGCGCGCACGAAGGCAGGCATCAGCTGCTCGGCGTGGATGGCGCGGGACGACAGGGGGGAAATGGCGTGTGACATAGGGACTCCTGATTGGTTGCGGTGGGAACTACCGCGTCCAACATGCGCGAGCCATCCGGCAAGAGATTGATACAGCTCAACAGTTATGCCGATATTCTGCTGATAGGGCGGGAACCCGCCGATGATGTTGTATTGACACGCCTCAACGAACACGCCCCCTGACCATGATGCATGCGCAGTCCCCTTCCGGAATACGGTGGCAAGGCAAGCTGCTCCAGCCTTTCCTGCATTTCCACGACGCCATCGAACACACGCCCGTGCGGCGCGCCCAGGTGCGCGCCCTGGCGCTCATCGGTGCGCTGGGCATGCCCCTGTACTACGCGCTATGGCATTATTTCTTTCCGCAAGAATACGAATCGCTGCTGCTGCGCACCGTGGCGGCGCTGCTGTTCCTGCCCGCGCTATGGCCTGACCGCGTCAGCAACACCTGGTTCAGCGTCTACCTGTTCCTGGGGCTGACCTTCGAACTGCCGTTTTTCTTCACGTATATGTTCCTGATGAACCACGCTTCGGCGCTGTGGGTACATTCGCTGCTGGTGGCGCTGATCGTGCTGTTTCACTTCGATACGCGCATCGCCGTCCTCGCCTACCTGAGCGGCACCGTGCTGGCCTGCCTGGCGTTTGCCGTGGCCGGCGATCCCGCCTTTTTGCTCAGCCGCGACGTCTTGCAGCAATTGCCCGTGCACTGGTTCACGATTGCCGTGCTGTCCGTCGTCAAGGTGGGGCGCCATGTGGGTGCGCAGGAAAAGCTGGCCGGACTGGCTGCCGGGCTGGGCAGCGTGGCGCACGAATTGCGCACGCCCCTCGTCAGCGTCGAGGCGAACGTGCGCGGGCTGCAACGGGGGCTGCAGCAAAGGGGGCCGCAAAGGGGGCAGCATGGGGAGCAGCAAAACCCGCAAGGCCAGCCGCCCGATGCGGACAGCCTGGACGCGCTGGCGCGCATCCGCTTCGAAGTGCGCCATATGCACCACATGATCGATCTGTTCCTGCTCAGCGCCAGCGCCGTCAACCGCAAGCTCGAAGCGAACGAGACGGTCGCCATGCACGACAGCGTGACGGCCGTCCTGCGCCGCTACCCGTTTACCAGCACGGCGCAGCGCGACATCGTCAAGGTCGACGTGCGCGCCGACTTCAGCTTTTCCGGCCAGTCCGAACTGTGCGTAGTCATCCTGCTGAACTTGCTGCGCAATGCCTTGAAAGGCATCCAGCGCGCCGGCAAGGGCCGCGTGCGTATCGTCATCGATGGCGCGCGGCCCGTGCCGCGTCTGCTGTTCATCGATACGGGCTGCGGCATCGCGGCCAGCCGATTGCCGCTGATCTTCGACCGTTTCTATTCCTATCCCTCGCACAACGGCAGCGGCATCGGCCTGGCCCTGTGCCGGCAAATCATGCAAGCCTGGCATGCGCGCATCAGTTGCGTCGCGCGCGAAGGCGCGTATGCCATCTTCGTGCTGGAGTTTCCGCAGACACACGCCAGCACCAGGCACAGCCGTTTTCCATCCATCCACCGCGCGAGGTGACGCATGCAACTGCCCGTCTACACCCATCCGACCCTGACCGTATTGATCGACGACAGCGATTCCTTCCTGAAAAGCCTGGCGTTCCAGCTCGATCCCGGCCTGGCGCGCAAGACGTTCCACGACACCAGCAGCGCGCTGCACTGGCTGCGCCACAGCACGCAGCCGGGCGAAACGCCGCTGCACGTCAACTTCGACACGCAAAACCTGCCGCCCGACCAGTGCAACGTGGCGCTCGACATCGAACGCATCTGGCGCATCAGCGGCCAGGCGCAGCGCTTTGCCGTGCCCTCCGTGCTGGTGGTCGATTATTCGATGCCGCAGATGAATGGCCTGGAATTTTGCCAGGCCGTGCGCGACTTGCCGTGCAAGAAGATTTTATTTACAGGCGCGGCCGACGAAAAGGTGGCCGTGACGGCCTTCAACCGGGGCTTGATCGACCGCTACATCAAGAAGAGCGACGACGATGCGCTCGACATCCTGGAGCAGGAAATCGTCAGCCTGCAAGGCGAATTCTTCCTGCAGCAAACGGAGACCGTGCGCGACCTGCTGATGCTGCACGACTACAGTTTCCTGCAAGACGAGGCGCTGGCCGCCGTGGTGCACGAGCTGTGCAAGCGTCACGGCTTCGTCGAGTTCTATATCTTTCCCAATCCCAGCGGCATCCTGTTCTTCACGCGCGACGGCCACGCCAAGCTGATGATCATCGAGACGGAGCGCAGCCTGCACACGCAGTACGAAATGGCGCGCGACAGCGACGCACCGGGGTCGCTGCTGCTGGCCCTGCTGGAAATGCGCGTGATCCCGTATTTTTCCGACGCCGACAGCGATGGCATGTATGCGGCGCACATCGGCGAAAACTGGTTCCGCTATTGCGCCGCCCCCACCATCTGCCTGGGCCGCGTGACGTATTTCTGGGCCCTGTTCGACGTGCCGGCGCACCAGCTGGGGCAGCCGGTCATGTCCTACGCGCAATTTCTACGCGCGGGCGCGGGCGACAGCGTCAGTGTTTAGCCTTCCCGTAAGGTCTGCAGCGGCGGATGTTTCAGGACATTGCGCAAACCCAGCCAGCCTCCGGCGATGGCGCACAGGGCGCCGGCCAGCAGGCCGAAGGCCCACACGCCCGGTGCGAAGCTCCAGGCGAACTTGAACTGGTACGTGGCCAGGGCCCAGCCCATGGCGGCCGCGCCCGAGGCGGCCAGCAGGCCGGCCAGCGCGCCGACGAGGGAAAACTCGATCAGCTGCGCCTGGGCCAGCTGGCGCCGCGTGGCGCCCAGGGCGCGCAGCAGGCCCGCTTCGCGCGTACGCTCGTCCTGCGAACCCATCAAGGCCGCATACAGCACCAGCAAGCCCGAGGCCAGGGTAAAGGCAAACAGGAATTCGACGGCCGTCACCACCTGGTCCAGCACGCCCTGGATCTGTTTCAGCACGCCGCCCACGTCGACCACCGTCAGGTTCGGATACTCGCGCAGCAGGGCGTTGCCCAGGTCCGCCTGCGCTGGCGGCAGGTGAAACGCCGTGATCCACGTCTGCGGCGTGTCCGCCATGGCGGCCGGATTGATGATGACAAAGAAGTTGACGCGCATCGAGCCCCATTCCAGCTTGCGCAAACTCGTGATCGCCGCTTCCACGGGCTGACCGGCGATGTCGAAGCGCAGCTTGTCGCCCAGTTTCAGCTTCAAGGTCTTGGCGATGCCCTCTTCCACCGACGCCTCCGCCGATGCGCCGGGCTTGTCGCTGAACCACTTGCCGGCCACGAGCTTGTTTTCCTCCTGCATGGCGGCCATCGTCGACAGATTGAATTCGCGGTCGGCCAGGCCCTTGGCGCGGTCATCCTCGTACGTGCTTTCCGTGATGGCGTTGCCGTTCACGGCCACCAGCCGGCCCCGTATCATCGGATACAAGGGCGCATTGGCCACGCCGGCCTGCGCCAGGCGCGCGGCGATCGGGTCTTTCTGCTCGGGCAGGATATTGATCATGAAGCGGTTCGGCGCATCGGGCGGCGTGGCGTTGCGCCAGGCCACCATCAGGTCGCCCCGCACCACCGTCAGCAGCAGCAAGGCCATCAGGCCCAGGGCCAGCGACACCACCTGGATGACGGTGGCGCCCGGCCGGCGCTGCAAGGACGTGACGGCGAAGCGCCAGCCCTGGTGCTTGAAGGCGCCGCGCAGGGTTTTCAGCGACTTGATGCCCAGCCAGCCGGCCAGGGCGAACAGGCCGAAGCCGCCGAGGAAACCGGCCGCCGTCAGCAAGGCCAGTTTCACGTCGCCCGCCTGCCACAAGAGCAGCACGACGAAGGCGGCGATGCCGAGCCCGTAGGTGGCCAGGGCCAGCGCCTGCGGCGGCTCCTGTTCGCGGCGGATCACGCGGTTATGGGGGACATTGCGCAACTGCAAAATCGGCGGCAGGGCAAAGCCCAGCAAGAGCAGCATGCCGGTGGCCACGCCCTGCAGCGCGGGCAGCAGGGACACGGGCGGCAAGTCGCTCTGCACCAGCTTGCCCAGCAGCTCCAGCAGCACCAGGTGGCCGCCGAAGCCCACCAGCACGCCGATCACGCTGCCCACCAGGCCGACGAGCAGGAATTCGATCACGTACATGGCCGTGACCTGGTTTTGCGTCAGGCCCAGGCAGCGCAGCATGGCGCAGGCATCGAGGTGGCGCAGCATGAAGCGGCGCGCCGCCATCGCCACGGCGACGGCCGCCAGCATGGCCGACAGCAGGCCGACGAGCGACAGGAAACGGTCGGCGCGGTCCAGGGTCGACTGCATCTGCGGGCTGCCCGATTCCAGCGATTCGATGCGCACGCCTTTGATGGACTGCGCCTTGATCTGGCTTTCCAGCCAGGCTTGATATTGCGCAAGCTCGGCCGCCTTGGCGGGCGGCGCCGACAGCAGCAGCCGGTACGACACACGCGAGCCGTTCTGCACCAGCGCCGTGGCGGCAAGATCACTCAAGGGCAGCATCACTCTCGGGGCGAAATTGAGGAACGATGCACCGCGGTCCGGTTCGCTGGCGATCAGCTGCGTGACGGTAAAGGCCTTGTCGCCCAGGGTCACGGTGTCGCCCAGTTTGGCGTTCAGGCTGGACAGGATCGCCGCATCGACCCACAGCGTGCCGGGCGCCGGCACCTGATCTGTCGGCTGGCCCACGGCATCCTGCGCTTCGCTCGGTTTGGTGGTGATTTTCAGCTTGCCCCGCTGCGGGTAGCCGGGCGAGACGGCCTTGATGGACGCCAGTTGCGACAGCGACTGCTCGCCCTCGCCCGCCTGCGCCATGCTGGGAAACGTCACCGTGTCGGCCAGGATAAAACCGCGCCTCTGCGCTTCGGCGCGCCAGGCCGCATTGACGGGCTGGTCGGCGTTGATGACGAGGTCGGCCCCCAGCAGCTGGTGCGCGTCACGGTTCAGGCCCGCGCGCAGGCGGTCGACGAAGAAGCCGACGGCCGACAGGGCCGCCACGGCCACGATCAGCGCGACGAGCAGGAAACGCAGTTGCCCGGCGCGCCAGTCGCGGCCGGTCATTTTCAGGGAGAGGCGGAACATGGGCGGCGGGTCTTTATGCTGATTACTGCGTGGCGCCGTGGGCGGCGGCGTGCTGCGCGAAATACGCATCGACGGTGGCAAGGAAAGCGTCTTTCTGCGCCTGCGGCAGGAAGGCGGCGATGAAACCGTTGCGCGCCAGGCGCTGCGCGTGGGACAAGCCCAGCGGCAAGGCATCGAAGATGGCGTCGAAGTTGTCGTTCATGTAGCCGCCGAAATACGCGGGATCATCCGAGTTCACCGTCACCAGCAGGCCCGCGTCGAGCAATTGCACCAGGTTATGGTCATGCATCTGGTCGAACACGCGCAGCTTGGTGTTCGACAGGGGGCACACGGTGAGCGCGATCTGTTCGCGCGCCAGGCGGGCCGTCAGTTCCGCGTCCTCCAGGCAGCGCACGCCATGGTCGATGCGTTCGACTTGCAAATCATCAAGGGCCGTGCGGATGTAGGCTGCCGGGCCTTCCTCGCCCGCGTGGGCCACCAGGTGCAGGCCCAGTTCGCGGCAACGGGCAAACACGCGCGAGAACTTCTCGGGCGGATTGCCCACTTCCGACGAGTCGAGGCCGATGCCGATGAACTTGTCGCGGTGCGGCAGCGCGTCTTCCAGGGTCTCGAACGCCTCTGCCTCGCTCAAATGGCGCAGGAAGCACAGGATCAGGGTCGCGCTGACGGGGCTGTCCTGGCAGGCACGGTGGATGCCGTCGATCACATCGGCCATCGGCACGCCGCGCGCCGTGTGCGTTTGCGGGTCGAAGAAGATTTCCGTGTGCAAGACGTTATCGGCTTCGGCGCGGCGCAGGTAGGCTTGCGTCATGTCATAGAAATCCTGCTCCTTCAAGAGCACGCTTGCGCCAGCGTAATAAATGTCGAGAAAGGACTGTAAATCCGTAAAAGCATAGGCGCTGCGCAAGTGTTCCACAGATTCATAGCCCAGCGGCACGCCATTGCGCTCGGCCAGTGCGAAAATCAGTTCTGGCTCCAGCGAGCCTTCGATATGGATATGCAGTTCGGCTTTCGGCATGCCGCGGACGATCGCGCGCAATTGGGGGTTCATCATGGGTGTTCCTTATAGGGTGACGGTAAAAATGCTGGCACGCGCGCGCGGCGCGCAGGGCCATCAGACATGCAGGCATCTTAGCGCAAGATGGCCGGCCTCACCGGCGCCCGGCCGCCACGGCGCTGGCAGCGGCGGCAGCATGGCCCGCACCGGCACGCGCTGGCGAATTGTCGTATGATGATTTAAAAGGGACAAAAAAGTTCATTGAAATGGATGAAAAATTTGATAGTTTACCCAATTAAATCAACAATTTACAAACAAGTATTAAGGATATGCTGACATATCTTTTGACTTCCTGATCCTTTAGAGCAATAATTAATTTCATGGGGTAAGGGTAGGTGCAACAAGCGCTATCAACAGTGAAAAAAAGCCGGCTGGCCACGTCAGCACACGGCATCAAGCGCCAGTTTTTTGGTCCGGGCAATCCGGACTCGCAAAGACAGCCGGGCTTGAAACAACAATAAAAATCGGTACGGGGTACAGGAAAAGTTCAGACGGCAAGCCCAGGCGAGTGCCAGGCGGGCGGCCATGGTGACTGGCAGTTCAGGTTTACATTAAAGGACATTGACATGACCATTTTTGATAACTATGCAGCACGCTACGAGCGCACCCGCGAAGAGGAAATGTCGCTCACCGAGTACCTGGCCCTGTGCAAGAAGGACAAGCTGACGTATGCCAGCGCGCCCGAACGCATGCTGGCCGCCATCGGCGAGCCGCAGCTGGTCGACACGCGCAACGATACGCGTTTGTCGCGCATCTTTGCCAACAAGGTGATCAAGATCTACCCCGCCTTCCGCGAATTCTACGGCACCGAGGAAGTCATCGAACAAGTCGTCTCCTACTTCCGCCACGCGGCGCAAGGTCTGGAAGAACGCAAGCAGATCCTGTATCTGCTGGGGCCAGTCGGCGGCGGCAAGTCGTCCATCGCGGAAAAACTCAAGTCGCTGATGGAACACGTGCCCTTCTATTGCCTGAAAGGCTCGCCCGTCAACGAGTCGCCGCTGGGCCTGTTCAACGAGGAAGAAGACGGCACCATCCTGGAAGAGGATTACGGCATCCCGCGCCGCTACCTGCGCAACATCCCCAGCCCGTGGGCCGTGAAACGCCTGCATGAATACAATGGCGACATCAACCAGTTCCGCGTCGTCAAGCGCTACCCCTCCGTGCTGAAACAGATCGCCATCTCGAAAACGGAGCCGGGCGACGAAAACAACCAGGATATTTCCTCACTGGTGGGCAAGGTCGACATCCGCAAGCTGGAAGACTATGCGCAGGACGACCCGGACGCCTACAGCTATTCGGGCGGCCTGTGCCTGGCCAACCAGGGCCTGATGGAATTCGTGGAAATGTTCAAGGCGCCGATCAAGGTCTTGCATCCGCTGCTGACGGCCACGCAGGAAGGCAACTACAAGGGCACGGAAGGCTTCGGCGCGATACCGTTCGACGGCATCATCCTGGCCCACTCGAACGAGTCGGAGTGGAAGACGTTCAAGAACAACCGCAACAACGAGGCGTTTCTTGACCGTATCTATATAGTCAAGGTGCCGTACTGCCTGCGCGTGTCCGATGAAATCAAGATCTACGACAAGCTGGTGGCCAATTCCTCGCTGGTGAAAGCCCCGTGCGCGCCCGGCACCCTGCGCATGATGGCGCAGTTCGCCATCCTGTCGCGCCTGAAAGACCCGGAAAACTCCAGCATTTTCTCGAAGATGCTCGTCTACGATGGCGAAAACCTCAAGGATACGGACCCGAAAGCCAAGTCCATGCACGAATACGTCGATTACGCGGGCGTGGACGAGGGCATGAACGGGCTGTCGACGCGCTTTGCCTTCAAGATCCTGTCGAAGGTGTTCAACTTTGACAATTCCGAAGTGGCCGCCAATCCCGTGCACTTATTATATGTACTGGAACAGCAGGTCGAGCGTGAGCAGTTCGCGCCGGAACTCGAGCAGCGCTACTTCTCCTATATTAAGGAGCACCTGGCGCAGCGCTACGTGGAATTCATCGGCAAGGAGATCCAGACGGCGTACCTGGAAAGCTATTCGGAATACGGCCAGAACATCTTCGACCGCTATGTGACGTTTGCCGATTTCTGGATACAGGACCAGGAATACCGCGATCCGGACACGGGCGAAAGTTTTGATCGCGAATCGCTGAACAATGAGCTGGAAAAGATCGAGAAGCCGGCGGGCATTTCCAATCCGAAGGATTTCCGCAACGAAATCGTCAACTTCGGCTTGCGCGCGCGGGCCTCGAACGGCGGCAAGAATCCCGCCTGGACCAGTTATGAAAAGTTCCGCACCGTGATCGAAAAGAAAATGTTCTCGAATACGGAGGAATTGCTGCCCGTGATTTCCTTCAATGCCAAGGCCAGTGCCGACGATGCCAACAAGCACGCCGACTTCGTGGCCCGCATGGTGGAAAAAGGCTATACGGCCAAGCAGGTACGCCTGTTATGCGAATGGTACTTGCGCGTGCGCAAGTCATCCTAGCGCGGACAGCGGAGGCGCGCTCCCGCCCGGCGACTGGCGGGGCGCGCAAGACGAGAGGCAAGGAGGCACCCTTTGACATACCTCATCGACAGGCGCTTGCAAAGCAAGAATAAATCCGCCGTCAACCGCGAGCGTTTCCTGCGGCGTTACAAGGGCCAGATCAAGGATGCCGTGGGGCGCGCCATCAAGGGGCGCTCGATCACGGACGTCGAGAATGGCGAGAAGGTCAGCATCCCCGTCAAGGACGTGGGCGAACCGTCGTTTGGCCACGCGCACGGCGGCGTGTGGGAAGTGGTCAATCCCGGCAACAAGGAATACCTGAAAGGCGACCAGATCGCCCGGCCGAAAGGCGGCGCCGGCAGCGGACGGGGCAAGGCGGGCAATAGCGACGAGACGACGGAAGACGATTTCATCTTCGAATTGTCGCGCGAAGAATTCATGAATTATTTCTTCGAGGACTTGGAATTGCCGCACATGGTGAAAACCCAGCTGACGGCCACCACGGAATTCAAGAACCAGCGCGCCGGCTACAATATGTCGGGCACGCCATCGAACATCCACGTGCTGCGCTCCCTGCGCGGCGCGCTGGGGCGGCGCATCGCCGTCGGCGGCGGTGCCCGCAAGCAGCTGGCGCAGGCCGAGGAAGACCTGGCCGTCTTGCTGCACGAAGGGGCGCCCGACAGCGACCCGCTGGTCACGGAACTGCGCCGCCTGATCCACCACCTGCACACGCGACTGCTGGCGATTCCCTTCATCGACCCGTTCGACTTGCGCTACAGCAACCGCATCAAGGTGCCCAAGCCGATGACGCAGGCCGTCATGTTCTGCATCATGGACGTCTCCGGCTCCATGGACGAATCGCGCAAGGACACGGCCAAGCGCTTCTTCATCCTGTTATATCTGTTCCTCAAGCGCGTCTACGACAAGATCGAGGTGGTCTTCATCCGCCACCATACGGCGGCGGCGGAGGTGGACGAGCATGAATTCTTCAATTCGCGCGAATCCGGCGGCACCGTCGTGTCGTCCGCGCTGCACTTGCTCAACACCATCATCGACGAACGCTATGGCGCCGGACAATGGAACAGCTATGTGGCGCAGGCATCCGACGGCGACAACTGGGACAACGATTCCGTGCAGTGCCGCCAGCTGCTGATCAACACCATCATGCCCAAGGTGCAGTACTACACCTATGTCGAGATCACCGACGGCCCGCAGCAAAACCTGTGGGAGCAATATGCGGGCGTGCTCGACCATCACGCCCATTTCGCCATGCAAAAGATCGTCACGCCGGCCGATATCTACCCGGTCTTCCGCGAACTGTTCAAGAAACAGGTGAAATGATGAGTGCAGCCTTTGACCGCGCCAGCAATACTCCGGGCGAACCGTTCGTGCGCCTGCGCCACCCGAACGCCCTGCCCGAGCAGTCGGAATGGACGTTCGAGCTGATCGAGCAAATCCACGAGGAAATCCGCCGCGTGGCGAAACAGTTCGGCCTCGACACCTATCCGAACCAGCTGGAAATCATCACGGCGGAACAGATGATGGATGCCTACACCTCGGTGGGCATGCCCGTCTCGTACAACCATTGGTCGTTCGGCAAGCATTTCTTGTCGACCGAGAAAAGCTACAAGCGGGGCCAGATGGGCCTGGCCTACGAGATCGTCATCAACTCGAACCCGTGCATCGCCTATTTAATGGAGGAAAACAGCCTCACCATGCAGTCGCTGGTGATCGCGCATGCGGCCTACGGCCACAATTCCTTCTTCAAGGGCAATTACCTGTTCCGCGCCTGGACGGATGCGGACGCCATCATCGACTATATGGTGTTTGCCAAGAATTACATCGCCGAATGCGAGCAGCGCCATGGCGTCGATGCCGTGGAATTGCTGCTCGACTCGTGCCACGCCATCCAGAACTATGGCGTGGACCGCTACAAGCGCCCGGCGAAACTGTCGATGGCGAAGGAATATGCGCGCCAGAAAGAACGCGAAGCCTATGTGCAGTCGCAGATCAACCAGCTGTGGCGTACCCTGCCCCGGCGCGACGAGGACGAGGAAGAGGACGACCAGCGCAAGGCCGCGCCACGCTTTCCGCCCGAACCCGAGGAAAACCTGCTGTACTTTATCGAGAAGTATGCGCCGCTGCTGGAACCGTGGCAGCGCGAGATGGTGCGCATCGTGCGCAAGATTTCCCAATATTTCTATCCGCAGCGGCAAACCCAGGTCATGAACGAGGGCTGGGCCACCTTCTGGCACTACACGATATTGAATCAGTTATATGACGAAGGCGTGGTGGGCGACGGCTTCATGATGGAATTTTTGAAAAGCCATACCAACGTGGTCTACCAGCCGCCCATCGACAGCCCGTATTACAGCGGCATCAACCCGTATGCGCTGGGTTTTGCCATGATGAGCGACATCCGCCGCATCTGCGAGCACCCGACGGACGAGGACCGCGCCTGGTTCCCCGACATGGCCGGCACGGACTGGCGCAAGAGCCTGGACTTTGCCATGCGCAATTTCAAGGATGAAAGCTTCATCGCCCAGTATTTGTCGCCGCGGCTGATCCGCGAATTCCACTTCTTTGCCGTGCTCGACGACGACAAGAATGAAAAACTGGCCATTTCCGCCATCCACGACGATGCCGGCTACCGCTACGTGCGCCAGCAGCTGGCCGAGCAGTACAACCTGGGCAACCGCGAGCCGAACATTCAGGTCTGGTCCGTCAATACGCGCGACGACCGCGCATTGACCCTGCGCCACACGCAATTCCAGCGCCGCCCGCTGAACCAGCAGGCGGCCGAGGTGCTCAAGCACGTGGCACGGCTGTGGGGCTTCGATGTGCACCTCGATACGGTCGACCCGCAGGGCGTCGTCCTGGGCACCTTGAATTGCCGGCGAGAAAAACGCAACCGGCGCGACGACCCCGTTGTCCGGCCATGAAATGATTTGTTGATAATAATCAATGGCAAGAATATAAGCGTTTCCTATGCCTACATAGGAATTCAGTATGGCCTGGCGGCGTCAAACGGGCCGCCAGGACCGCCTTTTTTGACCTGGATAAAGTGCCTTGCGCACCTGTTTGGTGCGCGCGGGCCGCTAAGTGGTCTGGTTCCGAGTCAAAACATTTCTAAAAAGAAAGATTTTTCTCCAAATTTAGCGGTTTCCATATTGAATATCACGAAATATAATTCCGCCAGATGGGCACATCGGAGAACTTAGCAGTGGTAGCCCAAAACGGCTGTAAAAAACCGATAAGACCGCCTTTTTTTCTGTCCGAAAGCGTGCAAAGATGACATAAGCAAGTACGTTTTCAGGGCGCAAAAGCGCCAAAAATTTAACCGGTTTTAGGCGTTAAAAATCTGTGTAAAATAAAGAATTCGTATGTATAATTCGGCGACGTCCCGGATACGGCTGGAGCTTTGTGTCGTCATTTTGGGGTTCAGTTGCAAGACAAGAGATGGTATTTGGAGAAAGCAGGCATGAATTTTTCGAACGAGAAAAGTCCCAAGAACTACACAGGCATCACTATCGTTGTCCTGCTGCACGTTCTCGCGGCTTACGGGATCGTGACGGGCTTGGGCAAGCGGTTGGTCACCAAAATGATGGAACCGGTTGAAACCAAGATTATCGAGGAAGTCAAACCGCCTCCACCGAAGGATCTTCCACCGCCACCACCGCCGCCAGAAATGAAGGCGCCACCGCCGCCATTCATTCCGCCAGTCGAGGTGAACGTGCAGCAGCCGCCGCCACAACAGAACGTGATTGCAAATACGACTGCTGTGAAGCCAGCCACGAATGTATTGGCACCGCCAGCACCGCCTGCACAGCCTGCGCCAACTCCTGGACCAGCCAAATCGGTGCGTACGCCGGCCGTGGTTGACTTCAGTGTCTGCGAAAAGCCGGCTTATCCGAAGTCGTCGCAGCGCAATGAGGAAACCGGTGTGGTGACACTGTCGTTCCTGATCGGTGTAGACGGCAAGGTCGCTGATTCGAAGATCGTGAAGTCCAGCGGCTTCAGAGACCTGGACAAAGCTGCGGTGCAAGGTATCAGCCGCTGTACATTTAAGCCGGCAACAGTTGACGGCAAGCCGGAACAAGGCTGGCAGCAAATGCAATACGTTTGGTCGCTGGATTAAAACCCGAGGCAGTTATCCCCTGTCTCACACTATGATTTCGTTGTCATTACGTTCAGCGATCTGTTATTTTTAATTTTGGAGGAAGCATGTTTAAGAATACCCGTTTGTCCGCATTTTTTGCCGCGGTTCTGTTGTCCGTTACCGCTACTACCGCTCTGGTAGCAGCTCCGGCATTCGCTGACGCGCCAGCATCGGCTGCCGCCTCGGCTCCTGCGGCAGACGCTGCACCAGCACCAGTTGCCGCAGATGCCGCCGCTCCAGCAGCAGACGCAGCAGCTCCAGCCGCTGACGCAGCCGCTCCAGCCAAAACCGAAGAAGTCCACAACCCGTTCGGCCTGCAAGCAGTGTGGGACGGCGGCTTCGTGCCACGCGCCACCCTGATCATCCTGGCCATCATGTCGATCGGCAGCTGGTACATCATCATCACCAAGCTGATGGATCAAATGAAGATCTTCAAGCAAGCGAAAGAAACCGCTGCCAAATTCTGGAAAGCCCCTTCGATCGCTGCTGGTTCGGCAACCCTGACCGAAGGCTCGCCATTCCGCTTCATCGCTGAATCGGGCACCAAGGCAACGGCTCACCATGACGGCGCCCTGCTGGAACAAATCGACCTGTCGACCTGGGTGACGATGTCGATCCAGCGCGCTTCGGACAAAGTCCAATCGCGTCTGCAAGATGGCCTGTCGTTCCTGGCAACCGTTGGTTCGACCGCACCGTTTATCGGTCTGTTCGGTACCGTTTGGGGTATTTATGGCGCGCTGACCAACATCGGCATGACCGGTAACGCTTCGATCGATAAAGTTGCAGGTCCAGTTGGTGAAGCACTGATCATGACCGCTTTCGGTCTGCTGGTTGCCGTTCCTGCCGTTCTGGGTTACAACTGGCTGGTGCGTCGTAACAAAACCGCGATGGAAGACGTACGCTCGTTCAGCGCCGACGTTCACTCGGTACTGATCTCCGGCGCAATGTCGACCAGCGAAGCTGGCCGTGCTGCCGGCGCTAAAAAGATCGGATAAGAATCATGTCGATGTCCGTCGGCTCCGACAGCGGAGATGAAGATCAAGTAATGTCAGAAATCAACACGACGCCGCTCGTCGACATCATGTTGGTTTTGCTGATCATTTTCTTGATCACCAGTCCGGTTGTCCTCAAATTGCAGAAAATCGATCTGCCGATCGAGGCCAACCAAGCCCTTCAAAGCAAGCCAGAAAACGTCAACATCGTTGTCAACAAGGATGGCGAGATTTATCTGGGCCAGAAGAAACTGAAAGATACGAGCGAACTGTTCGATTATCTGAAAGTTGAAGCAGTGAAAGTACCGCAGCCGGAAGTACACGTTCGTGGCGACCAAGAAACACGCTACGAATCGATCGGCCGGGTTATTTACACGACCCAACGTGCCGGGATCCAGAAGGTCGGCTTCATCACCGAACCACCTGACAAGGGCTGATAGCAACTGGCGGCGGCGCCCCGGCAACACGGGGACGCCACTGCCGGAAGCTGACCACCGGGCGGCAGTTTCGCCCGGTGCTTCGTTGGACTTCTTAAAGGAAACACTATGAGTATGAATGTCGGTTCGGGAAGCGCCCCAGGCGCGGATCCGGAACCAATGATGGAACTGAACATGACGCCCCTCATCGACGTGATGCTGGTGCTGATTATCATGTTGATCATCACGATTCCTAAGCAAAACCACTCGGTGAACTTGAACATGCCGGTCGGCACCCCGCCGCCACCGACAACCGAACCAGTGGTCGTCACGATCGATGTCGATTTTGACGGTACGATCTTGTGGGACAATCAGGTCGTTCCTGACCGCGCTTCGCTGGAAGCCAAGCTGAGCAACGTTGCTGCGCAAGCAGACCAGCCGGAAGTGCATCTGCGTCCGAACAAGCTGGTGGAATACAAAGTCGTCGCCGGTGTGATGGCGTCGGCGCAGCGTCTGGGCGTGACCAAAATCGGTCTGGTCGGCAACGAGCAATTCCAGTAAGCTGCAGCAATCAGGTTCTCTTTACATCCGAATAGGCAGGACTTCCTGCCTATTCGCTTTTTACTGAAAGACTTTCTTATGTCCAAGTTTCGTCTCGCTCATCTCGGCCTCGTCATGGCCGCTATCGGTTTTACCGCAGCAACTCCCGTAATCGGCCTGGGCTCGCTGGCATACGCCGCGGACACCGTGCGTGCCGAAGTGGGCAAGCCACTGCAAGAAGCGCAAAAACTCGCTAGCAGCGGCAAAAACAAGGAAGCGCTGGCCAAGCTGCGCGAAGCTGACAGCGTCGGCGGCAAGACCGCCTTTGAAAGCTACCAGATCGAGCGCGTGCGCGCCTCGGCCGCCGCCGCCGCCGGCGATAACGGCACCGCCATCAAGGCTTTCGAAGCCGTCATCAATTCCGGCCGCCTGAGCGCCGCCGAAGCCCCAAAATTCACGCAAGCGCTGGCAGGCATGTACTACCGCGCCAAGGATTGGCCGAACACCATCACCTGGATCAAACGTTCGCTGAAAGACCGCGAAGATCCACAGATGCGCGAACTGCTGATCCAGACCTACTACGTCAGCGGCAACTACGCCGAAGCGGCGAAAGAACTGCAAGCGCGCGGCGGCAACTCGGAAGCGAGCCTGCAAATGCTGGCCAACATCCAGTTGAAGCAAAACGACAAGGCCGGCTATGTTGCCACCCTGGAAAAACTGGCTGGCAGCTATCCGAAGACCAGCTACTGGGCCGACCTGCTGAACCGCGTCTCGGGCAAGCCTGGCTTCTCGCAACGCCTGGGCCTGGACGTCCAGCGCCTGCGCCTGGCCAACGGCCTGTTCAGCAAGCCATCCGAATACATGGAAATCAGCCAGCTGGCCTTGCAAGCAGGCAATCCTGGCGAAGCGCTGAGCATCATCGAGCAGGGCTACAAAAAAGGCGTACTGGGTACCGGCGCCGATGCCGCCCGTCACCAGCGCCTGAAAGACCTGGCCCTGAAGACCCAGGCTGACCTGAAGGCCAACGCCGCCAAGTCGGAAGCGGAATACGTCAAGAACAAGGACGCCGACAGCTTGAGCAAGCTGGGCTTCGCCCTGGTCTACGATGGTCAGGCCGACAAGGGCTTGGGCTTGATGAATGACGCCGTGAAACTGGGCACCGCCAAGTATCCGGAAGAAGCCAAGCTGCACCTGGGCATCGCCTACATCCACGCCGGCAAGAAAGCCAACGCATCGACGGCACTCAAAGCCGTCAAGGGCACGGATGGCGCGGCTGACCTGGCACGCTACTGGGCCTTGATGAATAAATAAGATAATATCCCCAAGATATTGTCGGGCAGCTAGTCGAGTGCCCACCACCAAAAGCGTTGCCAGCACCCTTGCCGGCAACGCTTTTTATCATTTCAGCAGGGAAATTGCCCCTGCGGCCGCCCTGCCGGGTGTGCATCCCTGAAACAGTCCGTATAATCCCCCTTTTGGCACAGTTTTTCATCAGATTCCTATGAAGGTATTCCGCGGACTTCCCAATGCCCAGGCACGAGCGCCTTGCGCTCTGACCATCGGCAATTTTGACGGTGTCCACATCGGCCATCAGGCCTTGCTGGCGCGCGTGCGCGAAGCTGCCACCGAACTCGGCATCGAAGCGGCCGTGATGACGTTCGAACCGCACCCGCGCGAATTCTTCGCGCAACGCGCGGGCGACCTGTCGAAGGCGCCGCAGCGCATCGCCAACCTGCGCGACAAGCTGCAGTCGCTGGACGATGCGGGCATCGACCGGGTCGTCGTCGAACACTTCAGCGCCCAGTTCGCCGCCCTGACGCCGCAGGAATTCACGGAAAAAGTCCTCGTCGATGGCTTGCACGTGAAATGGCTGATGGTCGGCGACGACTTTTGCTATGGCGCCCGGCGCGCCGGCGACGTGGCCATGCTGCAGGAAGCGGGCCGCCAATACGGTTTCCATGTAGAAACATTGCCGACGGTGATGAATGGCAGCACGCGCATCTCCTCGTCCGCCGTGCGCCTGGCGCTGGCCGCCGGCGATTTCCCGCTGGCCACCCAGCTGCTGGGCCATCCGTACGCCATATCCGGCCACGTCATCCACGGCCAGAAGCTGGGCCGCACCCTCGGTTTCCCCACCCTGAACCTGCGCGTGGCGCACCGCCCCGCCCTGTCCGGCATCTTCATCGTGCAAGTGCACGGCCTGGGACCAGTACCGCTGCCGGCCGTGGCCAGCCTGGGCGTGCGCCCCACCGTCGACGACAGCGGCCGCGTCTTGCTGGAAGTGCATCTGTTTGATTTCGCGCAATCGTGCTACGGCAAGCTGGTGCGCGTGGAATTCCTGCAAAAGCTGCGCGACGAAGAAAAGTACGACGACTTGCCCACCCTGACGGCCGCCATCGAGCGCGACTCGAACCAGGCGCGCGCCTATTTTGAGCAGCGCAGCGGCGCCATTACCGCCACCGACCGAATTTGACGCCGGCCAACTCCGCCGCCTGGCGGCCCCTGCCGCCGCAAACCATTCAATATCATTAAAGAAGATTATGTCCGATCAAAACAAGCCAGCCACGCCCAAGCAGAACAAGAAGCCTGAAAGCAAATACCCGGTCAACATGACGGAAACCCCGTTCCCGATGCGCGGCGACATGGCCAAGCGCGAGCCGCAATGGGTACAGCAATGGCAAGACAAGAAGATTTATGAGCGCGTGCGCAAGGCTGCCGCCGGCCGTCCGAAATTCATCCTGCATGACGGCCCGCCGTACGCGAATGGCGACATCCACCTGGGCCACGCCGTCAACAAGATCCTGAAGGACATGGTAGTCAAGTCGCGCTCGCTGGCCGGCTTCGACGCGCCGTACGTGCCGGGCTGGGATTGCCACGGCATGCCGATCGAGATCCAGATCGAAAAACTGCACGGCAAGAACCTGCCGACGGCCGACGTGCTGGAAAAGGCCCGCGCCTACGCCAACGTGCAGGTCGAGCGCCAGAAGAAGGATTTCATCCGTCTGGGCGTGCTGGGCGAGTGGGACAACCCGTACCTGACCATGGCGCACGGCAATGAAGCCGACGAGTTGCGCGCGCTGGGCAAGCTGCTGGAAAAAGGCTATGTCTACCGTGGTCTGAAACCCGTCAACTGGTGTTTTGATTGCCAGTCGGCGCTGGCCGAGGCGGAAGTGGAATACGCGGAAAAACGCGATCCCGCCATCGATGTCGGCTTCAAGTTCGCCGAACCGGCCAAGCTGGCGGCCGCCTTCGGCTTGCCTGCCCTGCCGACCGATAACGGCTTCATCGTCATCTGGACCACCACGCCGTGGACCATCCCGTCGAACCAGGCGCTCAACGTGCATCCGGAAGTGAAGTATGCGCTGGTGAAGGCCGAGCGCGACGGCCAGCCATTGCTGCTGATCCTGGCGCAAGACCTGGTCGTGGCCAGCCTGGCCCGCTTCAAGCTCGAAGGCACGACGATCGCCACCTGCGACGGCGCGGCCCTGGCCGGCATCAGCTTCCGCCATCCGCTGCACGCGAGCAACGCCTTCTACGACCGTTTGTCGCCCTTGTACCTGGCCGAATACGTGACCACGGAAAGCGGCACGGGCGTGGTGCACTCGGCGCCAGCCTACGGCCTGGACGACTTCATCTCGTGCAAGGCGCACGGCATGAAGGACGACGACATCATCAAGCCCGTCATGGGCGACGGCAAGTTCGCCTCGACCCTGCCCCTGTTCGGCGGCATGACCATCTGGGAAGCGTCGAAGCCGATCTGCAACGCCTTGCGCGAAGCGGGCGCGCTGTTCGAAGTCAAGATGTTCGACCACAGCTACATGCATTGCTGGCGCCACAAGACGCCGATCATCTACCGCGCCACCTCGCAGTGGTTCGCCGGCATGGACGTGACGCCGAAGGATGGCGGCGCGACCCTGCGCGAGACGGCCTTGCAAGGCATCGCCGACACCGAGTTCTTCCCGGACTGGGGCCAGGCGCGCCTGCACGGCATGATCGCCAACCGTCCCGACTGGACCTTGTCGCGCCAGCGCCAGTGGGGCGTGCCGATGGCCTTCATCGTGCACAAGGAAACGGGCGACCTGCATCCGCGCACGCCGGAATTGCTGGAGCAAGTGGCCAAGCTGATCGAAAAGAACGGCATCGAGGCATGGCAGGCGCTGGACCTGAAAGACCTGATCGGCGACGAAGCGGCCATCTACGCCAAGAACAAGGATACCCTGGACGTGTGGTTCGATTCCGGCGCCACGCACCAGACGGTGCTGGGCGGCCCGCAAGCGCACGGTTCGCACTCGACGCAGCTGCAATTCCCGGCCGACCTGTACCTGGAAGGCTCGGACCAGCATCGCGGCTGGTTCCACTCGTCGCTGCTGGTGTCGTCCATGCTGAACGGCCGTCCTCCATATAAAGCCCTGCTGACGCACGGCTTCACGGTCGACGGCGAAGGCAAGAAGATGTCGAAGTCGCTGGGTAACACGCTGGCGCCGCAAAAGATCTCGGACACCCTGGGCGCGGACATCCTGCGCCTGTGGATCGCCTCGACCGACTACACGGGCGAGCTGTCGATCTCCGACGAGATCCTGAAACGCGTGACGGAATCGTACCGCCGCATCCGCAACACCCTGCGCTTCCTGCTGGCGAACACCTCGGACTTCAATCCGGCCACGGACGCCGTGCCGGTGGCTGAGATGTTCGAAATCGACCGCTATGCGCTGGCCAACATGGCGTCGCTGCAGCAGCAGATCGAGAACAACTATGCGCGCTACGAATTCCACCCGGTCGTGTCGAAGCTGCAGACCTACTGCTCGGAAGACCTGGGCGGCTTCTACCTGGATATCCTGAAGGACCGTCTGTACACCTCGGGCTTGACGTCGCACGCGCGCCGCTCGGCGCAGACGGCCCTGTGGCACATCACGCAAAGCCTGCTGCGCCTGATGGCCCCGGCCCTGTCATTCACGGCCGAAGAGGCGTGGGCGGTGTTCGCCGGCGCGGAAGCGTATGCCGCCAGCGATGAAACCATCTTCACGCAAACGTGGTGGCAGCTGCCGGAAGTGTCGGACGCGGCCGCCCTGCTGGAGAAATACACGGCCCTGCGCGCCGTGCGCACGGACGTCACCAAACAGCTGGAAGACTTGCGCACCTCGGGCGCCATCGGTTCCTCGCTGCAGGCGGAACTGACGATCAAGGCCGCGCCGATGAAGTACAAGCTGTTGACCACCCTGGGCGACGACCTGAAATTCGTCTTCATCACCTCGCAGGCAACCGTGGCAGAAGTAGCCGACGAAGCGGCCGAGGAAGTGGTCGTGGCCGCGTCGACGGCGCCGAAGTGCGAGCGTTGCTGGCACTACCGCGCGGACGTGGGCACGGACGCCGCGCATGCTACCCTGTGCGGCCGCTGCGTCAGCAACCTGTTTGGAAAAGGCGAAGTTCGCCGTTTCGCCTAAACAACGTCGTCAAAATCTACTGCGCGTCGCGATTTGCGGCCTGCGATGCTCGCTGTACTAAAGTACAGCTGCGCGTCTCGGCCACAACTCGCTGCCGCTCGCTACGATTTTGCCCGTCATTGTATGCTATGAGTCCAACCGCCGCCTGCTGCCAGGCGGCGGCTTTATCTTCCCTGGAAAAATATGGCCACTAAAAACCGTTTTTCATCGAAATCGTCCTCCTCTGCGTCGCTCGTCCCCTGGCTGGGCATCGCCGCCATCGTCATCCTGTTCGACCAGATCACCAAGATCACGATCCTGAAGACCTTCCGCTATGCGCAGGAGATGGTCATCACCTCGTATTTCAACCTGGTGCTCGCGTATAACAAGGGCGCCGCGTTCAGCTTCCTGTCCGACCAGGGCGGCTGGCAGCGCTATTTCTTCACCGGCATCGCCCTGGCGGCGGCCATCTACATCATCTATCTGCTGAAAAAGCACGCCGGCCAGCGCATGTTCTGCTGGGCCCTGGCGCTGATCCTCGGCGGCGCCTTGGGCAACGCGATCGACCGCCTGATGTACGGCCACGTGGTCGATTTCCTCGACTTCCACTGGAAAAGCTGGGGCCATTTCCCCGCTTTCAATATTGCCGACAGCGCCATCTGCATCGGCGCGGCCCTGTTCATCATCGATGAACTGCGCCGGGTAAACAAATAAACACGCGGGAGAACGGCATGGAATTGTCCGGCAAAAAAATCGTCCTGGGACTTTCGGGCGGCGTCGCCTGCTACAAGGCGGCGGAACTGTGCCGCGCGCTGACAAAGGCGGGCGCCTCGGTGCAGGTGGTGATGACGGATGCGGCCAGCCACTTCATCACGGCCGTCACGATGCAGGCGCTGTCCGGCCACCCCGTGCATACCAGCCAGTGGGATGCGCGCATAGACAACAACATGGCGCACATCGATTTGACGCGCCATGCGGACGCCATCCTGATCGCGCCGTGTTCGGCCGACTTCATGCGCAAACTCGCGCATGGCGTCTGCGACGACCTGCTGTCGACCCTGTGCCTGGCCCGTCCGGCCCACCTGCCCCTGCTCGTGGCGCCGGCCATGAATGTGGAAATGTGGCAGAACCCCGCCACACAGCGCAACGTGCAGCAGCTGCGCGACGACGGCATCACCCTGTTCGGCCCAGCCGCCGGCGAACAGGCTTGCGGCGAAGTTGGCCTGGGCCGCATGCTGGAACCGGAACAGCTCTTGACGGAGCTGATCGCCGCCTTCCAGCCCAAAGTCCTGGCGGGCAAGCGCGTGCTGGTCACGGCCGGCCCCACTTTTGAGGCCATCGACCCCGTGCGCGGCATCACCAATCTGTCCTCGGGCAAGATGGGCTATGCGGTGGCGCGCGCGGCGCGCGAAGCGGGCGCCGAGGTGCTGCTCATTTCCGGCCCCACGGCCCTGGACGCGCCGTTTGGCGTGCGCCGCATCGACGTGCAAAGCGCGCAGCAGATGCATGATGCGGTGCTGGCCCACGTCGACGGCCAGCATGTCTTCGTCGCCGTGGCCGCCGTGGCCGACTGGCGCGTGGCCAACGCCAGCGACCAGAAGATGAAAAAGCAGGCCGACGGCTCCGTGCCCGAACTGCAGTTCGTGCAAAATCCCGACATCCTGGCCACCGTGGCGGCACGCACCAACCTGGCCGGCTATCCGTACTGCGTGGGCTTTGCCGCCGAATCCGAAAACCTCGTGGAATTCGGCTCGGTCAAGCGCGAGAAAAAAGGCATTCCCCTCCTGGTCGGCAATATCGGCCAGAACACGTTTGGCCAGGACGACAACACCATCATCCTGTTCGACGAGGAAGGTCATACCGTGCTGCCGCGCGCCCCGAAACTGAACCTGGCGCGCCAGCTGATTTCGGAAATCTCGAAGCGGCTCGCCAAAAATTCGCTGCTCAAATAATCACTTTTTAAACGACTTAGCTTAGTTAGTTAGATTCATGAAAAACATCGACATCAAGGTCCTCGACGACCGCATGCAAGAACTGCTGCCGGCCTACGCCACCCCGGGCAGCGCGGGACTCGACCTGCGCGCCTGCATAACCGAGGCCATCACCATCGAAGCCGGCCAGACCGTGCTCATTCCCACCGGTCTGGCCATCCACATCGGCGATCCGTCGTATGCGGCCATGATTTTGCCACGCAGCGGCATGGGCCACAAAAACGGCATCGTACTGGGGAATCTGGTAGGCTTGATCGACTCCGATTATCAGGGCCAGCTGATGATATCGACCTGGAACCGGGGCCAGAGCGCCTTCACGCTCAATCCCATGGAACGCCTGGCGCAACTGATTATCGTGCCTGTGCTGCAAGTGGGCTTTAACGTCGTCGAGGAATTCGGCGACAGCGAACGCGGTGTTGGCGGTTTCGGCAGCACCGGCAAACATTAAGGATTGACACTTATGCCAGGTTTCCGCCATCTGATCCCAGCCCCAACTTCGCTGCGCCGATTGGCCACTCCCTTCCTGTTGGCCGGCGCGGCCGTTCTGGCCGGCTGCACCACGCCGGCGACGAACGTCAGCGGTCCGTTCAACGTCGTGCCGGCGCCCGAGGCCCCGGCCCTGACGGCGCAGCAAAAGGCGGCGCAGGAAGAGCTGGTGAAGATGGTGGCGCTGCAGGACCGCCTGTCGAAAGTCTCGGCGCCCCTGCTGATCAACAATGCGGACCTGTGCAAGACGTACGCGCGCAACCTGCTGGGTTTCACGGCGCAGAACAAGTATTCCTACCCCGGTATCTATGCGGACGCGGCGCAGGCGGCCCTCGGCTACGGCGAACAGATGCAGGTCTCCGGCGTCTTGCCTGGCAGCGGCGCCGCGCGCGCCGGCCTGCGCAAGGGCGACGGCTTGCTGGCCGCCGAAGGCAAGCCGCTGCCGGCCGGCCCGAAGGCAGAGGGCCCGTTCGGCGCCATCGTCGGCCCGCTGGCCTCGAAGAACGCGAGCCTGAACATGACCATCGCCCGCGACGGCCAGCAGCAGGACCTCAAAATTCCCGTCACGCGCGCCTGCGCCTTCCGCGTCGCCCTGGGCAATGCGGACAACGTCAACGCGTATTCGGACGGCGCGCGCATCATGCTCACGCGCGGCATGGTCAATGCGGCGCAAAATGACGAAGGCATCGCCTTCGTCATTGCCCGCGAAATGGCGCACAACATCCTCGACCACGCGCGCAGCCAGCGCACGGCAGGTACGGCCGGCGCCATCATCGACAGCCTGGGCGCCGTGCAGCCCGACGTGTCGATGCTGACGGGCGCCGCCGGCATCAAGGCCATGCCGCAGGAACTCGACGTGCAGGCCGACACCCTGGCCATCTACCTGCTGGCGCGCGCCGGCTACAACGTCGACAACGCGGCCCGCTTCTGGCAGCGCATGGCCACGCAAGTGCCGGTGACGGTCGCCAACGGCTACACGGCCCTGCACCCGGGCACCAATTCGCGCATGGCGGCCATCAACCGCGCCGTCACCGACGTGCGCGCCAAGCAGGCGGCAAAGAAGCCGCTCAAGCCTTAAGCAAAGAGGCGCCTGACGCAGCAGGTTTGGTCAGGCGCCGGGGAAGTTGGGGAAGTAGGTGCCCATGATCCAGGTCAGAGCGCCGCAAAACACCACGGCCAGAAACAGGACGATGAGCAGCTTGCCGAACTTGGGAATACCCTCTTCTTGCGTCTTGACTTCATTTGACATGAAAATTCTCCGCAGGGTGGTGGAACAGGTAGTATATCCACAATCTTGAATACTTTTCCATACTTTGCCGCAAACTACGGCATGTAAATCGCGCGCGCCATGGACAGCATCGACCTTGAAGTTCTGAAAACCAGCGCCGCCTGGCTCGCCGCCGGGCACCGCTGCGAACTCGTCACCGTCATCAAGACCTGGGGCTCCAGCCCCCGCCCCGTGGGCGCGACCCTGGCCATCTGCGACGATGGCACGGTGGTCGGTTCCGTCTCCGGCGGCTGCATCGAAGATGATTTGATCGACACCGTGCGCGTGCACGGCATCGTGCGCACCTTGCCGGAAATCGTCAGCTACGGCATCAGCGCCGACGAGGCGCACCGCTTCGGCCTGCCCTGCGGCGGCACGATCGAACTGGCCATCGAACCGCTGCATGCGGGCAGCAAGGTGGCCGAACTGCTGGCGCGCCTGGAAGCGCATGAACTGGTCGAGCGCCGCCTCGACCTGCGCAGCGGCGCCGTCAGCCTGCGGCGCGCCGCGCCGGGCGCCGTGCTGGCCCTGGAAGACGCGGTACTCACCACGCAGCATGGCCCCCGCTGGCGATTGCTGATCATCGGCGCCAGCCAGCTGTCGCGCTTCGTGGCGCAAATCGCCATGGCCATGGATTACCACGTCATCGTCTGCGACCCGCGCGAGGAATACCGGGGCGGCTGGAACGTGCCGGGCGTGCCCCTGCTGCACGCCATGCCGGACGACCTCGTGCTGGAATTAAAACTCGACAGCCGCAGCGCCGTCGTCGCCCTCACGCACGACCCCAAGCTCGACGACCTGGCCCTGATGGAAGCATTGAAATCCCCCGCTTTTTATGTCGGCGCCATCGGCTCGCGCGCGAATAACGCCAAGCGCCGCGAGCGGCTGCTGCAGTTCGACGTCAGCGCGGAACAGCTGGCGCGCCTGCATGGTCCCATCGGCCTGTACATCGGCAGCAAGACGCCGGCCGAAATCGCCATTTCTATCCTGGCCGAGCTGACGGCCGTGAAAAATGGCGTGCCCGACGCGCTGCAGATCCAGCACGCTGCAGCCCTGAGCCCGCCCACCACCGATATCTGCGCCCGCTAAGGACCGCAGCAAGAAACGCGGTGCGCCGGCGGCGCGCCCCTGCTACCTTCACTGAATTTGGCCACCATGAACCTGCTGCACTGGACCCTCCCCCTGCCCGCCGGCTACCGCCGCGACGACGTCATCGCCTTTCACAGCCGCGACGGGGAAGCCGTGGCGGAACAAGTCACCTCGGCAGGCCTGCGCAAGGGCATCCTGCTTGCCGGCGTGCCCGTGGTGCTGGAGGTGGCTTTCACGGACGCTGCGGCCGTCTGCCGCGCCGAGATCGACGGCAGCGCCAGCGACGCTCTGAAAACGGCGCTGCACGGCGCCCTGCTCAACATCCTCGGCCTGCGCATCGACCCGCAGCCCTTCGCCCGGCTGGCCGCCGCCGATCCGCTGCTGGCGCCATTGGTCCAGCTCAATCCGGGCTTGCGCATCGTGCAATCGGCCAGCCCGTTCGAGGCGCTGACCTGGGCCATCATCGGCCAGCAGATCAACCTGTCGTTCGCCATTTCCCTGCGCCGCACGTTTATTCTGCAGGCGGGACGCCGGCACGCCAGCGGTTTGTGGTGCTACCCGGAGGCGCGCGACGTGGCGCGGCTGGAGATCGAGGATTTGACCAGCCGCAAATTCTCGCGCGCCAAGGCGGAAACCGTGCTGCGCCTGGCGCGCCTGGTCGACGAGGGAGCGCTGTCGCTGGAACTGCCCCCTTCCGGCGACGTGGCGGCCATTTCGCAGGCGCTGCTGGCCGTCAAGGGCATCGGCCCGTGGACCGTCAATTACGCGCTGCTGCGCGGCTACGGCTATGCCGACTGCTCGCTGCACGGCGACGTGGCGATCCGCGCCGCCCTGCAAAAGCTGCTCGGAGAGGAAACGAAACCGGACATGGCGCGCACGGAGCAATGGCTGCGCCAGTACGCGCCGCACCGCACCATGGCGGCCGCCCACCTGTGGGCCAGCCTGCACGCGCCGGCAAAAAATATGTCAGACGCGCGGGAATAAACGGCGGGCGGCAGGCGTCTATCCCTTGCAAGCCCACCAAACATCAAGGAGATCATCATGCGCTTTACCACTTTCGCCGCCACCGCCCTTTTCACCGCCTTGTCCGCCCCGCTGGCCTTCGCCGCCGACGTCATGCCCGCCAACGGCATGCTGGTCAACGCCAGCGGCATGACCGTGTATGTGTTCGACAAGGATGTCGCCGACAGCGGCAAGAGCGCCTGCAGCGGCGGCTGCCTCGTGGCCTGGCCCGCCGTTATCGCCACCGAAGCGGCGCCCGCCGCCCCGTATGGCAGCATCAAGCGCGAAGACAACGGCGCCATGCAGCTGACTTACAAGGGCAAGCCCCTGTACCTGTACAAAGAAGACAAGAAACCGGGCGACGTGTCCGGCGACAACTTCAAGAACGTGTGGCACGTCGTCAAGCCGTAAGCCCCCCTGCCCGCCGCCACGATGACCACGCAAGAGGATAGCCGTCAGCTGCAAGCGTGCCTGCCCGGCCTGCGCCGCTATGCGCGCGCGCTGGCGGGCGCCCTGCACGCGGACGACCTGGTGCAGGACACCGTGGAGCGGGCCTGGCGCAAGCTGGACCAGCGCGGTGGCGAAATGCGGCCCTGGCTGTTCTCCATCATGCACAACCTGCACGTGGACCAGCTGCGCCGTCCCGGCCTGGCGCTGCAGGAACTCGACGACGATACCGTGCTGCCCGCGCCGGAACACGCGCCCGGGCAAGCCATCGCCATCGGCGAAATGGATGCGGCGCTGGCCCGTTTGCCGCTGGGGCAGCGCGAAGTCATCCTGCTCGTCGCGCTGGAACAGATGCCGTACGAGCAGGTGGCGGCCACCCTGGATATCCCCGTCGGCACCGTGATGTCGCGCCTGTCACGCGGGCGCGACAAGCTGCGCACCTTGCTCGATGGCCGCCCTGCCGGCAGTCAGGGCAGCGGCCCACCCACCCTGAAAGTCGTGAAATGACAACGCAAGCCATCAGCGAAGCGCAATTGCACGCCCTGGCCGACGGCGTCCTGCCCGAAGACCAGCACGCGGCCGTCGACGCCCACCTGCGCGCGCATCCCGGGGACGCCGCCAGGGTCGATGCGTGGCGCGAGCAGAACCGGCAATTGCGCGCCCTGTTCGATCCCGTGCTGGACGAAGCCATCCCCCCGGCGCTGCTGCAGGCGGCGGCCCCGCCGGCGGCGAACGGCGCCTGGCAGCGCCCCGTCATGCAGGCGGCAGCCGCCATCGTGCTGCTCATCGCGGGCGGCGCGGGCGGCTGGCTGCTGCGCGGCGGCGATGGCGGCAACAGCGCGACCGCCAGCGCCAGCCCGGTCTCCCTGGCGCGCAGCGCCGCCATCGCCCATGCCGTCTATACGCCCGAAGTGCGCCACCCCGTCGAGGTGGGGGTGGAACAGGAGGCGCACCTGGTGCAATGGCTGTCGAAACGCCTGGGCAGCAAATTGCAGCCGCCTGCGCTGTCGCCGCTCGGCTACCACCTGATCGGCGGGCGTTTGCTGCCCGGCGATGGCGACGGCCCCGTGGCGCAATTCATGTATGAAGATGGCAAAGGCCTGCGCCTGACCCTGTACGTGGCCAAGGAGCGGGCCGGCAAGCAGGAAACGGCCTTCCGCTACACCCAGGAAAAGGACTTGAGCGTGTTTTACTGGATCGACGGCCAGCTCGGTTATGCCCTCTCGGCGAGCCTGCCCAAACAGGAGCTGGGCAAGATCGCCGACACCGTGTATGCACAGCTGGAGCAGCCGCGCTAAAGGCGAGCCCTTACGGCAGCACCGGCGCGCGCCGTTGTGCGCGTGCCCCGGCCAGATGGATCCAGCCTGCCAGCAGGCCCAATGCGATACCAAACACCGCCACGCCCGTCCAGCCGTAACGCTGCATCAGCCAGCCGCTGGCCGCCACGCCGGCGGCGCCGCCGATAAAGGTGGCCGTCATGTACAGGCTGTTGATGCGCCCCTGTGCGGCAGGATCGACGGCAAAGGCGCGCGTCTGGTTGGCCACCAGGGCAGCCTGCACGCCGATATCGAGCACGATGACGCCGATCACCAGCAAGAGCAGCGACGAGGCGGCGCCCGCCAGCAGCAGATAGGACAGCGTCACGATGGCGATGCTCAGGCCGATGACCGTGCGCGCACCGAGTCTGTCGGCGGCCCTGCCGCCCAAAGTGGCGGCCAGCGCGCCGGCCGCGCCGATGATGCCGAAGGCGCCGGCCCAGGCGCTGCCCAGGTGCCATGGGCCGTTGGCCAGCAACGCCGCCAGGTTGACCCAGAACGCATTGAAGCAAGCCCACAGCAGCGCCTGGATCAGCATCGATTCACGCAGGGGGCGATGGTCGCGCGCCAATGGCCACAGCGATGCCAGCAGGCGCGCGTAAGACAGGCCCGTGCCGGGTTTCCCCCGTGGCAGCAAGGCTGCCGCCGCGAGCCACACGGGCAGCATGAACGCCGCTTCCATGGCATACACGGCGCGCCAGCCCCAGGCTTCGCCCACCACGCCGGCCACCGTGCGCCCCAGCAGGATGCCCACCATGATGCCGCTGACCACCGTCCCGACAGAGCGGCCGCGCTCGCCGGGCGGCGACATGCTCGCGGCCAGCGGCACCAGTTGCTGCGGCACGCAGCTGACGATGCCCAGGCCAAACGAGGCCCCGATCAGCGCCCAGATGCCAGGCGCCAGCGCGGCCGCCAGGGCACAAACGAAGGCCAGCGCAATCTGCCCCAGCACCAGGGTGCGCCGGTCGTAGCGGTCGCCCAGCGGCAGGAGCAGCGCCAGGCCCGTGGCAAAGCCCAGCAGCGCCGCGCCGGCGACCAGGTTGACGGCCGCCAGGTCGACACCGAGGCCGGACTGGATCAGGGGCAGGATAGGTTGGGTGCAATAAATGTTGGTGATCACCGCGCCGGCGATCACCGCCATCATGAGGATCTTGCCGCGCGGCGCGGCGGCCACGGTGTGCGCATCGGGTGGGAGAGTCGGGGTGGGGCGCATGGCGCTGTCCTTTCAAGTTACCGCGGCAACATGCCGCGGCGAAGGACTCCAGCTTACGTACTTGCATCCAGAAAGAGAATCCCATAAGATTGAGAATGATTCTTCCAAAATTTGATAGGTCGCACATGAAAACAATCGATGGATAGGCTGGAATCCATGAGCATCCTGCTGGCGGTGGTGGACGCGGGCAGCCTGTCGGCCGCCGCGCGCCATCTCGGCATGCCGCTGGCTAACGTCAGCCGCAAGGTGGCGGCGCTGGAAGCGCACCTCAACACGCGCCTGCTGCACCGCACGACGCGCCAGTTGTCGCTGACGGAAGCCGGCCATGCCTACGTGGCCGCATGCCGCCGCATCCTCGAAGAGATCGACGAAGCGGAGCGCATGGCGACGGGCGAATATGCGGCGCCGAAGGGCGAGCTGACGATCACGGCGCCCGTCGTGTTCGGACGCCTGCACATCGTGCCCGTGGTGGCGGCGTTCCTCGCCCACTATCCGGACATCGAGATCAAGCTCGTGCTGACCGACCGCGTGCTGCACCTGATGGACGAGCAGATCGACGTGGCCGTGCGCATCGGCGACCTGCCCGACAGCAGCTTCATGGCGACGCGGGTCGGCACGGTGCGCCGGGTCGTGTGCGCCAGTCCCGGCTACCTGGCCACACATGGCACGCCGGCGGTGCCGGGCGACCTGGCAACCCATGCCTGCATCAGCTTCGAAGTGCTGGAATCGCGGCGCGCCTGGGTCTTCGGCACGGGCAAGGCTACGCAGTCCGTGCCCGTGCATTCGCGCCTGGCCGTCAATACGGTGGATGCGGCCATCGCCGCCGCCACCCTGGACGCGGGCGTGATCCGCGTGCTGTCGTACCAGGTCATGGATGCCCTGCGCGACGATGCGCTGCGCATCGTGCTCGCACCGTTCGAAGCGGCGCCCTTGCCAGTCAGCCTGCTGCACAAGGGGCAGGCGCCGCTGCCGTTGAAATTGCGCGCCTTCCTCGATTTCGTCACGCCGCTGTTGCGCGCGGTGGAACTGGACGTCAGCCCAGCGCGCGCCTGAGCTCCGCGTAGGCATCGACCAGCCGCTCCTTCGAATAGCCGCGATTGAGGCCACTGGGATTGGGCAGTATCCACACGCGGGCGCCGCCGAAGCGCTCGGGCTGTTCGCCCCATTCCAGCTGGCGTTTTCCCGTCATCGCCGCGTAGGCGGCCTTGCCCAGGAAGGCGATCCACTGCGGCTGCATCAATGCCAGTTTGTGCTGCAGGCCGGCCGCCGCCTGCGCGAATTCATCCGTTCCCACCTGGTCCGCGCGGCTGGTCGGGCGCCCGACGGCCGCCGTCAGGCCCAGCCCGAAACCGAGCACGCTGGCGTCGTCCTGCGGCGCCACCAGGTGCGGCGTGAAGCCGGCCAGGTGCAGCACGGGCCAGAAACGGTTGCCGCGGCCGAGAAAATGGTGGCCGGCCGCCGCCGCGTCCACGCCGGGATTGAGGCCGCAAAAAACCACCTGCAAGCCGGGAGCGAGAATGTCGGGCAAGCCTTGCGCCACTGCGATGTATGTCATGGAAAACTCCGATATCAGAAGCCGCAGTATGCCACCGGCCCCCGCCCTGCAGCGCAGGGCGGCTGGTGCTACCATCCGATACTGATGCGCTCATCCATATGCCGGATGGCCGTCGCGCTTCCCCGCATCCCCCCACTCCGAGGAATACACATGACGACCCTGACCATCAATGGCAAGCAGCACGACCTTGCGCTGCCTGAAGACACGCCCCTGCTGTGGGCCCTGCGCGACGAACTGGGCATGACCGGCACCAAATTCGGCTGCGGCATGGCCCTGTGCGGCGCCTGCACCGTGCATCTCGATGGTGAAGCGATCCGCTCCTGCGTGACGCCCGTGTCGGCCGCCGCCGGCAAGAAGATCACCACCATCGAAGCGGTGGGCGACGACCAGGTCGGCCTGGCGCTGCAGCAAGCCTGGCAGAAGCACGGCGTGCCCCAATGCGGCTACTGTCAGGCCGGCCAGATCATGTCGGCCACGGCCCTGCTGCACAAGACGCCAAGACCGAACGACCGGCAAATCCGCGAAGCGATGAGCGGCAATATCTGCCGCTGCGGCACCTATACGCGCATCCACGCGGCCATCAAGCAGGCCTCGGCCAGCATCCACGCGAAAGGAGCGGCCAAATGAGCAGCCATGACACTGCCGCCGCACATTCGCCCGCGCGGCGCAACTGGCTCAAGGCCGCCGGCGCGCTGGCCGGCTTGACCCTGATGGCCGGCCCTTCCGGCCTCGTGATGGCGGCCGACGCCGTCAAATACGGCGGCGACAAGATGGCCGGCGGCGTGGTTGACGACGCCCTGGTCTTCCTGTCTGTCGCCGCCGACGGCATCGTCACCATTGTTGTACACCGCTCCGAAATGGGCCAGGGTATCCGCACCAGCCTGCCCATGGTGGCGGCCGACGAACTGGGCGCCGACTGGGCGCAGGTGCGCGTGCGGCAGGCGCCCGCCGACGAAGCGCGCTACGGCAGCCAGGATACGGACGGCTCGCGCAGCATGCGCCACTCGTTCCGCGCCATGCGCCACGTGGGCGCCACGGCGCGCCTGATGCTGGAAACGGCAGCCGCCGTGCGCTGGGACGTGCCCGTCACGCAAGTCAAAGCCGTCGACCACACGGTCGTGCATGCGGCCAGCGGACGCTCGCTATCGTTCGGCGCTCTGGCCGAGGAAGCCGCCAAACTGCCGGTGCCGCCGCGCGCGCGCATCAGCCTGAAAACGGCGGGCGAGCTGCGTTATATAGGCCAAAGCAGCACGCGCGGCATCGACCTGCACGACATCGTCACGGGCAATACCCACTTCGGCATCGACACGCGCCTCGACGGGATGGCGTATGCCGTCATCGCCCGTCCGCCCGTCTTCGGCGGCAAGCTGAAAAGCGTGGACAAGACGGCGGCCCTGAAAGTGCCGGGCGTGCTGCGCATCGTCGAACTGGCGGGCAGTCCGCCGCCGGCCATGTTCAATCCGCTGGGCGGCGTGGCCGTCATCGCGACAAATACCTGGGCCGCCATCAAGGGCCGCGAAGCGCTGGTGCTGGAATGGGACGATGGCCCGAACGGCGGCTACGATTCGAAAACCTTCCGCAAGACCCTGGAAGCGGCCGTGCGCCAGCCGGCCAGTCCGGCGCGCGACCAGGGCAGGACGGTAGCCACCCTGGCCGCCGCTCCCGCCGCGCGCAAGCTCAGTGCCGAATACTATCTGCCGCACCTGGCCCACGCCACCATGGAGCCGCCCGCCGCCACCGTGCGCATCGCCGGCGGCAAGGCCGAAGTGTGGGCCTGCGTGCAGGCGCCGCAGGCGACGCGCAGCAACGTGGCCAAGGCCCTGGGCCTGGCATATGACGACGTGACCGTGCACGTGACCTTGCTGGGCGGCGGCTTCGGGCGCAAATCGAAACCCGATTTCGCCGTCGAGGCGGCGCTGCTGTCGCAAGCCATGGATGGCGCGCCCGTCAAGCTGACGTGGACGCGCGACGACGACCTGCAGCACGACTACCTGCACACGGTGTCCGTCGAACGGCTGGAAGCGTCGCTGGACGCGAATGGCATGCCGACGGCCTGGCTGCACCGCACGGCCGCGCCCACCATCACCTCGACCTTTGCCGCCGGCGCGAACAAGCAGGCGCCGTTCGAGCTGGGCATGTCGGCCATCAACGTGCCGTTCGCCATTGCGAACATCCGTGTCGAAGTGCCCGAGGTGCCGGCCCACACGCGCATCGGCTGGTTCCGCTCCGTGTCGAACATCCCGCACGCGTTCGCCATCCAGTCGTTCACGGCCGAACTGGCCCATGCGGCGAAGAAGGACCACCGCGACTACCTGCTGGCATTGCTGGGTCCCGCGCGCAAGATCAACCCGGCCGACCTGTCCGACGGCTGGAACTATGGCGAAGACCCGGCGAAGTATCCGGTCGACATAGGCCGCATGCGCCACGTGATCGAGCTGGCTACGGCCAAGGCGGGCTGGGGCCGCAAGCTGCCCAAGGGACGGGGGCTGGGCCTGGCCGTGTCCTACAGTTTCGTCACCTATGTGGCGGCCGTGATCGAAGTGGAGATCAACGCGGCCGGCGAAGTCATCGTACCCAGGGTCGATATCGCCATGGATTGCGGCCCGCAGATCAACCCGGACCGGGTCCGTTCGCAGATCGAGGGCGCCTGCATCATGGGCCTGTCGCTGGCCATGAGCGGCGAGATCAGCTTTAAGAATGGCCGGGTCGAGCAAAGCAATTTCCACGACTATAGCGTGCTGCGCGCCGCCGACGCGCCACACGTGATCCACACGCACCTGGTGCCGGGCACGCTGGACATGGAGCTGGGCGGCGTGGGCGAGCCGGCCACGCCGCCCATCGCGCCCGCCCTGTGCAACGCCATCTTCGCCGCCACGGGCAAGCGCATCCGCGCCCTGCCCGTGGGCATGCAGCTGGCGAAAAAGGCTTAAGTCCGCCGCGCGGCGGGCAATTGCAGCAGCAGCGCGGCGGCGGCGACCAGGCCTGCGCCGGCCGCCAGCAGCCACATGGGCCAGTCCAGCAGGAGCAGTACCCCGCCTGCGGCGGCGCCGATGGCGCTGCCCAGGTACAGCGCCGATTCGTTGAGGGCGATGGCCAGGTTGCCGTCGCCCTGCCGCGCGCGCACGGCCAGCAGCCGCTGGTTCTGCGGCACTTGCAGGGCCCAGCCGGCCGCGCCCCACAGCACGATGGGTGCCAGCATCAGCCACGCCGACCAGCCGGCCGCCAGCGGCAGCGCGCACAAGGCCAGCGCCAGCAACAGCAGGATGAGCCAAGTCAGTTTCGGCGCCGCCACCTTGTCCGCCCATGGCCCGACCAGCACGCTCCCCGCGATGCCGCCCACGCCCCACGCCCACAGGAAGGGCGTGGCGGATATCGCGGCGCCGTGCGCGGACCACGCCAGCAGCGGCGCAATAAACGTGTACATGCCCAGGCTGGCGATGGCCGCCAGCAGCGACACCAGCAGGATGGCCAGCACCTGACGATCGGCCAGCAAGGCCAGCTTGCGGCGCAGCGACATGGCCGGCGCCACCGGCAGCGCGGGCAGCTTCCACAGCAAGCCCGCCAGCGCCAGCGCACCGAGCATGGCGACCAGCCACAGGGCCGCCGTCCAGCCCAGCTGCTGCGCCAGCAGCAAGCTCAATGGCACGCCCAGCACCGTGCCGCCCGCCATGCCGCCCATGATCACGCCGATGGCCTTGCCGCGCTGCCGCGGCGCCGACACCCCCGCCGCCGCCGCGATGCCCAGCGCCAGGTAGACGCCCGCCCCGATGCCGGCCATGGCCCGCCACGCCAGCAGACTGGCAAATCCGGGTGCCAGCGCGCTGGCCCCGTTCGCCAGCACGAACACGCCCAGGGCGAGCAACAGGCCGGCGCGTTGCGCGCGCGCCGGCAGCAAGGCCACGGCCAGGGGCGAGCCGAGACCATAGGCCAGGGTAAATGCCGTCACCAGCTGCGCGGCCATCGCCAGGGAAACGGAAAACGCGCCGGCGATCATCGGCATCAGGCCCGCCGTCACATACGACGCCATGCCCAGCGCGAACGCGCCCACGGCGATCAGGTAGACGGTAGCGGGCAGCGCGGCGGCGGCAGGCGCTGCGGCACGGGAGGAAGAATAGTCAGACATGGGCAAGCCTTCGGGAAGAAAGCAGGCATTCTGGAATACAATATAAACAATTACAATTTAACTGTTTATGCTATTACTGATAGCAACAGCCTCACCGGAAAACCCCCACCATGCGCACCTTGCAACGCACCCGCCACGAACTGGCCGCCTACCTGCAGGCGCGCCGCGCGCGGCTGTCGCCCGAGGACGTGGGTTTGCCCGGCGGCGGGCGGCGCAGGACACCGGGCTTGCGCCGCGAAGAAGTCGCGGCGCTGGCCGGCGTGGGGCTGACCTGGTACACCTGGCTGGAGCAAGGGCGCGACATCGGCGTCTCCAGCGCCTTTCTCGACAAGCTGGCCGAAGTGCTGAAACTCGATGCGGCGGAACGGCGCCACCTGTTCCTGCTGGCGCATGCGCGCCCGCCCGCCGAGGAAGGCAAGACGTTTTGCGTGGTGCCGCCGCCCGTGCGCCGCCTGATGCACGAGCTGGCGCATCCGGCGTATGTGCTCAACCTGCGCTGGGACGTGCTGGCGTTCAATGCGGGCGCGGACGCCCTGTTCGGCTTCGGCGCGCATGTGCCAGCGCGCCGCAATCTGCTGTGGCTGTTGTTTACCGATCCGCTGCTGCGCTCGCGCTTCGCCGGCTGGGAAGAGCAGGCGCCGCTGATGCTGTCGAGCTTTCGCCGCGACTATGCGCGCGCCACGCAGGAAGCGGACATCCACGCGCTGGTGGAAGAGCTGGAAAAGGTCTCGCCCGAGTTCAAGCTATGGTGGCGCCGCCATGACGTGCATGCGCCGTGTGCCGGCGTGCGCCGTCTGACAATCGATGGCGAGCAGGCCGCGTACGAGCACACCTCGCTGACCATCGATGCGGACCGCCACTTGCGGCTGGTCGTGTATGCGCGCCAGCTGGCAGACGACATCGCGCCGTAGAAAGAAAAAACCGCTGGCCCTCTTGCGAGGAACCAGCGGCTTCGAATTGGTTGCGGGGACAGGATTTGAACCTGTGACCTTCGGGTTATGAGCCCGACGAGCTGCCAGACTGCTCCACCCCGCAGGCGAATTATATACCAGATTGTTGCGCGACGTAAAGGGCATGATTTGACAATGTCATGCCTGTCCCGTCTGCCGGAGTGTGCCGTTGGCCAGCAATGAAAAAAGCCGCTGCTCTTTTGCAAGAGTCAGCGGCTTTCCGGTATTGGTTGCGGGGACAGGATTTGAACCTGTGACCTTCGGGTTATGAGCCCGACGAGCTGCCAGACTGCTCCACCCCGCACTCGAATTATAAGGGCAAACGGGCGGCTTAGGCAATAGCTATCTCAACTTCGCCTGCAATAGAGCCATTTAATTTCAAAGTCCGGCCAATTGCCGATTGGCATTGTGTCCGCCCGTCACGCCACACAGCGCGCAATCGGTGTACAGTAAGCGTTACACTAGACATCCATTTTCCTAAGCCTGCCCATGAAATTCTGCTCCGAATGCGCCCATCCTGTCAGCCTGTCCATTCCGGAAGGCGACAACCGTCCCCGCTATGTGTGCGCCAACTGCGACGCCATCCATTACCAGAACCCGAAAATGGTGGTCGGCTCGATTCCCGTCTGGGAAGAGGATGGCCAGTTGCAGGTCTTGCTGTGCAAGCGGGCCATCGAGCCGCGCCTCGGCTACTGGACCCTGCCGGCCGGCTTCATGGAAAACGACGAAACGACGTCCGACGCGGCCGAGCGCGAAACGGTGGAGGAAGCGGGCGCGAATATCGAGCTGGGTCCCCTGTTTTCGCTGCTCAACGTGCAGCGCGTGCACCAGGTGCACCTGTTCTACCTGGCCCGCCTGCGCGACCTCGATTTCGCGCCCGGCATCGAAAGCCTGGACGTGCGGCTGTTTACGGAAGCGCAGATACCCTGGGATGACCTGGCCTTCCCCACCATCCGCGCCACCCTGGAACTGTTCTTTGCCGACCGCGTGAAAATCCGCGAAGGCGGCAGCTACGGTGTGCATACGGGCGACATCACGCGCCCGATGGCGCGCACGGATGCCGAGTAAGCCCCCATCACCTGCCATTTTTGACGCCGCATGATTCCCTGGCTCGACATCCACACCCCGTTCCCCGACGTCTCGCGCGCCCTCACCGACGAAGCGCCCGGCCTGCTGGCGGCCGGCGCCGACCTGTCGCCCGCGCGCCTGCTCGACGCCTACAAGCGCGGCATCTTCCCCTGGTTTTCCGAGGGCCAGCCCATACTCTGGTGGAGCACCGATCCGCGCATGGTGCTGATGACGGCGGACTTCAAGGTGTCCGACAGCCTGGCCAAGGCGATCCGCAAGGTCGAGCGCAGCGCCGCCACGGACGGACGCTGGCAGCTGCGCTTCGACGGCGATTTCGACGCCGTCATGCGCGCCTGCGCGGCGCCGCGCAAGGATGGTCCGGGCACCTGGATTTCCGACGACATCATCGCCGGCTACACGGGCTTGCACAAGCTGGGCTATGCGCACTCGTCGGAGCTGTGGCTGGACGGCGAACTGGTGGGCGGCGCGTATGGCGTGTCGATCGGGCGCATGTTCTACGGCGAATCGATGTTCGCCCGCGTTTCGGATGGCTCGAAGATCGCGCTGGCGCACCTCGTGCGCTTTTTGCGGGCGCGCGGCGTGGCCATGATTGACTGTCAGCAAGAAACGAAACACCTGGCCTCGCTGGGCGCGGCGCCCATTTCGCGCGCGCGCTTCCTGGCCCATGTAAGGATCGCCATTGAAGCAGCGCAAATCACCGATTGGCATGCTGCGCCGCCGGCGTAAAAAAGCTATGATATCTCCAGGCACACCGCCAGGCACATTTCGATTGCTGCGGACAGACCAGACAGGATCAGCATGACGCACCTGAACGAACTACCGTTTGCCACCCTGCAGTTCTACACGACGGCACCGTATCCGTGCAGCTACCTGGACGATCGCCAGGCCCGCTCGCAGGTGGCCACGCCTTCGCACCTGATCAACAGCGACGTGTATTCGGAACTGGTGCGCAACGGCTTTCGCCGCAGCGGCATTTTCACCTACCGCCCGTATTGCGACGGCTGCCAGGCCTGCATCCCCGTGCGCGTGGTGGCCGGCGAGTTCACGCCGAACCGCAACCAGCGCCGCGCCTGGAGCCGGCACGCCGACCTGCAGGCGGGCGTGGCCACCCTGTCCTTCCTCGACGAGCACTACGAACTGTATCTGCGCTACCAGAGCACGCGCCACGCGGGCGGCGGCATGGACCAGGACAGCCGCGACCAGTACGCGCAATTTTTGCTGCAAAGCCGGGTCAACACGCGCCTGGTGGAGTTCCGCGATGCCGAAGGCACGCTGCGCATGGTCAGCATCATCGACGTGCTGGCCGACGGCCTGTCATCCGTCTACACATTCTTCGATCCCGACGTGCCGGGCGCCTCGTACGGCACCTACAACGTGCTGTGGCAGATCGCCCAGGCGCAGGAACTGGGACTGCCCTACATCTACCTGGGCTACTGGATCGCGCAAAGCCCGAAGATGGCGTATAAAATCAACTTCAAGCCGCTGGAAGCGC
>NZ_JBWBYV010000063.1:0-32231 GCF_056174685.1 Janthinobacterium sp. BHSEK
GATGGGCGTGGTATGGGGGCCGCCGTTTCCTGCGCTGGGGGGGGGAGGGGCTTAGCCGATCACGACGCGCCGGCTGGCCGTGTTCGTCGTCGGCTGGCCGCTGGGACCGTAGAAATTGCCGCTCTGGGCCGGGGGGCGCATGGCGTTCAGGGCGCCTTGCGTGTGCAGCATGTGCTTGTTGATCAGCAGGCTGTTTAGGCGATTCTGTTCCTTCGCTTCGCGCGTCGTCTCGAGCAGGGCTTTCCACAGGGGCGCCGCCTCGGCTTCGCTGGCGCCGACCAGCCAGTCTTCCATGCCCGCTTCGGCGGCCGTGAAACCGGCTGCCGCCAGTGCCTGGTGGCGTTGCGCCGCCAGCTGGCTCAATTGTCCGACGAGTGCTGTCTTGCGCGCCGTGAGCTCCGTGATTGCATCGATGTCAGCGGCAACCAGATGCCGCTGTTCTTCTTTCATCAATGCCAGCAATGTGGTCATGAGCTGTTGCTCGTCGCGCAGGCTGGAAAACGGAGTCACTGATTGCATGGGGAAACCTATCTATTTCGTGAGTGCAGCAAGTCCTTGACCGTGTCGAGGAGACCGTCCGCCACTTTTTCAGAGTTGACCTGGAACTGGCCGTCGGCGATCGCCAGCTTGATGCGTTCGACTTTTTTCGTGTCGAACACGGCGCCGCTGCCGGCAGTTGCACTGGCCGCTAATGCCTGTCCTTGCGGCGACAGGCGTACATTGTCCGACGTCGTCGGCGTTGCCTGGGCTTTCTCGGCATTCCGGGCGCCGGAGGTGCTGGCGGGCGCCACCGGCAGGCCGGGATTGCTTTTAATGGTGTTATCGGTAATTTTCACAGCGTGATCCTCGTCTGGTCGAAGTCAAGAAACTCCGGGATATGTGTCATTATCGGCACCTTCTTCCGAAACTTTAGTGCGCCAGACCACAATATCGCTGCCCATCCGTGTTTAGAACGCCACCTCCACCATGCCGCCAGCCCGCGCCACGCCGCTGATCTGCTGGCCGCTCTGCGTGCGTACCTGCACCGTCTGGCCATCGCCGGCGCTGCCGATGGCGCGCCCTTCTGATGCTACCTGGAAACCGTTGCCACTGGAAACGACACGCACCAGCTGACCCTGCATCACCACGGGTTTGCGGCGCAGGGTGTCGAGGCGCATCGGCGTGCCTGGCGGCAAGGATATATTCGTGCTGGCGCCTACCACCTGGGCCATGTCGGTGGCGATGCCTGCGGGCAATGCGGCCAGGTCGCCCTGCATCGTCACCAGCTGGCTGGCGTCGATGGCTTGCCCTTGCGCCAGCGGCACGGCGCTGGCCACGTAGTCGCCCACGACGGCCACGTTCGCTTGCAGATAGATGGTCCAGCTGGACGGGGCCGTGCAGCGCACGCCCACGGTGGTCTTGCCCCAGGCGCGCGCGCCCGGCGCCATGAACGCTTGCGGCGCGGGGCAGGCGGCCAGGTTCAGGCGCGGATCGACGGCGCCGACGGTGATCGTCACCTTGCCCGGCAAGCCGTTGCTTTGCACCTGCAGGAATTGTTCCACGCTGTTGCGCAGCGCTTCCGGCGTTTGCCGGCCGGCGTTTTGCGCCTGCGCCAATACTGGCGGGGCGGCAAGCGGGATGGCTAGGGCAAGGAGGAAAGCGAGCGGTGTTTTCATGGTGATAGGCCTCTGGAATACTGCCATGATAGTGCGCGCCGCCCCGTTCGAAGCGCCGATTAAGGGGGAAAAGTACGGTCTGATCCGGCGATGGCCTTGCCGGCGGGCGCCGTACTATGTTTCCTGTCATCACTATACCGCCATCCTTCCGCCATCTCAGGCGCCAGTGGCAGATCTTTCCGGAGCCTGACATGATAGGGAAACTCGACGATTACATGCGCTTCAACGAGACGGCGCTGAGCCTGCGCTCGACGCGCCAGGAATTGCTCGCCTCGAATATCGCCAATGCGGACACGCCCAACTACAAGGCGCGCGACGTCGATTTCGCCGCCGCCCTGAAGGGGGCGATGGCGCGCAAGGATGGCGTGCCGCCGGCCCTGAAGGGCACGGCGCCGCAGCATATGCCGGGCAAGGGCGTCGCCGCCGCCGTGGGAAGCAGCACGGGCGGCAAGGTCGAGACCCTGGCCGACGGCACGCCGCTGCTGTACCGCGCGCCGGCCCAGGGCGCCGTCGACGGCAACACGGTCGACATGGACCTCGAGCGCAATGCCTTTGCCGACAACGCCATCCGCTACGAGGCGGCCGTGACGTTCCTCAACTCGCAGATCAAGGGCATGCTGACGGCCATCCAGGGAGGACAATAATCATGTCGCTATTTAATATCTTCAATGTGTCCGGTTCGGCCATGAGCGCCCAGGCGCAGCGCCTGAACACGGTGGCCAGCAACCTGGCCAATGCCGACAGCGCCACCAGCGCCACGGGCGAAGCCTACCGCGCCAAGCAGGTGGTGTTCGAAGCCGTGCCCATGGCCAACGGCGCCACGGCCGTCAAGGTGCAGAAGGTGATCGAGGACCCGTCGCCGATGAAGCTGGTCTACGACCCGAAGAATCCGCTGGCCGACGAGAAGGGCTACGTCACCATGCCCAACGTGAATACGGTCGACGAGATGGTCAACATGCTGTCCGCTTCGCGCTCGTACCAGACCAACGTGGAAACCATGAACGCGGCCAAGTCGCTGCTCCTGAAAACCCTTACCCTCGGCCAATAAGGCTGACTGATCATTATGGCAACCATCGATACCACGACCTCCGTCACCACCGACCTGATGGCGACGATGAATCCGAAGAAGACGACGGCCGCGGCAGGCAGTGTCGAAGCGGAAACGAACAAATTCCTCACCCTGCTGGTCACGCAGCTGAAAAACCAGGATCCGATGAACCCGCTGGACAATGCGCAATTGACCAGCCAGCTGGCGCAGTTGTCCACGGTGACGGGCGTCAACAAGCTCAACACGACCCTGGAAACCCTGAAGACCAGCTACCAGCAAGCCGAATCGATGCAGGCGGCCAACATCATCGGCCATGGCGTGTTGACGGCGGGCAAGGATATCAACCTGAGCAAGAGCGCCGCGCTGCTGGGCGTGGACCTGGCCACGGCGGCCGACAAGGTCAAGGTCATCATCTACAAGGATGGCAAGGAAGTCCATTCCATCGACCTGGGCGCACAGGAAGCGGGCACCTTGCCGCTGGGCTGGAACGGTTCCACCGCCGACCTCGACAAGGACGGCAAGCCGGTCGTGCTGGCCGATGGCGCCTACACCTTCACGGTGGAAGCCACGCGCGGCGGCACCAAGCTCAAGGATGCGACGGCGCTGATGTTCGGTTCGGTCGCCAGCGTGTCGACGGGCGCGAATGGCGTGAAATTGAATGTCCCGGGCGTGGGCAGCATCACCATGGCCGACGTGAAACAGATTCTGTAAGCCGCTGACCCTAGCGTGACCCTCTACCCCTAATTTCTACCAGGAGAACACAATGTCTTTCCAACAAGGCTTGAGCGGCTTGAATGGCGCCGCCAAATCGCTGGACGTCATCGGCAACAACATCGCCAACTCGTCCACCGTCGGTTTCAAGCAGTCGCAGGCCCAGTTCGCCGACATTTATGCCAACTCGCTGTATGGCGTGGGCGGCAACCAGGCGGGGATCGGCGTCTCCGTCTCGCAAATCGCCCAGCAATTTAACCAGGGTAACCTGGAAACCTCGTCGAATCCCCTCGACATCGCCATCAATGGCGGCGGCTTCTTCCGTACCAGCGTCAACGGCGCCGTCCAGTACTCGCGCAATGGCCAGTTCCAGGTCGACAAGAGCGGCTTCATCGTCAACGCCCAGCTGGCGCAGCTGACCGGCTATGCGGCCGATGCCAACGGCAAGATCGTCGCCGGCGCCGTCGTGCCCCTGCAGATCGACCAGTCGGACATGAAGCCCCAGGCGACGACCAAGGTCGACACGCAAGTCAACCTCAATTCGAACACGGCCATGCCGACCACGGTGCCGTTCAAGATCGGTGACGACACCACCTACAGCAAGCAGTTCCCCGTCGAAGTCTTCGATTCGCTGGGCAACTCCCACATCATGTCGAATTTCTATGTCAAGACGGGCACCAACACCTGGGACGTCTACTCGGCCGTTGACGGCACGGAAGTGACCAGCATGAAGGTCGCGGCCGCCCTGCAGACGGACCCTGCCTCGCTGGCCGCGCGCGCCGCCTACCAGGCTGCCGCCACGGCCGTGCCGCTGGTGCCGGCCAATGTGACGACGGCCGCCGTCGCCTATGGCAATGCGGTCGGCGCCGCCGTCTCGGCTGCTGCCGCCGCCGCGGGCGCCACGCCGGCGCAACTGGCCGCCATCGCCGCCACCTACGGTAGTGCCGTGCCGAATGGCATCAACTCGAGCCGCACACCCGACCAGATCGACGCGGCCATCCGCGCCGTGACCATGGTGCCGGCCGTCAAGACCGGTTCGCTGGTCTTCAACACGGTCGGCAGCCTGGACCGGGCCGCCATGCTGGCCCTGACGCCGCCGCAAACCTTGCCCGTCACCGTCAACCTGCCGATCTTCCCGGCCACGGGCGCCAATCCGACCCTGTCGGTCCAGGTCGATTTCAGCAAATCGACCCAGCTGGGCACCGCCACGGCGGAAAAGAAAACGGAAGCGGACGGCTACAAGGCGGGCCAGCTGAGCCAGTTCATCGTGGGCGACGACGGCGTCATCCAGGGCCAGTACAACAACGGCAAGACGCGCAGCCTGGGCCAGGTGGTGTTGAGCAACTTTACCAACCCGAACGGCCTGGAGCCGCTGGGCAACAACGCCTGGGTGGAAAGCTCGGCCTCGGGCAAACCCATCACGGGCGAACCGAAGACGGGCACCCTGGGCAACTTGCGCGCTTCGGCCGTGGAAGTGTCGAACGTCGACCTGACGGCGGAACTGGTCAACATGATCACGGCCCAGCGCGCCTACCAGGCGAATGCGCAGACCATCAAGACGCAGGATTCCGTTTTACAGACCCTGGTCAACCTGCGCTAACTTGGGGCGCCTCGTTAAGCTACTGCGCGTCTCACTGCCGGGCCGGCGTTGCTCGCTGTACCTCCGTACAGCTGCGCTACTCAACCCGGTATTGAACCGCTCGCTACGCTTTCCGAGGCACCCGTGATGTTGCAATATTTTTGCAGTAACCCCATCAGTTGCGATACAGGCAGGAGAAACACATGGACCGTCTCATCTACACCGCCGGCTCGGGCGCCAAGCATATCCTGGACAAGCAGGCGACCACGGCGAACAATCTGGCGAACGCCACCAGCACGGGTTTCCGTGCCCAGCTCGATTCGTTCCGCGCCGTGCCCGTGGTGGCCGACGGCATGATGCCGACGCGCGCCTTCGTCGTCGATTCGACGGTCGGTTCCGATTTCACGCAAGGCCCGATGCAGCACACGGGCCGCGCGCTCGACGTGGCCGTGGAAAATGCGGGCTGGATCGCGGTGCAGTCGGCCGACGGCTCCGAAGCCTACACGCGCAACGGCGCCCTGAAGCTCAATGAAAACGGCATGCTGCAGACGCAGTCGGGCCTGATGGTGCAGGGCGACACGGGCCCCATGGCGATTCCGCCGGGCGTGACGGTGGCCATCGCCAGCGACGGCACGGTGGGCACCATTTCCACCGACGTGCCTCCAGGCCCATCGACGGTGCTGGGACGCATCAAGCTGGTCAACCCGCCCGAGCAGCAGCTGGTGCGCGGCGACGACGGCCTGTTCCGCCTGAAGGATGGCACGGTGGCGCAGGCCGACCAGGCCGTCAAGCTGACCACCGGTGCGCTCGAGGGCAGCAATGTCAGCCCCGTCGACTCCATGGTCAGCATGATCGCCCTGGCGCGCCAGTTCGAAACGCAAATGAGCCTGTTGAAGAATGCCGAGAATAACGCGGCGAAAGCCACCCAGATCCTTGCTTTGAATTGATGGGGGCGCCCGCATAATGGTCACATAGAAATAGTCTACAGGGCTGGTTAGCGCTGTTATTGGAGAAAAATCATGATTCGTTCCCTTTGGATTGCCAAGACCGGCCTGGAAGCGCAGCAGACGCAGATGGACGTGATCGCCAATAACCTGGCCAACGTCAGCACCACGGGCTTCAAGAAGTCGCGCGCCGTGTTTGAAGACTTGCTGTATCAAAATGTGCGCCAGCCGGGCGCGCAATCGTCGCAGCAAACCCAGCTGCCATCGGGCTTGCAGATCGGCACGGGCGTGCGCACCGTGGCCACCGAACGCATCCATACGCAGGGCAATCCCCAGGCATCGGGCAATTCGCGCGACGTGATGGTCAACGGCACGGGTTTCTTCCAGGTGCTGATGCCGGACGGCGCCACCGCCTACACGCGCGACGGCTCCTTCCAGACCGATTCCAACGGCCAGCTGGTCACGTCCGAAGGTTTCGTCATCCAGCCCGCCATCACCGTGCCGACGAATGCGCTGAGCCTGACCGTGGCGCGCGACGGCACCGTGTCCGTCACCTTGCCCGACACGGTGGCGCCATCGCAGATCGGCTCGCTGCAGCTGACCACCTTCGTCAATCCGGCCGGCCTGGAGTCGAAGGGCGAAAACCTGTACATGGAAACGGGCGCCTCCGGCGTGGCGCAGACCAACACCCCGGGCACGAACGGCGCCGGCGTGCTGATGCAGGGCTATATCGAGACCTCGAACGTCAACGTGGCCGAGGAAATGGTCAACATGATCCAGACGCAGCGCGCCTACGAGATCAACAGCAAGGCCATCACCACATCCGACCAGATGCTGCAGAAATTGTCGCAACTTTAATTTTCATAGTCGTCATGCCATCCGCCGCCGGATGGCAGCGGAGGTTCGTCATGCAATACCCCATCATCGCCCTGTTGTCCGCAGTCCTGCTGTCCGGCTGCGCCATCACGCCTACGTCCATCGTGCAATATCCCACCACCACGCGCGCGCCGATGCCGGAACCGGTGGTCGTCAGCAACGGCTCCATCTACCAGCCGTCGACCTACCGTCCCGCCTTCGAAGACCGCCGCGCGCGCCACGTGGGCGACACCATGACGATCGCCATCACCGAGCGCACGAATGCCGTCAAGGCGGGTGCCAGTTCCGGCAACAAGTCGGGCAGCGTGGGCTTTTCCACGCCCGGCATCGCCCAGGGCCGCTTCGGCGCCACCGTGGCGGCGAATGGCGCGACCAAGTTTGCCGACGGCGACAACCAGTCCGCCAGCAACACCTTTTCCGGCGTAATCGGCGTGACGGTGATTGAAGTGCTGCCGAACGGCAACCTGATCGTCGCGGGCGAGAAACAGATCGCCATGAACAAGGGCACGGAATTCATCCGCTTCTCGGGCATGGTCAATCCGGACACCATCGGCACGGGCAACGTCGTGCCGTCGACCCAGGTGGCCGACGCGCGCGTCGAGTACCGCACCAACAGCCAGATCGACCGCGCCGAAATGGCCTCGATGGCCTCGCGCTTCTTCCTCAGCCTGCTGCCGTTCTGATCATGGCCACCTTTACTTTCCCCCGCTTTGCAGCTGTTTTCGGCCTGGCCATTTCTCTGCTGGCGCCCGTGGCGCAGGCCGAGCGCATCAAGGACCTGGCCAGCATCGCCGGCGTGCGCCAGAATCAGCTGATGGGCTATGGCCTCGTCGTCGGCCTCGACGGCAGCGGCGACCAGACCACGCAAACGCCATTCACCATCCAGAGCGTGGCGGCGATGCTGCAGCAGCAGGGCATCAACTTGCCGCAAGGCACCAGTTTGCAGCTGAAAAACGTGGCCGCCGTGATGGTGACGACGGCCTTGCCCGCGTTTGCCCAGCCGGGCCAGCTGCTCGACGTGACGGTGTCGTCGATGGGCAATGCGAAAAGCTTGCGCGGCGGCACTTTATTGATGACGCCGCTGAAGGGCGCCGATGGTCAGGTGTACGGCATGGCGCAGGGCAACGTGCTGGTGGGCGGCGTGGGCGCGCAGGCAGCCGGCAGCTCCGTCGTCATCAATCACCTGAGCGTGGGCCGCATCTCGGGCGGCGCCACCGTCGAGCGCAGCGTGCCTTCGGCGCTGGGCGCCAACAACACGATCCGCCTGGAATTGAACGCTACCGATTTCGCCACCGCCAGCCGCGTGGTCGACGCCATCAACAGCCGCTACGGCGCCGGCACGGCTGCCGCGCTGGACGGGCGCGTGATCCAGGTGCAGTCGCCGGGCGGCAGCGACCAGCGCGTGTCCTTCCTGGGCCAGCTGGAAAGCATCGAAGTCAACCCGGCCCGCCTGGCGGCCAAGGTCATCATGAATGCGCGCACCGGTTCCGTCGTCATGAACCAGTCCGTGACCCTGGAAACGTGCGCCATTTCGCACGGCAACCTGTCCGTCACCATCAATGTCGAGCCGCAGGTCAGCCAGCCGGCGCCCCTGTCGGGCGGGCGTACGGTGGTCACGCAGACGGCGCAGATCGATATCAAGAAGGAACCGGGCAAGGTCATGCTGGTCAAGGGCGGCGCTTCGCTGTCCGACGTGGTCAAGGCCCTCAACGCCATCGGCGCCTCGCCGCAGGACTTGCTGGCCATCCTGCAGGCGATGAAGGCGGCAGGCTCGCTGCGCGCCGAACTCGAAATCATTTGATGGACACGCCATGATCAGCCAAACCGACCTCAGCAAAACCGCCGCCTATGACGTCAAGGGCATGGATGGCTTGCGCCAGTCTGCCAAGGCGAAGGATCCCGCCGCCCTGAAAGAGGCGGCCACGCAATTCGAAGCCATGTTCATCAACATGATGATGAAAAGCATGCGCGAAGCCACGCCGCAGGACGGCATCATGGATAGCCAGCAAAGCAAGATGTACACCTCGATGCTGGACCAGCAGACGAGCCAGAACCTGGCCAAGCGGGGCACGGGCCTGGCGGACGTGCTGATCCGCCAGTTGTCGTCGTCGAACCAGGCGCTGGCCGCCGATGGCGCCGAAGCGCCGTCGCCCCGCTCGTCGAGCATGGCGCAGGCACTGGCCGCGTTCCGCCAGCAGCAGGGCGCCCTCACGGACGGCGCCGGCAGCGCCGCCGCCACCGGCAAGACCCTGAGCGACAAGGCCAACGCCACGCAGGCGCCGCACGTGCGCGCCTTCCAGGAAAAGCTGGGCGTGCATGCGGAAGAGGCGAGCCGCGCCACCGGCATCCCGGCCAAGTTCATGCTGGGCCAGGCGGCGCTGGAAACGGGCTGGGGCAAGCGCGAAATCATCAGCCGCGACGGCAGCAGCAGCCACAACCTGTTCGGCATCAAGGCGTCGGCCGACTGGAAGGGCAAGGTCACGGAAGCCGTCACCACGGAATATGTGAATGGCAAGGCGCAGCGCAAGGTGGAAAAATTCCGCGCCTACGACAGCTACGCGGACAGCTTCAAGGATTATGCGCAGTTGATTACCAACAATAAACGCTATGAAAAAGTCCTGGCCAGCGCGGGCGACGCCAGCACCTTTGCCCAGGGCTTGCAAAAGGCCGGCTATGCGACGGACCCGAATTACGCTGCCAAACTGACAAAAATCATCAAGCATTCGCTGGTCGGCTAATCCCCGCCTGACCCTGAGGCAGCGCGGGTGCTTCAAGTTTTGTCCGCGGATGCCGTTAATACTCATGACAGTAACCAATAAGACACCATGACTTCGAATCTCCTCAGCATCGGTAAGAGCGGTTTGCTTGCAGCGCAGGTGGGCCTGTCGACGACCGGGCATAACATCACCAATGCCAACGTGGACGGTTACAACCGCCAGGTGGTGCTGCAGCAGACGGCGCAGTTCAACAATGCCGGTTATGGTTTTGTTGGCAATGGTACCGAGGTATCGCAAGTCAAGCGCCAGTACGACGGCTTCATGGCGGCCCAGGTGAATGGCGCGCAATCGGCCACCAGCTCGCTCGATGCGTACTACACGCAGATCAGCCAGATCGACAATATGCTGGCCGATCCCACGGCCGGGCTGTCGCCGGCGATGGCCGATTTCTTCAAGGGCGTGCAGGATTTCAGCTCGAATGCCTCGTCCGTGTCGTCGCGCCAGGCATTGCTGTCGAGCGCAAACTCGCTGACGGCGCGCTTCCAGGGCCTCAGCGCGCGCCTGACGGAAATCGGCGACGGCGTCAATTCGCAGATCACCTCGAACGTGAAGGTGATCAATTCCTACGCCAAGCAGATCGCGGAACTGAATACGGCGATTACCAACCTGACCGTGAATGAAAGCAATCAGCCCAACGATTTGCTGGACCAGCGCGACCAGCTGATCACGGAGCTGAACAAATACGTCAAGGCAACGGTTCAGCCTGGCGCCGGCAACTCGATTACCGTCTCGATCGGCTCGGGCCAGCCGCTGGTGGTGGGCGACAAGAACTTTGAACTGGCCGTCACGCCGTCGCCGACGGATCCGAACCGCCTGGACGTGGGCTATGTGACGGGCACGAGCGTCACCAAGCTGTCGGAAAGTTCCCTCAGCGGCGGCGCGCTGGGCGGCTTGCTGGAGTTCCGCAGCGGTAGCCTGGACCGCATCCAGAATTCGCTGGGCAAGGTGGCCATCGCGCTCGCGTCCACCTTCAATGAACAGCACAAGCTGGGCCAGGACTTGAATGGCGACATGGGGACCGACTTCTTCAAGTTGCCCGATCCCGTCATTGGCGCCGACTACCGCAACAACGCGACCAGCACGACCGCGCTGTCGGCCAAGGTCAGCGATCCGACCAAGCTGACGGCCAGCGATTATGCCGTGAAGTACGACGGCACGAACTATGTGGTGACGCGCCAGAGCGACGGCGCCAAAACGACCATCAACCCGTATCCGCAAACCGTGCCGCAAACCATCGACGGCGTGGATTTCTCGATCTCGGGCACGGCTGCCGAGGGCGACAACTTCATGGTCAGGCCGACGGCCCACGGCGCGTCCGACCTGGCCGTGGCGATTACCGACCGCAACAAGCTGGCCGCCGGCGCGCCGATCGCCACGGGTGCACCCGTCAGCAACACGGGCAGCGGCAAGCTCGGCGCAGGTAGCGTGGACAAAGCCTATTTAACGCCGGGCAATGCCTTGACGGGTACCGTCACCTTGACGTACGACAAGGCGACCACCTCGCTGTCGGGATTTCCCGCGGGCCAGGCCGTGACGGTGAAAGGCTTGAACGGCGCCACCACCACGTATCCGGCCGGCACGGCGAACATTCCGTACACGGAAGGCGACAGCTTCAGCTTTGGCGGCATCAACGTCAACATGACGGGCGCGCCGGCGCAGGGCGATAAATTCACCATCGCGCCGAACTCGGGCGGCGTGGGCGACAACCGCAATGCCAGCTTGCTGGCGGGCTTGCAAACGAAAAACATTCTCGATGGCGGCAAGGCGACGTTCCAGGGGTCGTACGCGGAAACCGTCAGCTATGTGGGCAACAAGACGCGCGAAGTGCAGGTCAGCGGCCTGGCCAGTCTGGCCTTGCTGCAGCAGACCAGCACGCAGCAGCAGGCCGTTTCCGGCGTCAACCTCGATGAAGAGGCCGCCAACCTGCTGCGCTACCAGCAAGCCTACCAGGCTTGCGGCAAGGTCATGCAGATCGCCAGCACCCTGTTCGACGTGGTCATCGGCCTCGGACGTTAATTATTCAAGCGGCGGCGCCTGGCGTCCGCCGCCATCAGGAAGGGCAGCATCATGCGCATCAGTACCAAAATGATCTATGACGCGGGCAGCACGCAGCTGAACAATCTGCAGGGCGCGTTGAACCGCACCCAGATGCAGCTGTCGGCGAACCGCCGCAACCTGACGCCGGCCGACGATCCGATCGCCTCGGCGCGCGCGCTGGAAGTGACGCAGTCGCAATCGATCAATACGCAATTCGTGACGAACCGCTCGAACGCCAAGAATTTCCTGTCGCAGGAAGAGCTGGCACTGGCCAGCACCACCTCGCTGATCGCCGACGTGCAGGATCTGGTGCTGAAGGCCGGTAATCCGGCCTTGAAGGATATCGACCGCCAGAGCCTGGCCACGGAGCTGAAGGGGCGCTTGACCGACCTGATGGGCATCGCCAACACGTCCGACAACGCGGGCGGCTACCTGTTCGGCGGCTACAAGTCGACGACGCAGCCGTTCAGCCAGACGCCGGGCGGCGCCACCTACGTGGGCGACCAGGGCCAGCGCGAGCTGCAAGTGGGCTCGGCCCGCTACCTGGCCACCAGCGACTCGGGCGCGGCCGTGTTCGAGAACATCTTGACGGGCAACGGCAAGTTCACCACGGCGGCCGACCCGGGCAACTTCACGCGGGGCGGCGCCGGCATCATTTCCGGCGGCACCGTCACCGATCCCACCAAGTTGACGGGGCACAAGTATTCGATCGATTTCCAGGTGACGGGCACGGGCACGGATGCCAAGACGACCTATACCGTGACGGATGTGACCCTGGGCCAGACCATCCCGAATCCCGCCGTGCCGGTGGCCTATAAATCGGGCGACGCCATCAACTTTGACGGCCAGCAAGTCAATGTCGCGGGCAAGCCGGCCGACCTGGACAAGTTCACCCTGGAACCCAGCGGCAAGGAATCGATCTTTACCACGATTACCAACCTGATCGGCGCACTGGGCCAGCCGGCCTCGGGCGACGCGGGGCAGGCGCGCCTGACGGCCAGCCTGAACGCGGCGCACGATCTGCTCGACACGGCCTACGACAACGTGCTGTCCGTGCGCGCGGAAGTCGGTTCGCGCCTGAAGGAGATCGACACGCTCGACAGCGCCGGCGACGACCTCGACCTGCAATATGCGAGCACCCTGTCGGGCTTGCAGGACCTGGACATGGTGAAGGCGATTTCCCTGTTCAGCCAGCAGCAGATCACCCTGCAGGCGGCGCAGAAGTCCTTCACGTCGATCTCGGGCCTGTCGCTGTTCAACTACATCAGCTAAGCGGCCAGCCGCAGGATGACCGGCAAGCCGGGACGGCGAGGATGCATACCTCGCGCCCCGGTTTTTTTGCGTCCGCATTCTGGCTACTTGGACAAGATATGCAGGCAAACTGCGCAGTCTACCTGTGTATCTGTTATACTTGAGTCTGTTGATCCACCAGCGTTCCCCATGAGCACCCCACAAGAAGACCACGAAGATCACGAGCAGGTGCTGCAGTTGGCCGGCGAATTGCGCATTCTCATCGGCAAACTACGCCGCCGCCTGCGCGAGGAAGCGCATCTGGGCGACGTCAGCATGTCGCAGGCATCCGTGCTCAGCCGTCTTGAGCGCGACGGCCCGGCCACGGCCAGCAGTCTGGCGCGCGCCGAAGGCATGCGGCCCCAGTCGATGGCCGCCACGGTGCTGGCGCTGACCGAGGCGCAGCTGGTGACGGGCTCGCCCGATCCGCGCGATGGCCGGCAGACGATCTTGACCCTGACGGACAGCTGCCGCGCCTGGATCGCGGCCAGCCGCGCCGCGCGCGAAGACTGGCTGGCGCGGACCATCGAAACCCGGCTCACGCCGGCCGAAGTCACCGAGCTGGACAAAGCGGTGGCCCTACTCAAACGCTTGGCGGAGTGATCCGCTGAATTTTTCACCACGACCCCGGCAAGGAGCCCGCACGCCCAGATGAACAACACATTCCGTTCGCTACGCATTCCCAATTACCGTATCTGGGCCGGCGGCGCCCTCGTGTCGAATATCGGCACGTGGATGCAGCGCACGGCGCAGGATTGGCTGGTGCTGAGCGAACTGACGCAGCACAATGCCAGCGCCGTCGGCATCGTCATGGCCTTGCAATTCGGCCCGCAGCTGCTGTTGCTGCCCCTGACGGGCATGGCGGCCGACTTGCTCGACCGCAGGAAATTGCTGCTGTGTACGCAGGCGGCCATGGGCTTGCTGGCGCTGGGACTGGGCATGCTGTGCATCAGCGGCCTGGTACAACTGTGGCACGTGTATGTGTTTGCTTTTCTGCTGGGCTGCGTGACGGCCTTCGATGCGCCCGTGCGCCAGACTTTCGTGGCCGAGATCGTCGGCGAGGAAGACTTGACGAATGCCGTGGCGCTCAATTCCACCTCGTTCAATGCGGCGCGCATGCTGGGCCCGGCCGTGGCCGGCTTACTCATCAGCAGCGTCGGCAGCGGCTGGGTCTTCATCATCAATGCCGTCTCATTTGCGGCCGTGATCGGTTCGCTGTTGCTGCTGCGCGTGGAATTGCTGCGCCGCGCGCCGCGCCTGAAAGCCACGCGCGCCAGCCTGGGCGAAGGTTTCCGCTACGTGCGCCAGCGGCCCGACTTGATGGCCATCCTGCTGATGCTGTTCCTGATCGGCACCTTCGGCTTGAATTTCCCGATTTTCCTGTCGACCATGTCGGTGACGGCCTTCCATGCGGGCGCCAGCCAGTACGGCGTGCTCAGCTCCGTGATGGCGTGCGGCTCCGTGGCCGGCGCCCTGCTGGCGGCGGGCCGCGGCCAGCCGACGCTGGCCTTGCTGCTGGGGGCGGCGGCGCTGTTCGGCCTGGCTTGCGCGCTGGCCGCCGTGATGCCCAATTACTGGCTGTTCGGCATGATGCTGGTGGTCATCGGCATCGCCGCGCAAACCTTTACCACCAGCGTCAACAGCAGCGTGCAACTGTCGACGGCGCCCGCCATGCGGGGCCGCGTGATGGCGATAGTCCTGGCCATCTCGGCGGGCGGCACGCCGCTGGGGGCGCCCGTCGTGGGCTGGGTCGCCGACACCTTCGGCCCGCGCTGGGCGCTGGGCATCGCCGCGCTGTCGGGTCTGGCGGCCGCCCTCGTCGGCGTGCGCTACCTGGTCAAGCATCACCAATTGCGCCTGAATCTTGACCTGCGGCGCTGGCGCGTGGCGCTCGGCGGCGATCAGTCCTGACGCTAGCCCTCAGGGCGGCAGCAGGCCCGTGCGGGCGGCGGCCAGGATGGCGCCGCTCAAGCCGTCGAGCAGGCCGGACGCGGCGCGTGCCGTATGCCAGTGCAGCGCGACGTCGAGCGGGGTGTCCGGCAGCAGTTCGACCAGGCTGCCATTGTCGAGATGTGGCTGGATCAGCGCCTGCGGGTGCAAGCCCCAGCCCATGCCGGCCAAGCCGGCCGTGACGAAGGCATGCGGCGAGGGCAGGGCATGGCGCGGCAGCTCCACGTGCCGGTGGCACAGGCGCCGCACCCAGCGCGCTTGCAGCTCGTCCTTGGCATTGAACACGAGGCTGGGCGCCAAGGCCAGGCTGGCGGCACCCACGCCGTGGGCAAAGTACCGTTGCAGGAAGGCGGGGCTGGCGGCGGCCAGGTAGCGCATGGCGCCCAGCGGGCGGCTGTTGCAGCCCGATGCGGGCCGGGCCGTGGCGCTGACGGCGGCCAGCACGGCGCCGCTGCGCAGCCAGTCGGCCGTGTGGTCCTGGTCGTCGACGGCCACTTGCAGCAGCACCGGTTGGGCGGCCGCGAAGGCGGCGATGGCGGGCGCCAGCCAGGTGGCCAGGCTGTCGGCATTCACGGCGACGGGCACGCTGGCGCGCGACACGCCCAGTGCTGTCTGCGCCAGCGCCGGCAAGGCGCCCTGCAAATCCTGTTCGAGCAGCTGCACCTGGTCCACGTGCTGGCACAGGCGCCGGCCCGTGTCCGTGGCGCGGCAGGGCTGGTCGCGTATCACCAGCGCGCAGCCGACGCGCTCTTCCAGCAGGCGGACGCGCTGCGAAATGGCCGATGGCGTCACGTGCAAGGCGCGTGCCGCGCGCTCGAAACTGCCTTCACGGATCACTGCGGCCAGGGCGCTGAGCGATGCATAGTCGAGCATGAATGAAGTTTTCCTTAATTGGCAACAGAAAAGGTAGTTTGCCTTCATTTTATCGGGCAGGCAAGATGCGTGCATGACACTCTTGACCGCCGCCACCCCACCCGTCTTTTCCGTCTTTCTCCAGGGCTTGACCCTGGGCCTGGGACTCATCGTTGCCATCGGCTCGCAAAATGCCTTTGTTCTGCGGCAAGGCTTGCGCCGCGAACATGTGGGCGCCATCGTGCTGTTTTGCGCCCTGGCCGATGCGGCGCTGATCGGCGCCGGGGTGCTGGGCATGGCCCATGCGTTGGGGCAGCGCCCCTTGCTGGCCAGCGCGCTGGCATTGGGCGGCGCCGTTTTCCTGGCCGTCTACGGTTGGCAAGCCCTGCGGCGCGCCCGCCGGCCGCAGCAACTGCGCGCGGCCGAAGGCGGTGCCGGGCTGGCGCTGGGCGCCATCCTGGCCCAGGCGGCCGCATTTACCTTGCTCAATCCCCATGTCTATCTGGATACGGTATTGCTGGTGGGAAGCATCGGCGCCCAGCAGCCGGGCGCGCTGCGCGGCTGCTTCATCGCCGGCGCCAGCGCGGCCAGCCTGCTGTGGTTTGCATCGCTGGGCTATGGCGCGCGCTGGCTGGCGCCGTGGTTTGCGCGGCCCCGGGCCTGGCAAGTGCTCGATGGCTTGATCGGCGTCACCATGTTCATGCTGTCGGCGTTGCTGTTGCGCCACGCGCTGGGCTGGCAGCCCTGATCAGCGCGCAGGCGGCAGCGGCGCCGGTGGCGCGGGACGCAGGGGATTCGGCGGCGCGGGCGGGGGTGGCCGGTCGCGCGTGGCAAAGCCGCGCGGCAGCAGCCGCGCCGTTTCTATGCCGCGCAGGAACATGTTCTGGAACGGCGTGGCCAGATAGGGCAGGACCATGCCGATCACCAGCAAGCCCACGCCCAGGGTGACGGGAAAGCCGATACCGAAGATGTTCAGCTGCGGCGCGGCCCGCGTCAAGATGCCCAGGGCCACGTTGGTCAGCAGCAGGGCGGCGATGATGGGCAGCGAAATCTGCAGGCCGGAACGGAAGATTTCCCCGCCCCAGGCCGCCAATTGCTGGAAACCGCCGCCGCTGATGGGACTCGATGAAATCGGCAGGCTGACGAAGCTTTCCGCCAGCGCCGCCAGCAAGACCAGGTGGCCGTTGACAGTCAAAAACATCAACGTGGCCAGCATGACGAGGAACTGGCTGATGGCGGACGACCTGCCCTTGGTTTGCGGGTCGAAGAACGAGGCGAAGCCCAGGCCCATGGTCAGACTGCTGAGTTCACCGGCCATTTCAATGGCGGAAAACACGATGCGGATGGAAAAGCCCATGGCCAGCCCGACCAGCATCTCCTGCGTGAGGATCAGCAGACCGGGCAGGGACATCGGATTGACGGCAGGCAAGGCCGGTACGGTGGGGGCGATGATCATGGCCAGCAGCGCACCGAGGGTCACCTTCACGCTGGCGGGCAAGGCCGCGTTGCCGAACAGGGGCGCGGCCGCGATCAGGCCGAGGATGCGACTAAGCGGCCACAGCAGTGCTGCGATCCACGTGTTCAGTTCGATGCTCGACAGGGTCAGCATGGCGTATGCCGCGGCACCATGCCTAGCCGACCAGGTTCGGGATGCCGGTGAATACCTGGCGCATGTAGTCGAGCATGACGGACAGCATCCATGGACCGGCCACGACGATGGCGACGAAGATGCCGACCAGCTTGGGAATGAAGGACAGGGTCGCCTCGTTGATCTGCGTGGCCGCCTGGAAAATACTCACGATCAAGCCGATGATGAGGGCGACCAGCAGCATGGGCGCGGCCACCATCAGCGTGATTTCCATCGCATGGCGGCCCAGGGTCATGACGCTTTCGGGTGTCATCGTAATTCCCCTAGTAAAAACTCTGGGACAGCGAGCCCAGCAGCAACTGCCAGCCATCGACCAGCACGAACAGCATCAGCTTGAACGGCAGCGAGATCGTGGCGGGCGACATCATCATCATGCCCATCGACATCAGCACGCTGGCGACCACCATGTCGATGATCAAGAACGGGATGAAGATGGCAAAGCCGATCTGGAACGCCGTCTTCAGTTCGCTGGTGACGAAGGCGGGTACGAGGATGCGCAGCGGCACGTCTTCCGGACCTTGCAGGGCGGCCGAGCGCGACATCTTGGCGAACAGGGCCAGGTCGGCCTGGCGCGTCTGCTTGAGCATGAAGGTTTTCAGGGGATCGACACCCTTGTCCATCGCCTGCTGCATGCTGATCTTGTTTTCCTGATACGGTTGATATGCATCCGTATAGATCTTGTCGAACACGGGCCCCATGACGAACAGGGTCAGGAACAGGGCCAGCCCCACCAGCACCTGGTTCGGCGGCGCCGATTGCGTGCCGATGGCCTGGCGCAGCAGGGACAGCACGATGATGATGCGCGTAAAGCAGGTCATCATCAGCAAGGCTGCCGGCAGGAAGGTGAGCGACGTCATCAGGATGAGCGTCTGCACCGGCAGCGAGTAATTCTGGCCGCCGCCCGGCGCCGGCGTGCTGTTGAACGCAGGAATGCCCGGTTCGGCCAGCGCCCACAGCGGCAATGCCAGGGCGGCGGCCGCCAGCAGCCAGGTCAGGGGAGTCTTCAAGGTGGAGCACGCCATCTGCTGCTTATTTCCCATTGCGTTTTTCGATGGTCTGTTTCAGCCACTCGGAAAAATTGGCGGCCGCGGGGCCGTTTTGCGCCGTCGCCAGTTGCGGCAATTCGCCTTCCTGACGCGGTATGGTGGCCAGCGCGTTGATCCTGCCGGGCGAGGCGCCGACGACGATCCACTGGTCGGCCACTTCGACGAGGACGATGCGTTCGCGTCCGCCCAGGTTGAGCGAGCTGACGACGCGCATCTTGCTGTTGCCGCCCATGACCTTGGGGCCATAGCGTTTCATGAACCAGGCCAGGCCGATCAGCAGGGCCAGCACGAACACCAGCGCGAAGATGGTTTGCAGCAGGCTGCCGGCCGAGCTTGTCGGCGCCATCGTCATGGGCGCGCCGGGGGGCATGGCGGGCAGGGCGGCGGCAGGCGAAGTGGCCGGCACCGTTGCTGCGGCAACAGGCGGTGTCTCGCTTGCTACCGCGACGGAAGCGCTGGCGGCGCTGGCCGCCGGTGCCGATGCGGCTGCCGGTTCCGCGTGGGCAATGCTGCATGCCGCCAGCAGCGGCAGCACAGTGGAAATCAACAGGCCAGGCTTCATTTATTCAATTTTCGGATGCGTTCGGAAGGCGTGATGATGTCGGTCAGGCGGATGCCGAACTTGTCATTGACCACCACCACTTCGCCCTGGGCGATCAGGCAGCCGTTCACCAGCACGTCCATCGGTTCGCCGGCCAGGCCGTCGAGCTCGACCACGGAACCCTGCGCCAGTTGCAGCAGGTTCTTGATGGCGATCTTGGTGCGGCCCAGTTCGACCGTCAGCTGCACCGGGATGTCGAGGATGAAATCGATATCGTTGTGCGTTTCCGACTTCGATGCCTGCTTGGAAAAGTCCTTGAACACGGCGGCGCTGGCCGCGCTGGCCGTATTGGCGGCCTGGTTCTGCAGCGCTTCGGCTTCCGCCTTGGCCTGCTCGGCAATGGCCGCGCCCCAATCGTCTTCCGCGCTTTGGTCGTCTTGGTTGTCAGACATGTGTTTCTCCTGTTGTACAGATGCGGGCCGCAGCGCGGCCCGGGTATTTCTTAATGGTTATTCATATTGTCGGCGTTAGCCAGCAACTTTTCGACTTTGAGCGCATATTGTCCGTTCAACACGCCATACGTGCAATCCATCACGGGCACGCCGTCGACGGTGGCGGCGATCAGTTCGGGGATATTCAGGGGGATGATGTCGCCCACCTTCATGTTCAGGATTTCGTCGAACGACACCCGCGCCGTGCCCAGCGAAGCCACCAGCTCGACTTCGGCGATCTGGATCTGCTGCGTCATCAGGCGGATCCAGCGCTTGTCCACTTCCAGCGCCTCGCCCTGCAGGCTCGAGGTCAGCGAATCGCGGATCGGCTCGATCATCGAATACGGCATGCAGAAGTGAATCTGTCCGGAAACGGAGCCCAGTTCCACCGTAAACGTGGAGGCGACTACAACCTCGTTCGGCGTGGCGATGTTGGCGAACTGCGTGTTCATTTCTGAACGGATATATTCGAACTCGACGGGGAAGACCGGCTCCCACGACTTGGTGTACGCCTCGAAGACGATGTCGAGGATGCGCAGGATGATGCGCTGCTCCGTCTGCGTAAAGTCGCGCCCTTCGACGCGCGTATGAAAGCGTCCGTCGCCGCCGAACAGATTGTCGACCAGCAGGAACACGAGGCCCGGATCGAAGACCATCAGGGCCGTGCCGCGCAGCGGCTTCATGTGTACCAGGTTCAGGTTGGTCGGCACCACCAGGTTACGGATGAACTCGCTGTATTTCGAGACGCGCACGGAACCGACCGACACTTCGGCGCTGCGGCGCAGGAAGTTGAACAGGCCCACGCGCAGCAGCCGGGCGAAACGCTCGTTGATAATTTCCAACGTTGGCATCCGGCCGCGCACGATGCGCTCCTGGGTCGCCAGGTTGTAGGTACGAACTCCCGTGACATCTTCCGGCGCCTGCGCGTCGTCCTGGTCTCCGTTGACGCCCTTCAGAAGGGCATCGACTTCTTCCTGGGAGAGGAAATTATCGGCCATGGCTGCTTATTGAATGATGAATGCGGTAAATAATACGTCCGTCACGTCCTGCTCCGGCCCTTTGTCCTCGAACGGCTGGTTCACCTGATTGATGATTTCGGCCGCCAGCTGCTGCTTGCCTTCCACGGTATTGAGTTCGGAAGCCTTCTTGCCGGACAGCAGCAACAGCAAGCGGCTGCGCACCTTCGGCATGTTCAGCTTGATCGTATCCATTTCTTCCGGACTGGCCACCTGCAGGGTAAACGCGATCTGCAGATATTGCTCGCCATTTTCCGGCTGCAAGTTGACGGTGAAGGCATCGACGGGCACGAAAACGGGCGGACCTGCCTTGGAAGCGGCATGTTTTTTCTTGTTGGGCGCCGCTTCTTCCTTATCGGCCTTGCCATGCAGGAAGTACCAGGCGGCACCGCCGCCAAGGCCGCCGGCCACCAGCACCGAGGCCAGCACGATGATCAGAAGCTTCTTTTTCGAGGCGCCGGCGGGGGCCAGGCCTGCATCTGCTTTCGGATCTGCTTTCATTTTTGGATTTGCTTTCAATGGTACTCGGGTGCATGGAAGTGGATCACGACGCCATTATGTCATTATCGGCAAATTCTGCGCAGAAGGATGCAGTGAAAAGAGGGCGGAAGCGCCCTCAACTCGCTGTTTTTATACGAAAAGTTATGCCGTGGGGCGCGCCTGTGGCCTGCGGACGACGAATTGTCTTCAGGCAAAAGTATCCACGGCACTCAGGCTGGGCCGGCCGCGCGTACCGGTCGCCGGCGCGATGGCGATCTCGCCACCGGAAACGCCGCCGCCCTGGCCATTGCCACGGCGTTCGCCGGGGGCGGCGCGTTCTCCATTGTTTTGCTGTTCCGGCGTGCCCGCCGAGACGGTGGCGCTGCCGAAGGCGATGCCCGCTTCGCTCATCATTTCGCGCAGGCGCGGCATGGCCGCTTCCAGCGCCTGGCGTACTTCCGGCTGGGCCGACATGAAGGCCGCGTCGGCCTGGTCATTAGTGACCGTCAAGACCACTTGCACGGGTCCCAGATCGGGCGGATTCAGGGTCAGGGTGGCGCTCTGGTCGCCGCCGGCCGCCATCCACACGACTTTCTGCCCCAGCTGCTGGTCCCAGGCCGGCGAGCCGACCCGGCCCGTCAGCTTGTCGGCCGGCACGGCCACGGCGGCCGCGGCCTGCTGCAGCGCACCCGGCTGCAACTGGGCCGCCAGGCGGCTCAGGTCGGCAGGCGTTTCCTTGATGACCGGTTCGGCCACGGCGGCGCCCGCCTTGGCGCTGGCGGCCAGTTGCGCGTCGATGGCCAGCTTGCCCGGCTCGGTCTTGCCGCTTGGGACGCTGGCGCCTGGCGTGGCTGTTGTCTTGCCTTGGGCCTGGCCCAGGCTGCCGGCAAAGTCGCCGTCGTCCGCTGGCGCGGCGGCGATGGCCTTGCCGCTGCCCTGGCCGGCTGCCAGCAAGGGGCCGCTTGCCGGGCCCTTGCCGTCGGCCTTGACGCCGGCGCGCGCGGGCAGTTCCGGCACGGCCTTGGCCGCTGGCGGCTGGATGGCCAGCTGGATGCTGCCCACGAGGGCCAGCATGTCGGCGGCCGGATCGGCTGGCGGTGCTGTCTCGGCGGGGACGCTGGCCTCGGCCGGCGCGTTGTCGCCGGTCGCTTGTGCGGCTGCCTCGGCAACTGGCGCTGCCGGCTGGCCGCCGTTGGCGGCCGGTTCGGTGTCCGCTTGCGCCGGCTTCGCTTCGTTCGCCGGCGCCTGGGCCGCGGTGGACGGCGCGGCGGCGGGAGGGCTGGCGGGACGGGCCGCCGGCGCTTGGACTTGCGCCGTATTGCGGCTGGCCTGGCGCTGCTCGATCTGGCGGTTCAGGGTGCGTTGGAAGTCGCCCGCCGTGCCGCTGGTGGACGGCTGGCTGCGGTTGGCGGCGCCCGGCGTGGCGTTCGGCGAGACGATCTGGGAAATCGGGATTGGCTGGGTTTGCATGATGCTGCCTCAGTGTTGCTTAGCGTTTGTAATAGGCTTGTCGCGCCGCGTGCTCATCCATTGCTTTCTGGTCGCGCTTGTTTTCCAGCTTCAGCGCTTGTTCCTGCGCCCGGTTGTTCAGGGTGGTGTACGACATGCGCTTGCGTTCGGCCAGCTGCCAGCGCATCTTTTCATTCTCGCTGCGCGCCTGCGCATGCTCGACCACTTGCTGCTGGCCCAGGATGGCGCTGTCGAGCTTGACCATGAAGGCCTGGAAGTTGCGGTAAGCCATGGGCGTGATGCCGCTGCTCATGCTCGTCTCGAAACGCTTGGCATAGTCGTCGCGGTAGCCGGACAGCATGTCGAGCTTCTGGCGGCAATCGTCGAGCGCTTTCAGGGCCGCGCCCAGGCGCTTGGCGCAATCGTCCGTTTCGCGCTGGGCGAGGTCGATCAGGGTTGCAAGTTGGGAAGGAGAAGCCATGGCTGATTATATTCCCGCTATGCAAGTCCTAATCAGTCGAATAGAGCGGTAAGTTGCCCCAAGCTCTCGTCCATGCTGACCCGTTCCGTGATTTGCTGCTGTAAAAACGCTTCGATCTTTTCATGCAGGGCGATGGCCTGGTCCAGCACGGGGTCGGTGCCGGCGCTGTAGGCGCCCACGCTGATCAGGTCGCGGCTGCGTTCGTAGCGCGAATACAGCTGTTTCAGCTTGCGCGCCTGCTGCTGGTGTTCATGCGTGGTGATCGAGTGGGCCGCGCGCGAAATCGATTGCTCGATGTCGATGGCAGGGTAGTGGCCCGCCTCGGCCAGGCGCCGGTTCAGCACGATATGCCCGTCCAGGATGGCGCGCGCCGAGTCGGCGATCGGGTCCTGCTGGTCGTCGCCCTCGGTCAGCACGGTGTAGAACGCGGTGATCGAGCCGCCGCCTTCCTCGCCATTGCCGGCCCGTTCCACCAGCACGGGCAGCTTGGCGAAGACGGACGGCGGATAGCCCTTGGTGGCGGGCGGTTCGCCGATGGCCAGGGCGATTTCGCGCTGCGCCATGGCGTAGCGGGTCAGGGAATCCATGATCAGCAGCACGTTTTGCCCCTGGTCGCGGAAATGTTCGGCAATCGCCGTCGCATACGCGGCCCCTTGCAGGCGCATCAGCGGCGGCGTGTCGGCCGGCGCGGCCACGACGACGGAACGGGCCAGACCTTCGGGGCCGAGGATTTGCTCGATGAATTCCTTGACTTCGCGGCCCCGTTCGCCGATCAGGCCGACGACGATGACGTCAGCCTCCGTGTAGCGGGCCATCATGCCCAGCAGCACGCTCTTGCCCACGCCGGAACCGGCGAACAGGCCCATGCGCTGGCCACGGCCCACGGTCAGCATGGCGTTGATCGAGCGCACGCCCACGTCGAGCGTGTCGACGATGGGCGCGCGGCCCAGGGGATTGGCGGGGCGCACGTTGATGGGGGCGCTGTCCGTCGTGTGCAGCGGACCGAGCTGGTCCAGCGGCCGGCCCGCGCCGTCGAGCACGCGGCCCAGCAGCTGCGGTCCGACGGGCAGGTGGCGCGCGCGGTCGCTGGGGCGGCGGCGCGGGTGCGCCACGCTGCCGGGGCGGGGGATGGCCGGTTCGACGGAAAACACGCGCGTGCCGGGCACGATGCCCTCGACGTCGCTTTGCGGCATCAGGAACAGGCGGTCGCCTTCAAAACCCACCACTTCCGCCTCGACCCGGCCGCCATTCGGCAGCGGCACGGTACAGGCGGCGCCGACGGCCAGGCGCAGGCCCACCGCTTCCATCACCAGGCCGGCCACGCGCGTGACGCGGCCTGAAATCTGCATCGGTTCGACAAAGCCGACCACGGCCGAACAGTCGCTCAGGTAGGCGCGCCAGCGCGCCGCATGGGCCGTGGGGCCTTTGACGGGCTCGCTCACGGCGCCAGCCAGTCCAGGTCTTTGCCCAGCGCATGCGTCAGGCGGTGCCAGCGGGTGGATGCCTGCGCGTCGATCTGGTTGCTGGCCGTATCGATCTTGCAACCGCCGCGTTCCACGGACGGATCTTCGATGACGCGCCAGCCACCTTTGTCGAGCTCATCGCCGATACCGTCGCGCACGACTTGCGCGTCTTCCGGGTTGAGCATCAGCAAGGCAGGTTGTTGTAGCACAGGCAAGTATTCGATGGCTTCGCGTACCACGGGCAGCATCAGTTCGGGACGCACGGGCAAGGCCGTCTTCAGCATGCCCTTGGCCAGCTGCAAGGCCAGCTCCATGACGTCATTGGCGATCAGTTCGTCGGCCTGGTGCACGGCCGTGCCGAAGTCGACGGCGATGGTCTGCAGGTGCGCCAGCTCGATGGCGGAAGCCGCCTTGCCTTCCGCATACGATTGCGCATGGCCATCGGCATGTCCGGCCGCGTGGCCTTCCGCATAGCCGGCCGCGCGGCCTTCCTCGAAGGCCGTGGCACGCGCCTCTTCGCGGATGGCGTCGAGTTCTTCCTGCGTCGGGTATTCGAGCGGCGGGGCCGGCTCTTCCTCTTGCAGCTCGGCAAATGGGTCGAACTCGGGCTCGGGTTCCGGTTCGAGCAGCTTGCGCGCCGCCACCACGCTGGGACGCTCGTCGCCAAACGAGGTCATTTCCCAGCGCTGGTAGGCGGTTTGCTGCTCTTTGGGAATCAGATTAGACAAACGAATCCTCGCCTTTTCCGCCTAAGACAATCTGCCCCTCGTCCGCCAGGCGGCGCACGATCTGCAGGATCTGTTTCTGCTGCGATTCCACTTCCGACAGGCGCACGGGGCCTTTCGACTCGAGGTCTTCGCGCATCATCTCGCCGGCGCGCTGCGACATGTTCTTGAAGATCTTGTCGCGCAGTTCCTGCGAGGCGCCTTTCAGGGCGATGATCAGCATTTCCGACTGTACTTCGCGCAGCAGCAGCTGGATGCCGCGGTCGTCGATATCGATCACGTTGTCGAACACGAACATTTCGTCCATGATCTTTTGCGCCATGTCATTGTCGTAATTCTTGATATTGTCCATGACGGAGCCTTCCTGCTCGCCGCTCATGAAGTTCAGGATCTCGGCCGCCGCGCGCACGCCGCCCAGCGACGATTTCTTGATGTTTTCGTTACCGGACAGCAGTTTCGTCAGCACGTCGTTGAGTTCGCGCAAGGCGGCCGGCTGCACGCCGTCCAGGGTGGCGATGCGCAGCACCACGTCGTTGCGCAGGCGGTCCGTGAAATGGCCGAGGATTTCGCACGCCTGGTCGCGTTCCAGGTGGACCAGGATGGTGGCGATGATCTGCGGGTGCTCGTTGCGGATCAGCTCGGACACGGATTGCGAATCCATCCACTTCAGCGATTCGATGCCGGACGCATCCTTGCCGCCCAGTATGCGCGACAGCAGCACGGACGCCTTGTCGTCGCCCAGCGCCTTGGTGAGGACTTGTCGGATGTATTCGTCCGAATCGAGGCCGACGGTGGAATTGAGTTCCGTCTGCGCGCGGAAGTCGCCGAGCACCTCGACCACCTGTTCGTGCGCGATGCCCTTCATGGTGGCCATGGCGGCGCCCAGTTTCAGCACTTCGCGCGGGCCGAGGAATTTCATCACCTCGGCCGCTTCGCTCTCGCCCAGTGCCAGCATCAGGATCGATGCTTTTTGCAGTCCCGTTGTCTCAGTCATTATTGCCTATCCATGCTTTGATGACGTTGGCCACCACGCGCGGGTCTTCCTGCGCCAGTTTCCGGGCCATCGCCAGGTTTTCGCGGTAGCCGCGCGCCGTGTCTTCTTCCAGTTCTTCCAGCTCCGCTTCGCTGAGCAGGACTTCGTTTTCTTCGCCGTCCTTGGCCAGTTCCGGCTCGATGACGGGCGGCGGGGCGCCGAAATCGTCGATCTTGCGCATCACGGGGCGCAGCATCGGGCGCACGATCTTGATGAAGATATACAGCAGGATCAGGGCCGTGATGAGGAATTTTGCCAGTTCCTTGGCCAGCGGCAAGTTGGCCGGGTCGCGCCACCACTCCAGCTTGCCTTCCGGCGCGCGGTCGATGCCGTCGAACGGCGAGTTGGCCACGCTGAAGCTGTCGCCGCGTTCCTTGTTGTAGCCCATCGCTTCCTTGACCAGATTATTGATCTGGACCATTTCGGCAGGGGAAATCGGCTTGACCGTGACCTTGCCATCCTTGTCGAAGCTGCGGCGGTAGTTGACGACGACGGCCACCGACAGGCGGCGCAGGCCGCCCATGGATTTCTGTTCGTAGCGCACGGTCTTGTCGACTTCGTAATTCGTCGTCGATTCCTTTTGCGTCGGCGCCGTCGGCGCGCCGCCCGGGGCGCCCGGCGCCTCGGCCGTCAATGGCGCCGTGGCCACGCCCGGCGGCTGGTTCGACAGCGCGCCCGGCACGCCGGACGGGTTGGCATTGCCGGCGCCCGTCGATTCGCTCGTTTGCTGGCTGCGGATGGTGGACGCTTCCGGCGGCGAGTTCGGCTTGTAGGTTTCGGCCGCCTGCTCGCTTTGCGAAAAATCAACATCGGCCGTCGCTTCGGCGCGCACATTGCCTTCGCCGACGATGGGCAGCAAGATCGATTCGACCTGCTTGATCACGCTTTGCTGCAATTGCTGCACGTACTTCAGCTGGTTCGGATCCAGGCTCTTGATGCCGTTGGCGCGGTCCTTATCCTTTTCCTGGTTCGACAGCAAGGTGCCGGCCTGGTCGACCACGGTGACATTGATCGGCAGCAATTCCGGCACGCTGGACGCCACCAGGTGCACGATGGCGCTCACCTGCAGCTGGTCCAGGCCGCGGCCCGGATGCAGGTTCAGCAGCACCGAAGCCGTCGGTTTTTGCTGTTCGCGCACGAAGACGGATGGTTTGGGCAGGGCCAGGTGGACTCTGGCCGTATCGACGGCGGACACGGATTCGATCGATTTCGCCAGCTCGCCCTCGAGCGCGCGCTGGAAATTGACCTGTTCCAGGAATTGCGATACGCCCAGCTTCTGGTTTTCCATCAGCTCGAAGCCCACGTTGCCGCCCTTCGGCAAGCCTTGCGCCGCCAGCTTCAGGCGCGCGTCGTGGACTTGCTCGGACGGCACGAGAATGGCGCCGCCGCCTTCGGAAAACTTGTGCTTGATGCCCAGCTGGTCCAGCGATGCGGTGATGGCGCCGCCGTCGCGGTCCGTGTAGTTGGAAAACAGCACCTTGTACTCGGGCGGCTGGTTCCACATGTACAGGGCCACGCCGATGGCGATCAGCGCCGCCACGCCCAGGCCGCGCAGGAAATTCTTGCCCATCGGCGTCTTGGCGAAGGCTTGCACGGATTCCACGGGCGAGCGGGCAGGCGCCGGTTCCGGCGGTATGCGGTTCACATCGATTTCTTCGGCTACAGCCATGATTGCCTTCCGGGGCGCGTGTATATACGTATATTAGGTAATGCGTGGGGGCCGCTTCCACTGGAGGAGGGGCGATATGCAGAATTATCCGCCACTGTCACGCGCTTCAATCGTCCAAATAGAAGGCGCTTTTGCCGCCTGCTCGGCCGAGCGGCTGGCGTTGGCGCTGGTATTGTGGAACCCTGGCAACATGTGACGGAAGTTATTGTACCCGTCGTTGCCTTGCAGGCTGGAGTTTTGTTCTCTGGGTGCAACAGGCAAGGAACAGTTATGCAGCAGACCAGAATCGGGAGGCGAAGTGAAAACAGGCGGTATCGATAGCAGCAGGATCGAGGCGATGATCGCGCAACTGAAGTCGGCGGCCACGCGGCCGGAGGCGAAAATACCGGCGATCCAGACCGAGGCTCCGGCGGCGAAGGTGAATTTTGCCGATGCCTTCAAGAGCGCGCTGGACTCCGTGAGCGGCGCGCAGAAGGCCTCGTCGGCGCTGGGCCAGCGCTTTACCATGGGCGACGAAAAGGTCAGCCTGTCGGACGTGATGGTGTCGATGCAGAAGTCGAGCATCGAATTCCAGGCGACGGTGCAGGTGCGCAATAAATTAGTGTCGGCATATCATGAGATCATGAATATGCAGGTTTAACGTATCGCCAAAGCTACTGCGCGGCGCGCTTTGCGGCCTGCGATGCTCGCTGTGCTATAGCACAGCTGCGCGTCTCGGCCGCAAATCATCGCCGCTCGCTACGCTTTTGCGAAACGTTAAGCTTTGACTCTAGATTGAATTAACCCAGCCCCGCCATGCGCGCATTACGTTCTCGTTCAAGGCGCGTGATATAGCGCTGCACGTGCGCCAGCATGCTGCGCGGCAGGTCGACGAATTGGCAGCCCAGGCGGCGGTTCAGCTTGTTGTTCAGCAGGGTCATGTCCAGCGAATTGCGAATTTGCAAAGTTGCGGTGACGATGCCGACGTCGGGCAAGTCGATGCGGCAGCCGGGATAGTCCCTGCCGATGGTCTCGCCCAGCATCAGTTTATTGTCGAGGATGGCGATGCCGCCGCAGCTGATGTCGGCCAGCGGGAACAGCGTGTCGGCGCCGCCCAGCGAGGGGGGCAGGGGAATCGCCACGCGCACGGGATTGCTCACGGGCGTCGTCATGCGGTAATACTCGCGCCGCTGCAAGCGGATCAATGTTTCTGGAATGGCAATTTTCAAGGCGGGCGTGCCGCCGTAGTTGCACTCTTCCACCAGGGCGCTGGCAAACAGGATGCGGATCTTGTCGAGCGAGGTTTCAAACGAGATGCCCGTGGCGGCCACCATGCGCCGGTTCTGGTCGGCGTTCACGGAACGGTCGAGGATGACGGTATTGCGTTCGGCATCGACTTCCAGGATGGAAGTGACGCACACATCGGATTCACCGTGGATCAGCATGCGGATCAGCTGGTTCTTTTCGCTGATGCCACGCAACAAGGCGATGATTTCCCGCCGCGATTCCACTTCAAAATCGTGCCAGTTTTCGAGGCCGGAATCCATAATATGTGCTTGCATTGATGCCTGTCTATGTATCGGTGAGGTTGACGCTGGTGTCGGGCGGCGGCGGGATGGGCCCGCCATTCGCAGATTCAATATGATATAACCAGGCCAGCAGTTCCGCAATCGCCCGATACAGGCCCGGCGGAATCTGGCGGTCCAGGTCGACATCCATCAGCAAGGCCACCAATTCCTTCGATTCATGCACGAAGACGCCGTGTTCGCGGGCCGTGCTGATGATCTGATCCGCGATCAGGCCGCTGCCCTTGGCCACCACCTTGGGCGCCGGCGTGCCGCTCTGGTAGGCGAGGGCGACGGCCGTCTGCGGCACCTTGCGCTTGGTGTCGTCAAGCATCGTCTTCTCCAGCCGCTGCCTGCGGCTTGCCGGCGATCGTCAACGATGACAATGGCCAGCCGGCCGCGGCTAGCGACGCTTCCAGGCGCGCCGCATGCTGGCGCAGGGTGTCGGCGCTGGCTTCGCTGCCGGCCTGCATCTGTATGGCCACGCTGCCGCCCTGCAACACCACGTGCGCCGCCAAGTCGCCCAGCAGCGGGAACTGGAAGCGCACATTGCTGCGCCAGGCCGTCGCTTCCTCGTCTCCGTCACGGCCCTCGTGCTGCTGTCCCTCCGGCGCATCGCGGCTGATATCCCACTGCATCTTCTGGCCGGGCCATGCTTCGCCTTGCCACTGCACGCGCGCCTGTTCGTGCGTATGCAGCTGCAGATTGATCAGTTGCGCCGATGCCAGGTCGGTGCCCGTCCTTGGGATGTCGCCCTGTGCCGCCTTCTGCATTTGCGGCTCCAGCAGCAGCGAGGCCAGCGGCCGCTTGCCTTCGGCCCATTCGGCCACGTGCGATTCGTAGAACAGGCCGCTGCTGCCGACGGCATCCTGCAGTTTCTGCGCCACCTGGGCGGGATTGGCGCCCGGCGTGGTCATCAGCGGCGTCTTGCCGACCAGCGCCAGGGGCGCGCCGGGCACGCTTTCCGCCTGGCTGAGCACGCTGCTGATGGCGCGCGCGGTGGTGCTCAGTTCGGGCGCCGGCGTGTCGCCGGCCAGGGCGGGCAGCAGATTGGCCGGCGTCAGCGGTGCGCGGCTGAGCAGGGTGGCGGCCGTGCTGCTGGCGCGCGTGCCGGCCTGGGCGGCGCCGGCCTGGGGGCCGCGCAGGTCGGCTGCCTCGGGCTCGGCTTCCGCGTCCGCATACGTCAGCAGGGTGCCGGCGGGCTGGTCGCGGTTATTGCCGATTTGAAAAGAGGGGCGGGGATTGATGCCGATCAAGGTCAGCGGGATTTCCGTGTCCGCCTGGGCGCCGGCCGGCAGCTGCATGCGGGCCGGCGTGCCGGCCACGCGCACGAGGAAGCTGCCGTCGCCCATGCGGGCCAGCACCTGTCCCTGCATGGATTTGCCGATCAGTCCCTGCAGCGAGCGCTGGAACTCCGCCTGGCGCGGGTCGGCCACGGCATCGGCCGGACGCGTGACCTTGACCGGGGTCAAGGGTGTCATGCCGATCGCATCCATCTTCGGCAACATGATAGCTGACCTTGCCCCGTGGGCGTTTAGACGCCGTAGGCGTTGACCAGGCGCCGCTCGGTGCCGGTGCTGCTGATCAGCTTGGACAGTTGCGCCATCCACGGCATGGTCAGGTCGCGGATCTTGCGGTCGTCTTCCAGGATCTGCTTGATCAGGGCGACCTTGCGCTGGCGGCCGGCGCTTTCCAGCACGATTTTTGCTTCATTCGCCTTCAGCGCGGCCACATGCGCGCTGACTTGCTGCTCCAGCGCTTCGAGCGCGTCCCAGTCGGCGTTGCCGGCGGCGGTCACCATCCGGCCCGTCAGGGACTGCATGGTTTCGTAGGTGGTCAGGACTTCTTGATGGGTCATCATGGATCAGGCGCTCGCAAGGCTGGGCATACGTTTCAGATCGGCGCCGGGAATGGCGGCGGGGGTGGAACCAATGGCGTTCCAGGTTTCACGCAAGTCGGTGAGCAGGCGCTGCACTTCTTCCAGCACGCTGATATCGTTGTTCAGGTTGGCCATCAGCAGGCGCGCGCTCATGTATTCATACAGGGCGTCGAGGCCTTCGGCGATCTCGCCGCCCGCGTCCTTGTCCAGGCTGGCGCGCAAGCCATTGTCGATGATCTGGATGGCTTTCGAGATGGACTTGCCTTTTTCCGGCACATTGCCCGATTTCATGTGCACTTGCGCGCTGAGCACGGCCACCAGGGCGCCGTCGTACAGCATCACGATCAGCTTGTGCGGCGAGGCCGAGACGATGCCCGTTTCCAGGCCGACCTTGGCATAGGCGTTGACGCCGCGTTGTTGGGTTCCAAACATGTAATTCTCCTGATGATTGGGCTTAACGGTTGGCGGCGATGGCGGCCAGCTGCTGGGTCAAATATGATTGCGTGGTCGCCAGGCTGCTCAGAGTCACGTCAAGGCGCGAATACTGGGCGCGGTAGCGCGCCTCGATCGTGCTCAGTTTGTCCGAGAAACGCTGGCGTTGCTCGGCCACTTGCGTGATGCTGTCGTTGATGCCTTTGGTGCGGCTGGTGATCATGCCGCCCGTGCCGAGAAAGGACGTGGCCAGATTGTTCAGCTGATAAGCGTAGCCTTGCGAAAAACTAATATTGCCGCGTGAACCGATGGTGCCGCCGGTAATTTCTACTTTCAAACCTTCCGCTGGCGATCCGGCGGCCCCAGTCAGACTCTGGCCGGACCCGACGACCGGTTGTCCGCCTATGGTGCCGGCCACGTCAGTGCCGACGGTTGGCGTGGCGCCGCCGAACAGGCCGTCGATGGGCGTGCCCGTGCCATTCGAAATGGCAATATTGGAGACGGAGCCATAACGGGCTGATGCCACGCTGAGCTTGCCGTCGCCATCAATAGTGGCGGCCACCGAGGAACCCGTATCGGAAAAGGTCTTGATGCCATTGATCGACGACTGGATCA